>JAUNCY010000076.1 GCA_030526325.1 Bacillota bacterium
CAACTGCTCCGCCAAAGACTTTTTTTAATTTTCCTGCATGATCCAGTTCAGTGATATCACGTCTTATTGTAGATTCACTTATGCCCAGTTCCTTTGCCAGAGCAGCCACTTTTACTGTATTGTGTTTTTTTAACTTGGCTATAATTCTCTCATGTCTTTCGTTCTGCAGCATACTCTTTTCCTCCTGTTGTATTTATTTTACCACAAACTCATTCAATGTCAATCAAACTATTTCAAATTCAATCATATTTTAAATATACCCAATCAAACTATTTCATGTTTGGAATTTCAATATTTCTAATAAGTCATTTTTTATTCTTGCAAGAAATATATACATTGTTATAATGTTGTTTACAAATAGTTTTTACTACTGTCTTGTCACTTGTTAATTTTTAGAGTATAATTCTATTGATAATTTTTTCAAGGAGCAAATGACATGAATATAAAAGATGAGATTAAATCTCTAAAAGAAAAAAACAATGCGATTATACTCGCACATTATTATGTGCCTGACGAAGTGCAGGAAATAGCTGATTATGTCGGCGATTCCTTCTACTTAAGCAAAGTGGCTGCAGGAACCGATGCTGATGTTCTGGTTCTATGCGGGGTGTCCTTCATGGGGGAAAGCGCAAAAATACTCAATCCCGAAAAAACAGTACTTATGCCGGACATAAATGCCGACTGCCCCATGGCTCATATGGCATCGGTGAAAAACATTGAGAAATTGCGGGCGGAATACGATGATACAGCTGTAGTCTGCTATATAAACTCTACGGCGGAACTTAAGTCTCATTCAGATGTATGTGTAACCTCAGCAAACGCGCTTAAAATCGTACAGTCCCTGCCAAACAAAAATATTCTCTTCATCCCTGACATGAATCTGGGGAGATATGTAGCCTCCAAAGTTCCTGAAAAGAATTTCATATTTAACGACGGATGCTGTCCCGTGCATGCAGCTTTAACTGCCCAGGATATAATTTCTGCAAAAGAAAAGCATCCGGAGGCTCTTGTTCTCATCCATCCGGAGTGTGTGCCGGAGGCTCTTGAGCTTGCGGATTACATAGGCAGCACCTCAGGAATAATTGAATATGCATCCTCCAGTCCCTGTAAAGAGTTCATAATCTGTACTGAAAACGGTGTGCTTTGGGAATTAAAAAACAGAAATCCAAACAAGTCTTTCTATATGGTACATGATCATTTCCGCTGCGAGGACATGAAACTCATAACACCGGAAAAGGTGCTGGATGTATTGAAAAACAAAACAAATCAGGTATCTGTAAGCGACGAACTCAGAGATTCTTCCCTTAAGCCGCTTCACAGAATGCTGGAACTCAGTAAATAGTTTCTCTCTAAAAAATTTGTACAGTAAAAGGAAAACGAAATGAAAACAGACATTTTGATTGTAGGCTGCGGTGTTGCAGGTCTTTATGCCGCTCTCAGCCTTCCCAAAGACAAAAGCATAATTATGATAACCAAATCAGACCTTGAAAGCAGCGACTCCTACCTGGCACAGGGCGGAATATGCATGCTTAAAGACGAAGATGACTATCATTCATTTTTTCACGATACCCTCGAAGCAGGACATTTTGAAAACAATCTGGAATCTGTGGACATCATGATACGTTCTTCCCAGGACACCATACGCGACCTAATAAACTACGGTGTTGACTTTGAAAAAGAAGGCGGCCATCTATGCTTTACAAGAGAGGGGGCTCACAGTACCAACAGAATACTTTATCATAAAGATATAACCGGAGAGGAAATCACAAGCAAGCTGCTGTCAAAGGTCAGAGAATTAAAAAATGTCACACTTATGGAATACACTACCATGATAGATTTGATTGCTGAAGACAATACTTGTTACGGCATCGTTGCATCAGACAAAAAAGGAAAAATTTTCACAATAGAAGCAGACAGCACACTGCTTGCCTGCGGCGGTATTGGCGGGCTGTATCTTCACTCAACAAACTTCCCTCACCTTACCGGAGACGGACTCGCCGTATGTCTTAAACACGGTGTTGAGCTGCTGAATCCTGATTATGTACAGATTCATCCAACTACCCTTTATACAGACAAACCGGGAAGACAGTTTCTTATTTCAGAATCGGTAAGAGGCGAAGGAGCCTATCTCTATAATAAAGAAGGAAAACGATTCGTTAACGAACTTCTGCCCAGAGATCTTCTGACTAAAGAAATAGAAAAACAGATGGAGTTGGACGGAACACCTTATGTGCTTCTGGATATGCGCCCTATAGGACGTGAAACTATACTGAATCATTTCCCTAATATTTATAACAGGTGCAAAGAGGAAGGGTTCGACCCTGCCGAGGAATGTATTCCGGTCGTTCCTGCGCAGCACTATTTCATGGGCGGTATTAAGGTAAACCGCCATTCTAAAACATCTATGGACAGACTCTATGCAGCCGGAGAAACAAGCTGCAACGGAGTGCACGGTGCAAACAGACTTGCCAGCAACTCTCTGCTGGAAAGCCTTGTTTTTGCAAAAAGAGCTGCCGTCCGCATGACAGAAGATGAACTGTCACGGCCTGTATGTAATTTCACACCGGATGTTGATGAAAGCCTGTATTCTGACAGAGACTCTCTTAAAGAAGAATACAGAATACTTGTATTAAACGAAATAGAAAGGATAAGCAGAGTCAATGAATAACAGAATTACAATGACCTTAAATGCAGATAACCTTATTTTGCAGGCACTTCGAGAAGATATAACCGGGGAAGATATTACAACAAATTCGGTCATGCCCTTTCCAAAGCTCGGGGAGGTTCAGCTCATCTGTAAACAGCAGGGCATAGCCGCAGGTCTAGGAGTATTTGAACGTGTATTTAAACTCCTTGATAACACAGTAAAGATAGAATTTTTCTGCAGCGACGGAGATTCCGTGTCTCCGGGACAGCTAATGGCTGTTTTAACCGGAGATATTCGTACCCTTCTTTCGGGAGAAAGGGTTGCGCTTAACTACCTTCAGCGCATGAGCGGAATAGCAACTTATACTCATTCCATAGCTAAGCTCTTGGAAGGAAGCGGGACAAAGCTGCTGGATACCCGCAAGACCACTCCGAATATGAGAATTTTTGAAAAGTATGCGGTGAAAGTAGGGGGCGGATATAATCACAGATACAACCTGTCAGACGGTATCCTTTTAAAAGACAATCATATAGGTGCCGCAGGAAGTATAACAAAGGCTGTAAAAATGGCCAGAGAATACGCTCCTTTTGTGAGAAAAATCGAAGTTGAAACAGAAACTCTTGAAATGGTAAGAGAAGCTGTTGAGGCCGGTGCCGATATAATAATGCTTGACAACATGTCTCCTGAAATGATGAAAGAGGCACTAAAAATTATTGACGGAAAAGCAGAAACCGAATGCTCCGGAAATGTGACACTGGAAAACGTCGAACGACTTAAGGATTTAGGAGTTGATTATATATCCTGCGGCGCTCTGACTCATTCTGCTCCGGTGCTTGATATTTCTTTGAAAAACCTGCATACTTTATAATTACTATTATAAATACTTGTTTATGTTAAGAAATTCTGCTAATTTATATATATACCATGAAAGGATCGGTATTAATCAATGAAAGGAACTGAAAGACGACAAGAGATTCTCCGGCTTCTTGCCGCTTCTGATATTCCTGTCTCGGGTGCAGCTCTTGCCAGTCACTTTTCAGTGAGCAGACAGGTAATAGTTCAGGACATGGCTCTTATCCGGGCTGAAAGAAATGATATCATTTCCACGAACAGAGGCTATATGCTCAACAATCCGGTCAATGCGGTGAGGGTGGTAAAGACATTCCATACAAATGAAGAAATTGCCGATGAGCTTAATACAATAGTTGATCTCGGCGGTGTAGCCGTTGATGTTTTTGTAAGACACAAGGTGTATGGACTTATTAAGGCCGAACTTAATATAAGTTCAAGGCGTGATGTAAATAAATTCATGCTGGATATTAAGAGCGGGAAATCATCCCCGCTAAAAGACGTAACCTCCGGATATCACTATCACACGATTTCCGCAGATTCAGAGGAAACCCTTGATCTCATAGAGCAGGAACTGAAAGAAAAAGGATTCCTATGCGAAAAACAGTAAAATCTATATTGCGGAAAAGCCTCCCTAGAAATTAACCAAACAGCTGAAACTCATTACAGAGCTTCAGCATTTTTTTATTCTTAGACTATTTTAAAAACCATTTAACTT
>JAUNCY010000023.1 GCA_030526325.1 Bacillota bacterium
CCATCAGGTCGTTGTCGATGGTCTTGGGCACGCCCATGAAGCGGATGTGGCTGCCAATCGCCTTGGCATAGTCGGAGAGCTTCATGATGGTATCCATCGAATCGTTGCCGCCGATATAGAAGAAATATCTGATGTCGTGAACAGACAGAACCTTAAAAATTTCTTTGCAGAATTCTTCATCCGGCTTCACTCTTGTTGAAAAAAGAGCAGATGAAGGACAAAGCGCAACCTGCTCCAGGTTGTGAGTTGTCTCCTGTGTAAGATCCAGAAAATTCTCTTTAACTATACCTTCCACACCGTTTACCGCACCGTAAACCTTTGTGATGTTCTGGTATTTTCTTGCTTCCTGTATTACTCCCACAAGTGTCTGATTTATTACCGCTGTAGGGCCGCCGCCCTGCGCTATTAATGCTTTACCCGTAAGGGCCATGCCAATCACTCCTTCCGTTTGATATCTTTGTACATTTTATCAAAATAAACATGTTTTGTAAAACCATTACATCAGTTTTTCAGCAAATTACTTCCTGCCGGATACAGATTTCCGCAACAATCAGTCTCTGACTTCATACAATGTATATTGAAAAACAGTAAAATGAAAAGGAGAATAAAATGCCTTCAATTTATTTAAGCCCATCCGTTCAGGAATTCAATCCCTTTGTCAACGGAGGAAATGAGGAATATTATATGAACCTCATAGCGGATGCCATGATCCCCTATCTTCTGGCGAGCGGAATATCTGTTGTGCGAAATAATCCCGACGCAAGCCTCAGTCAGGCAATTGCGGAATCAAATGCCGGAAACTACGACCTCCATCTTGCTCTCCATTCAAATGCGGCACCCGAATATCTTGCAGGAACACTTCAGGGACCTGATGTTTATTATTATACATACAGTCCCGAGGGTCAGGAAGCGGCAGAAATTTTTGCTTCAAATCTTGCCCTGATATATCCAAATCCGAATCTTGTGAATACAGTTCCTACTACTTCTCTGGCGGAGCTCAGAAGAACAAAAGCCCCTTCCGTTCTGATTGAAACCGCTTATCATGACAACTACTTCGACGCGCAGTGGATTAAAGACAACATAGAGCTGATTGCCTCAAACTTTGCTTTTTCCGCTGCGGAGTTTCTTGGGGTTCCCTTTGTAAATCCCTATGTATGATACTTTTTAAGTAAAAAAAACAGCCATCCGCAAGAGACTTTTTTCTTATGCGGATGGCGTATTTATTATAATTCTATACCAGCTGCCCCGGCAGCCTGAGCTTTTCTTTGGGAGGAAATTGGCTGTCAAACTCTTCCGCGTCCTTTTCATTCACAAAATATCCTTCCGGAGTTCTGTAAACTCCCGTTATGCCTTCGAGATAACCTGCCGTAAGCTCCTTCATAAGAAAATACGGAACCTCGTTTTCCCTCGGTTCGGCATAATAATGTATTCCGCACGTGCTTGCCGTGACGAAGCCGGATTTCCCATAAAAACCTATATCGCCTTCCATACATACTGCTCCTGCTCCCATGCCTGCCGCCTTTTCGAGAGCATAATCCAGAAGCTTTTTTCCGTACCCCATTCTTTTGTATTCCGGAGCGATGCTTATTGGTCCGAAAGTCATAACAGGGATTTTTCTTCCGTCATCAGCATTAATGTGTGCCCGTACAAACATAATATGTCCTATTATTTCGCCGTCCTTCTCCAGAACAAAGTCAAGCTCCGGCACAAAATCCTCCCTGTCTCTATAGCAGTGAAGGACGTAGTGCTCCAGACATCCCGGACGATATACGTTCCAGAATGCTTCTCTGGTGAGATTTTCCACTTCTCTGTATTCTTCCGGAGTCTCATGTCTTATTATCAGTTTTTCATTACCTCTCAATTCGGTCACTCCCTTTCTTTGGCTAATGTTTGTTAGCTTTATTATATTCTTTTATACTATTGCGGTCAACTGCTTTTACATTCTTGAAAGATGCGGGTAAAATATGTTAAAATCATCTGTAAAATTAAACCCGAAAACGGAAAAGAGGCATAATATGAAAACATTCAGAACAATAATGGCGGTGCTGACGGTTTTTATCGAATTCGTCATTCTGTCGCCGTGGATGATTTACTGTAAAAATCTCACTGTAAAAGGCGATGAGGAAAGTCTTAAAAAAAGAGACAGACTGGCTCCCCGGCTTATCAGATTCATGGCTCGCGGAGTTATGTGGTGGACCGGAGCAAAGGTAACTGTTACAGGAGAAGAAAACATACCGGACAAAGCCTGCGTACTTGTGGGAAATCATCAGAGTTATTTCGATATACTTTCCCTTCTCGCCTGCTCTAAAACCATGTACGGCTATCTGGCGAAAATAGAAATCAAAAAAGTACCCTTCCTCAGAACCTGGATGGATACAATCGACTGCGTATTTCTTAACAGAGAAAATGCAAAGCAGGGACTTGCCGCAATCAAAGAGGCTGTTTCTCTGCTGAAAAGAAACAGAAGCATTTACATTTTTCCTGAAGGAACCAGAAGCAAATGTGACGATATAGGTGAATTCAAAACCGGCGCCATGATGATTGCTACAAAAGCCAAGGCTCCGATAGTTCCGTTTCTCATAGACGGCACATATAAGCTGTTCGAGGCAAACGGAAACAGAGTCAGCCCCGGCGAGGTTACGATTACATTTATGCCGCCTATTTACACCGAAGATATGAGCCGCGAAGAAATTAATGCTATCTCCGATAAAATCAGAGACCAGCTAATAGAGGAACAGAAAAAACAGTTTGAAAAGAAAGCAGAAAAATAATGAAAAATATTTCAGAACTATTAAAACAAATAACCGAAGAAGGCAGTCTGATTCGCCTTGTTTTGGGAAATAAAAGAAAAAAAAGTCTTCCTTATCAGAAAATAACCGTAAGACCCTTCTCCTCCGGTGAGAGTCTTATGTATCAGGCAGAATACGTGTATCCGAGCAAGGTAATACACGAAAACCTCACTGCTGATGAATTTCCCGATTTTGTGCAGTCACAGATTGCCGCCGGATTCAAACAGGCAAATTTATTTACTGCCAATGCAGATTATCAGGTGCTGGCGGCAAAACCGGAAAACCCAAGAATTACTAAGAGTCTCCCGTCAATGAGGCCTCAAAGTCTCGAACACAATAACACGAAGAAATATATTATTCCGGACGGAACTCCCTGTGACTTTATGATTCGCCTTGGAGTAATGAACGATTCGGGGCAGGTTTTAAAGAAGCATTACGGAAAATTCAGACAGATAAACCGGTTTCTAGAAATCGCGGGAGATGTAATTAATCACCTTCCAAAGGACAGAACGGTAAAAATCATTGATTTCGGCTGCGGAAAAGCTTATCTGACTTTTGCCCTATACTATTATCTAAAGAAACAGCTTGGAATGGACGTGGATATTGTAGGTCTTGATCTGAAAGCAGATGTTATAAATTTCTGCAGTGAAACTGCATCATCTTTGGGATACGACGGACTGAGATTTGAAATCGGGGATATTGCAGAATATCAGGATACTCATGCAGACATGGTGGTTACCCTCCATGCCTGCGATACAGCAACTGATTTTGCACTGATAAATGCTAAAAACTGGGATGCTTCGGTGATACTGTCAGTCCCCTGCTGTCAGCACGAGCTTTTCGGACAAATGGAGAACGAACTTCACAATCCGATGCTTAAACAGGGAATTCTTAGAGAAAGATTCTGCGCCATTCTCACGGATACCTTCAGACAGCTGAAGCTGGAGGAATGGGGATACGAGGTTTCTATGATTGAGTTCACAAGCCTTGAGCACACTGCAAAAAACATTATGATAAGAGCCGTCAGCACAGGCAGACCTTCAAAGCGAGCGGCTAAACAGTGCAGAGAACTGATGAACTTCTGGAATGTAAATCCCTCAATAGTCAAATTTGACAGATAAATCCCGATATATTATTCTAAAGAAATTTGTGTATCTAGAAACCGAATTCGAATTTTTTGTTTTTTGCATTTACTTCTTCGTAGGTTTCTTCTGCCTTTTTCCAGTCAACGGTGTTCCACCAGTTGTCGAAATAGTCAGCTCTCTTGTTCTGGTATCCCAGATAATATGCATGCTCCCAGACATCCACTATAAGGAGCGGTTTAAAATTGAACTGCACCGGCGTCTCCTGGTTCGACAGAGTAATTATCTGCAGCCAGCTCTGAGGAGTAACAACAAGATAAGCATATCCCGATCCGAAAACATCGAGAGCTGCTTTTTTCAGTTCTGCTTTAAGATTTTCAACTGATCCGAAAAAATCCTCTACAGCATCAGCCAACTCACCTTCGGGACTGAGCTGCCCGTCCGGAGTCATATGAGAAAAATACTCTTCATGATTATATACTCCGCCTGCATTTCTTAAAATAATATGCCTGATATCCGACGGTATCTGCATTTCCTTTCTGAAAAAATCATCAAGAGTCCAGTCTTTGTATTCCGGATTCTCCTCTATTACCGCATTCAGGGAATTCACATAGTTTCTCTGATGTCTGTCGTGGTGAATTTCTACAGTTTTTGCGTCAATATATGGTTCGAGAGCATTGAAATCATACTCAAGAGCCTCCAGTTCATAAGGATAAGTTTTAAATAAACTGCTCATAATGTCTCCTTTCATTTTATGGACCAGTCGATTTTTCCCCGGCCGTTTGATATTAAAAACAGATTTGTCTTCGAGAAATGTCTGCACCCGAAGAAGCCGTTATATGCCGACAGCGGGCTGGGATGGGCGGCAGTAAGAATAAGATGTTTAGGGTTTGTAATCATTGCAGCTTTGGCTTTGGCATTAGCTCCCCACAGAAGAAATACCACAGGATCATCCTTCTCATTCAGATGCTTGATTACCGTGTCAGTGAATATTTCCCATCCCTTTCCTTTGTGGGAATTGGCCGCACCTGCCCTTACGGTGAGGACCGTATTAAGAAGCAGTACCCCCTGCTCCGCCCAGCTCTGAAGATTTCCGTGACCGGGAATCTTGAACCCGATATCGGAATTCAGCTCCTTGTAAATATTTACAAGAGACGGCGGAACAGCAACGCCCTTCTTTACGGAAAAGCACAAACCGTGAGCCTGATCAGGGCCGTGATACGGGTCCTGACCCAGTATTACCGCTTTTACATCTTTATACGGGGTATATTTCAATGCATTGAATATGTCATACATTGATGGATATACTGTTTCTGTTTTGTATTCCTGCTTAAGAAATTTTCTAAGCTCAAGATAATATTCTTTATCAAATTCGCCTTTCAGAATATCATCCCAGTCATTGCCTATGTTAACCATTAATATAATCCTTGTCTATTGTTACTACTGTATAGAGATTTTCGTCAAATTCTTTTACAGTTTTTTCTATGCGTTCGGTAAGTTCTTCTTGTGTTAATTCATATTTTATAGGCACCACCACGTCAAAAATCAGATTTGTGTGTGTAGGTCCCGGAACACATCTGAAATCGTGAAATTTCAGTACGGGATCAATACTTTTCAATGTGTTTTTTACAATTTTCCTGTAGCCGTCAACCACAGGATCATCAACTACAATAGGATCCATGTGTATTACAAAATGTATTCCCAGCTTACTGTTTATTTCTCTTTCTATGCAGTCAATCAGATCGTGGCTTGCCATTACATCGGCTTTAGAATCTACCTCTGCATGAACAGAAGCGAAAATCTTTCCCGGACCGTATTCATGGACAACCAGATCGTGAATTCCCAGTACACCTTCATAAGACATGACCAGCTTTTCTATCTGATTTACCAGTTCGGGATCCGGTGCTTCTCCAAGCAACGGGCTTACGGTTTCTCTGATAAGCTGAATTCCGGAAAAAATTATGAATGCTGCCACAAGTGAGCCAAGTATGCCGTCAAGCTGTATGCCCGAAACAGCCCCGATAATCAGACCAATCAGAACCACAGAGGTTGAAAGAATATCGTTTCTGCTGTCTTTGGATACAGCTATTATTGTTGCGGAACTGATTAAATTTCCAATATGTCTGTAAAACATCATCTGCCACAGCTTTATCAGAATTGCGAGAATGAGAACCGCAGCAGTCAGAGGACTGAAGCTTACCGGGTCGGGATCAATGATTTTCAGTACAGATTCCTTAAAAAGCTGTATTCCAAGCAGGATAATTATGAATGATACAATCATTCCCGTTATGTATTCGTATCTGGCGTGACCGTATGGGTGATCCTTATCTTCAGGAAGTCCCGCAAGCTTAAAACCAATCAGGGTTATTACGGAAGAGCCTGCATCGGTAATATTGTTGATACCGTCGGCAATTACCGCAATACTTCCGAACAGAACTCCTATTATTACCTTTATTACAGAAAGCAGAACATTGCTTGCTATTCCCGCTGCGCCGCTCATTTTTCCGTATGCCTCCCTGACCTTCGGATCGGAAGTATTCTCATAATCCTTAATAAACAATCTGATAAGCAGTCCGGTCATTTTCTCACCCCGTCATTATTTTATTATTTACATTATACAACAATGACCCTTAAAATACGAATGATATTTTAGAAGAAATATTGTTATGTCACAAAAAATGTGAGATAATTAATCAGTTTAAGTCTTTCTAAAAAGGAGGAATTTATGAGTACAATTAAATGCGGTAAATGCGGTGCCGAAATCCCTGCGGGAAGCAAATTCTGCATGGAATGCGGCAATAAAATAGAAAATAACGAAGCTGGGAAAAGCAAAAAATACGGTTCAGGACTTCTTCATTATGCATACGGAAACAACCAGTCCTGCGGTGGAAAATCCGATGTCATTGTAAGAAACGGTTTTGTATATTATATAGTTAAAAAACAGGATGAAATTAATATCAAAGTTGCTCCCGTAAGTGACAGCGACACGGTTCAGACTCTGTATACCGCAAAGGGTCCCGGCTGTACCGCTTCCTGCATCAATATGGTTGAGGACGAACTGATTTTTTATGAGTTTAATGACGGCCACAAAATTACTGCAATTGACGTTTACAGCGGAACCCGCAGAGCAGTGCTTGAAAATCACGCATGTTCTTCTGTCTGGATAGAAAACGGGATTGTAATTTTCGTTGAGAGAGGAAAGCTGAGGTCAGTACATATCGACGGCGGAGAGTATTTCGAGTACAGTCTCCCCTTCAGACTTTCGGACAGAATCTTCGGATACAGCGGAAATCTCTATGCTGTAATCCGTGACACAGGCGAGGTTGTTGAAATTCCTTACGAGAAGAATGATTTCAGATATATGGAATTCACTGCCGGCAAAGATATGATATACGGAATAATAGGAAATCTCTATTTTGCTCCGGATGACAGTGACGGAGGTCCGGTTCTGCTGTGCAAAAATATCGGTAGTCTCGAGATTACAAACGGCGTTGAAAATGTTGACAGACTGGTAACAGCATTCGAGCAGTATGTAATATTTAACAGGAAGGAAGATAACGAGTTCTCGTTTGCGTGGAATATTCAGACTCTCAGAGTATACAAACTTAACAGATACTTCGACATACCGCCTTACTCTTTCACCCAGATACTCAGCGATTATATCATCATTGAATATATGGGCGGGATTTATAAGATTCCTGCGCCGGTATTCTTCCAGGGCAGCGAGCCTATGTTTGAAGACGACAAGTATCTTTTTGTTAAAATTGAGTGAAGCTCAGAAACTTTCACAAATTTTCCATAAGGAGGCGAATATTATGTGGAAACGTTATACCGGAATTATCATTTCAGTCATTATGATTTTCTCAATGACGGTAACTTCTTTTGCGGAGCTTAGTGCCAAGCTTGACGTAAAGATAAGCGTCGGGGATTATTCTTACACTTTAATGGCGACTGTTTCCGATGCAGGTGACAGCCAGCTCACTTATCAGTGGTACGAATGTGAAGCAGGAGGCGCAAATCCTGTAATAATTCCCGGAGCGGAAGGAAATGTTTATCAGCCTGAAAAATCAGCCGATACAAAATACTATTACTGCCAGGTAACTGCTGCGTCCGGAGAAGAATCCAATGTTGTTAATACAGATATTGCGGAAGTAAAAGACAAATCAGCAGGATTGAAAGAAGAAGAACCAAAAAAAGAGATTATGACTTTCTCTGTTAAAGACATTGATGCTCCTGTTACGGGAGAAAAGCCTGATTTAAACGCTTCGACAGGTCTGGGTGACCCGGGATTTATTATTTCTAATATAGAATGGTCCCCTTCTCACAGCGAATTCAAACCGGAAACAGAGTATTCTGTAACAGTAACAGTTAAAATCAGCGAAGGCTGCGCCGCTGGAGAAGGATTTAAATGCTTTATTAACGACAATGCCGCTTTGGCTTCCGGAAATCCCGATTCCGGAGAATTAAGCTTCAAGTACACATTCCCGGCAACCGAAGCCGCTGAAGATACCGCCGAACCTGAAGAAGAAACAGGAATTGCGGATGCCCTTCCCGCACCTTTAGGCATACCGGGCTGGATATGGGTTGTTATAATTGCGGTACTGGTAATTGCTCTGATTGCTGCAGTAATTGCCAACGTAAAAGCTAAAAAGCGTAAAGCCGGCAGAAAAAATTACGTAAATGAAATTTACGAAGAAAAAATGCGCAAAAAGGAAACCATGCGAATAGATGCGGAAGAAATAAGAAAAAGCGAATCTGAAGTGACCGCGGACAACAACAATATCAGTTATTATGATATAAATGAAGGAAAATCCGATTCCGACAGTTCTTCCACCGCCGGATTTAACAGTGACAATGAAAATAAGGAGTAAATTCCATGCTAAAAGACAAAACAGTAGTTCTTGGAGTAACGGGCAGTATAGCTGCATATAAAATTGCCAATCTGGCCAGCATGCTGGTTAAGCAGCACTGCGATGTACATGTTATTATGACCCGAAACGCAACAAATTTTATTACACCTATTACCTTTGAGACTCTGACAGGAAACAAATGTCTGGTAGAAACCTTTGACAGGAATTTTCAGTTTCATGTAGCTCACGTTTCTTTGGCAAAGAAAGCCGATGTTATGCTCATTGCACCCGCGTCAGCAAACATCATAGGCAAACTTGCCAACGGAATAGCCGACGATATGCTCAGCACAACTGCTATGGCCTGCAAATGTAAAATAATTGTTTCACCGGCCATGAATACAAATATGTATACAAACAGGGTGGTTCAGCACAATATAGATCGACTTAAGGATTTCGGATTTGAGATAATTGAGCCTGACAGCGGTTTTCTTGCATGCAGAGACGAAGGCGCAGGCAAAATGCCTTCCGAAGAGGTTCTTTTCAACCACATAATAAGGGAAATAGCCTGTGAAAAGGATATGTCAGGTCTTAAAGTTCTTGTTACTGCAGGCCCCACTCAGGAAAGTCTGGACCCTGTAAGGTATATTACAAACCACTCTTCAGGAAAAATGGGATATGAAATCGCCAGAGCTGCAATGCTCAGGGGTGCGGAGGTTATTCTTGTAAGCGGTCAGACTCACCTTCCGGAGGTTCCTTTTGTAAAAACCATAAAGATAAAAAGTGCCGAGGACATGTTTATTGCTGTAACTTCCAATTCCGATGATGCAGATATCATCATTAAAGCCGCTGCAGTAGCCGACTATAAGCCGGCATCCGTAAGCGATGACAAGATAAAGAAAAGTGATTCTGATGATATGTTTATTCCTCTGGACAGAACCAAAGATATCATAAAACATCTTGGAGAAAACAGAAAACCTGGTCAGTTCATCTGCGGTTTTTCCATGGAAACCAGGGATATGATTGAAAATTCAAGAAAAAAACTTGAAAAGAAAAACATAGATATGATTGTTGCCAATAACCTGAAAGACTCCGGTGCCGGTTTCGGTGTTGACACCAACGTGGTTACTATAATTACCCGGGAAGAAATGATTGAATTCGATCTTATGTCTAAGGAAAAAGTGGCATTTAACATCTTAAATGAGATAATGGCAAGAAGATAATCAGAATACAGCGCTGTATCATTTAAAATCTCAGATATTGGATATCATTTCAAAAGGTCGACCTGATCAGTCGACCTTTTGTTTATGCCATACGGCAGCTTTTACAGTATTACCTTGATTTTTGTGCCTTCCCCGACTTTGCTCTTTATTTCAATTCTGCCGTTGTGATAAGCGGCACCGTGTTTCACTATAGATAGACCGAGACCGGTACCTCCTATAGTTTTTGAATGACTTTTATCAACTCTGTAGAAGCGCTCGAATACTCTGTCCAGATGCTCCGGCGGAATTCCTATTCCGGAATCATCCACTTCAATACTGCCGTGCATGTGTCCGGTATTTGTTACGTATATCTTCACATAACCTCCGTCTTTATTGTATTTTACAGCGTTTTCACACAGATTATATATTATTTCCTCTATGATAGAAGGAACTCCCTCTATCGGGGTCTGCTCACCGTACAGTTCAAATCCTACATTCTTTTTTTCTGCGACAGATGAGAGCCTTTCCGTAACACTTTTTGCAGTATCGAAAAGATCCACAACTTCCTTTTCCATTCCCGGAGCTGCCTCGTCAAGCTGTGACAGTTTAATTATATCATTGATAAGGGTTATAAGCCTTCCCGTCTCGTCATGTATGCTTGAAGCAAAATCCTTCACATCCTCAGATTTTACCATACCGTTCATGAGAATTTCAGACATTCCGTATATTGAAGTCAGCGGAGTTTTAAGCTCATGCGAAACGTTTGAGGTAAATTCCCTTCGGAGCCTTTCTCTGTGCTCCTTTTCAGTGATATCCATTATAATTAATACCGCACCGTGAATCTCCTCATCAGCCCATACAGGATTTGCAATGATCTGCAGACAGCGGTTCTTTAACTCCATGTTCTGAAGACTGTGTTTTCCTGACAGAGCCTCTTCTATAGCTTTCCTGAAGGCCTCACTTCTGTTGAGATAAATTGCACTGCCACCGCCTTCTTCAGGCATTTCCGCATCAAGAAGGTCAAGTGCAGCGCTGTTGTAAGAAAGAAGTTCCGTATTGTTGTCGATAATAATTATACCCTCGCTCATATTTTCGGTGATCACCCTGAATTCGTCCTGTTTTTTTCTGAGTTCCTTCATCTGCATATTTATCATGATATTCTGATGCTTGATTTTATTCAGCAAAGGACCGAATTCAACGTATTCCTCGTCTATATCAGGGTTGTTTAAATCCATATCATTTACAGGCTTAAGCAGCCGCTTTGAAAGTCTCATGGCAAGAATCAGAGAAAGCACCAGCGCAGCAGCTACAACAACAACTATCGGCTGAAGCATTCCGAATACTATCATCCACAGAGTATGGTGTGTAGCAGACAGTCTCAGTACGTTTCCGTCATCCATCAGTACCGCCTGATAAATGGTTTTTTCAGAAAGTGTGTCCGAATACCTCTCATCTTCACCTTTTCCCGTGTTCAGCGCATCGATAAACTCTTTTCTGTCAGAATGGTTTTCCATTGATTCCGCATCCGCATTTGAATCAAACAGAACGTTTCCGTCCTTTCCGATAAGAGTGATTCTGTTTGTGTTTACATTTTTTATGGTTTCAAGATATGCGTTTCCTCCGGTTTCCACTGCACCGGCTATATACTCAGCTTCGTTAAGAAGATTTTTGGATATCTCTCCGCTGAAGTAGTTATACAGGACACCCATAACCAGAATGACCGTAGCCAGCAGGGAAACAAATGCCACCAGAAACATATACTTAAATAATTTCTTTGTCATTTCAGCCTCCTATTTTATATCCAATTCCCCTTACAGTTTCAATGAGCTGTCCGCATTCTCCAAGCTTTGCCCTGAGAGTCCTGATATGAACATCCAGAGTTCTGTTTTCCCCGTCAAAAGGATAGCCCCATATTTCCATAAAAAGCTGATCTCTTGTAAATACAGTGCCTCTGTTCCTTGCCATAAGACACAAAAGTTCAAATTCCTTTAGAGTCAGATTAACATTGTTTCCGTTAACCATTACAATATGCTTATCAGTATTTATATACAGCCCTCCGATTGTGCATTCAAGGCTGGTGCCTCTGACATTTCCTGTTCTTCTGAGAAGGGCCTTTACTCTTGAAATGAGTTCCATAGTGCCGAAAGGCTTTGAAATATAGTCGTCCGCCCCGCTGTCAAGACCTATGACCTTGTCATATTCGGAATCCTTCGCCGTAAGCATTATTACAGGAAGATTTCTGGTGTCATATCTCTCCCGGAGTTTTTTCAGTATGGAAATCCCGTCTTCTTCCGGCAGCATTATATCAAGAAGAAGCAGCTCGGGTTTTTCACTGTCCATGACTTTCCAGAATTCGGATGGAAGCTCAAAGCCCCTTGCTTCATAGCCCACACTTTCAAGAGCGTACAGTACAAATTTTCTTATATTTCCGTCGTCTTCAAGAAAATAAATCATAGTTTTTCTCCATTGCTAAATCAAAGACTGTTCATTTATTATGAGCTTAAATTCCAGTCCCAGCTTTTCGGCCGCCTTCCGGCACAGAAGCATACGACCCAGAAAAATTTCAAAGTAATCCATTATTGAGCCGACTTCCGTATCTACCGAAAGCTTTAAAGTTATTGCCGTTTTTTCTTCATTTATTTTAAGATCCGATTTCATAACAGAATAATTCACTCTGTCATGTATGTCAAATGACTGAATATCTCTGTTTCTGACTCTGCTTCTTCTTACATCGGATTTGTCCGCAAGAATCAGAGCCGCAGAGATTTCATCTATAGGTACACCGGTTCCTTCATCGTGATTGCCGATGGCGGAAACGATGAGTGCAATTTCTTCCGCAGGCATATTCAGATTGTCCAGAATTCTGAAGGCCATTACAGCTCCGCTTTGGGAATGATCCACCCGATTAACAAGATTTCCTATATCGTGCAGATATCCTGCAATCATGCCCAGCTCTATCTCATGCTGCGGATATCCCAGGGTAGATAGAATGTATTTTACATCATGCGCAACTCTTGTGACATGGGCAAAGCTGTGCTCCGTAAAACCCAGAGCTCCCAGCGCTTTATCCGCCTGCTTTATATAAGTTTTTATATTTTCATTGTTTTTTATCTCTTCAAATGTCAAATATTCATCCCCTTCTTTAATTATATTTATTATGTACGCCTGTTATCATATATTCAACCCACTCTCCTATATTTGTAGCATGGTCCCCTATTCTTTCAAGATATTTTGCTATCATTAGAAGATCCAGACAGAATTCTCCGCTGGAGGTATCCTCGGAAATTATGGCAATAAGCTCGTTTTTAACCTGTGCAAACAGATCATCGAGTATATCGTCATCTTTTACAACCTTGAGGGCAAGATTCAGATCTTTTTTTACAAAAGAATCTATACTTTCGGTTACCATACGGGAAGCTGATTCCGCCATCTCCTTTAAATGAATCTTGTTTTTTACACTGTTGTTTTTGATGTATTTGGATATCTCTGCTATGTCCTCTGCCTGATCTCCTATTCTCTCCATGTCGGTTATCATTTTAAGAGCCGAAGATATTATCCTGAGATCCTTTGCCACCGGCTGCTGCTGGAGCAGAAGCTTCATGCAGATATTTTCTATGTCCTTTTCCATCTGGTCGATTTCATCCTCTATGCCGAAAACCTTTTCTATAAGCTCATCATCATCATTAAGAAGACCTATCATTGCTATTGAGATGGCGTCTTCACACATAGCTCCCATTTTAACCATCATTATATTAAGCTGTTCAAGCTGTTCGTCAAAACGATTTCTCATATCATCCAAACCTCCCGGTAATGTAATCCTCTGTACGTTTATCCCGCGGTGCTGAAAAAATATCTTCTGTTTTACCATATTCTATAACTTCTCCCAGGAGAAAAAAAGTGGTTTTATCGGAAATTCTTGCCGCCTGCTGCATATTGTGAGTAACCATGATGATTGTGTAATCTTTTTTAAGTTCCATGACCAGATCTTCAATTTTGGAAGTAGATATAGGATCCAGAGCGGATGTAGGTTCGTCCATAAGAAGAACTTCAGGATTTACCGCAAGCGCTCTGGCTATACACAGTCTCTGCTGCTGCCCTCCGGAAAGACCCAGAGCGCTTTTTTTGAGCCTGTCTTTTGTCTCATCCCAAATTGCCGCATTTCTTAAAGACTCCTCGACAATTTCATCCAGCTTTCCTTTTGAACGTATGCCGTGAGTTCGGGGTCCGTAGGCAACATTGTCATAAATCGACATCGGGAAAGGATTTGGCTTCTGAAACACCATACCAACTCTTTTTCTTAAATGATTCACGTCAATATTTCCGTAAATATCTTCTCCGTCCAGTCTTATATCCCCTGTTATCCTGCATCCCTCTACAAGATCATTCATTCTGTTCAATGATTTCAGAAAAGTTGATTTTCCGCATCCTGACGGACCTATGAAAGCCGTAATCTCGTTGGCTCCAAGATTCAGGTTCACATCCTTAAGAGCATGAAAATCACCGTAAAATAAATTCATATCCTTTACTGTTATTTTATAATTATTGTCTTTCATAATCTGTCAACCTTTCTTTACAGACAGCCTGCCCGCAATTAATCCCGATAAACCGTTGATGCCTAATACCATTATCAGCAGCACCACAGCTGTGGCATATGCCTGGTCGGTATAAAGTCCTTCATTCAAAAGTGCATACATATGTATTGAAAGGGTTCTTCCGCTTTCCATAAGATTGTCCGGTATGCCTGTTACAGTTCCTGAAGTATATATCAGGGCTGCGGTTTCACCGGTTATTCTTCCTATGGCCAGAATAACTCCGGCAAGAATACCGGGAACCGCAGACGGAAGCACTATCTTGAATACAGTTCTGAGTTTTCCCGCGCCAAGTCCGAAGCTTCCCTCTCTGAAGCTGTCGGGAACACTTTTAAGAGCCTCTTCCGTGCTTCTCATGATAGTCGGAAGTATCATTATCGCCAGAGTCAGAGCCCCCGACAGCATCGAGTAATCAAATCCGCAGAAAATCACGAATATAAGATATCCGAACAGGCCGAAAACTATGGAAGGAATTCCGGCGAGGCTTTCCGTGGTGAGCCTTATTATTCCTACGAGACGATTTCCTTTTTTCGAATACTCAACCAGGTATATTGCTGAGAAAATACCCACAGGCACCGCAAACAGCAGTGACGTGACTGTCATTGTAACGGTATTAATTATAGCCGGCATCATTGATACGTTTTCGCTGTTGTACTCCCAGGCAAACATATCTCTGTTCAGATGAGGTATACCGTTTATAAGGATGTATCCCACCAGCATAACCAGCACACCTACAGTAATTACAGCCGATAAGGTGACGAGTATCATTAACATGAAAGAAAAGGGATGTTTTCTGTAAGCTTTCAGCCTCTGAGTCAGGGAAATCCTGTTCAAATGTTTATTTTTCATTTTCTATCCCCCGCTTTCTTTATCATTGAAAATGACAGATTGATTATGAGTATGAAAACAAACAGTACCACAGCAGTTGCAATCAGCGCTTCTCTGTGAAGATCGGCTGCATACCCCATCTCAAGCACTATGTTGGATGTGAGAGTTCTTACACCGCTAAGCAGACCATTAGGCACTGCCGGCTGGTTTCCGGCAATCATGCTCACAGCCATAGCCTCACCTATGGCGCGGCCTACACCCAGAATTATTCCTGCAGTTATTCCGGACTTAGCCGCCGGAACCACTGCTGCAAATACACTTCTTTCGTGAGTGGCTCCCAGAGCCAGAGAACCTTCGTAATAGCTCTGGGGAACCGCTCTTATCGAAGCTTCGGATACACTTATAATTGTAGGGAGAATCATTATTCCAAGAATTATGGAAGCTGTAATTATGTTCTTGCCTACTCCGCAGATGTCCTGCATTACCGGAACCACCAGCACAAGGCCGAAGAAGCCGTATACTATTGAAGGAATACCGGCCAGCAGGTCCACAGCAGGTTTAATAAAACGGTATAATCCTGCCGGGCAGAATCTTGCCATGAATATGGAGCATAACAGTCCTGTTGGAACTCCGATTATAATGGCTCCTGCAGTAACGTAGATGCTTCCCACTATCATCGGAAATATTCCGAAGATATTTTGCATCGGTTTCCATACGGTTCCTCCCAGAAATTCCGCCACTCCTATTTCCTTTATGGCAGGCAGACCGTTTACAAGCAGGAAAATACAAATCAGAGCAACCGCCAGAATCGACAAGCAGGCTGATACAAGAAATACTGTTTTCATTGCGGTTTCTTTAAATGATTTCATTTTACACTCCTGTTACATTCTCTGTATCTGCAAGTATGGGGATCAAGTCAACTCAATCCCCATACTTCAGTCTATTATTAAATCAGCTTATTTTACTTCGCCCCAGGTGAGAATCTGACCTGTGTAGATTTTCATAATAGTGTCGGCCGGCAGTTCTTCCACATCGTTTTCATTGTTTACTATTACTGCTATTCCGTCCATTGCTATTACTGTGGATTTTACGCCTTTATCGGATTCACTGTCTTTAAGCTCTCTTGAAGCCATTCCTATATCGCAGATTCCTTCTACCGCTGCGCTTACTCCTGTTGTTGAGTCTGACTGCTGAATATCGATTTCCGCATTAGGATTTACAGCTATGTAGGCTTCCTTTAACTTTTCCATTACCGGCGTTACTGAAGATGAACCCGCAACAGTTATTTTGCCTTTTGGAGAATTTCCTGCGTAAGCTCCGGTGCTGCCCTGACTGATATATCCGTTTTCTTCTACAACCGCCTGACCTTCATCGCTTAAAATAAAGTCTATGAAATCCTGTGCCATTTCGTTTAAACCGTCTTTGGTTACGATATTGAAAGGTCTTGCAATCTTATAGCTGCCGTCCTTTACTGTATCCACTGAAGGATATACTCCGTCAACCTTTAAAGCTTTTACAGTGTCGTTCAGGGATCCCAGTGAGATGTAGCCTATCGCCTGCTCGTTTCCGGCAACAGTGGTCATCATAACGGAAGTACTGTTAGTAATCTCTGCGCTTAATGTTGTATTGTCAACCTTGTTTCCGTCAGCATCCTTTGTTTCAATTCCCATAAGCTCTATGAAAGCGCCTCTTGTTCCGGAGCCGTCTTCTCTGGATACTACTGTAATGGATTTGTCCGAATTATCTGCTGCACCGCCGTCTTCTTCAGCTGCGTTCTGCCCGCATCCCGCAAGCATTGTTACCATCATTGCTCCGGCAAGAACCAGAGCCATTACTTTTTTAATCTTCATTTTTTTACCTTCTTTCTTTTTTTCTTATATTTTTTCTTCTGTTTACAATCAAATTATATTTTCCCAATGTAAACTCCAAAACCACAGTTTTGTTAAATCTTTGTAAAATAAAACTGCTCTCCCGAATAGCGGAAAGCAGTTTGTTTGTTATCTTCTGAATTATTCAGCTCTATTTATTTTCGTGTCTTTTAATTTTCTTTGTTGTAGTCTTGATGAACTCTTCTTTCTTGATGACCACTCTTTTTATTCTTTTGTACGCCGGAATGGTTTCATTGAAAGCATATACTACATCCTGAATTAATTCGAGTATCTTATCATCGGAAACATCATCGCCCAGAGCCGCATTGATTTCTGCAGCGTCAGGATAAATCTGCACCCGGATTTTTATATCATCGTCCTTTTCATCATAAATACCGTCTACCATACATTCTGCAATATACGGATTTGAATTTAAATAGAATTCAAGTTCCTCAGGATAAACATTCTTTCCGTTTTTAGTGATGATTACATTCTTCATTCTGCCAGAAATATACATGAAGCCGTCTTCGTCAAAATATCCAAGGTCACCGGTATGAAGCCAGCCGTTTTTCATAATCTCGTCTGTCAGTTCCTGATTTTCGTAATATCCCAGCATTACTCCGGGACCTCTGCAGATTATTTCTCCCACTCCATTTTCGTCCTGGTTGATTATCCTTACCTCGGTTTCCGGAATAGCCATTCCGACCGAGCCGGCTTTTCCGTATGTATCGCAGGTGTCGGGAGTTCCGGTAACAAGCGGCGAACATTCAGTCATGCCGAATCCCTGAACCACCTGAATCCCTATATCTTCAAAAAATCTTATAACGGAAGCATCTATTGCTGCAGCACCCGTAACAAGAAGTCTGAGCTTTCCTCCGAAGTTTGCATATATATCCTTGAAAATTCTTCCGGACAGATTGAGTTTCATCTTACGGAGTTTTCTGTTGATATATATGCCTTTCATGAGTTTTTCGTATTTACCGTTCTTTTTCGCAGTCTTGATAATTTTTCCGTACATAGACTCGAAAATAAGAGGAACAGCAACGAGTAAAGTTGCTTCGCTCTCTTTCAGATTCTTTGCTATGTATTTTAATCCCTCACAGAAAGCAATAGAACCGCCGCTGTAAAGCACGCACATTATACCTATCGTCAGACCAAAGGTATGATGAATAGGAAGCATTGACAGTGCTTTGTCCTCAGGATATACTTTTACGATTTTGTTAGTAGCTATTACATTGGAAATAATATTTCTGTGGGACAGCATTACGCCCTTTGCCCCTGATGTTGTTCCGGATGTGAAGAGAAGAATTCTCATTTCATCAGGGTCAACTTCAGCTTTCAGATATTTTGTATAACCGTTTCCAAGAAGCAGTTCGCCTTCTCCGATAAGATTATAAATCGGGTACTCCCCTTCCTTTTCTTCGGAAGGATTCATATTGATTTTGCATTCAATGGCTTCGTCAGCAAAATACTTGCTAAGGGAATCAGAGTAAATCACTCCGTCACAGCCTGCAATTCTGATAAAATTCATAATATCATCTTTGCTGAGTTCCTTGTCTATAGGAACCGCTACGCCGAGACCGCAGGTTACCGCAAAATACGACACCATCCATTCGTAATTTCCTTCTCCTACAATAGCAATTTTTTTGTTAATCATGCCCATTTCCGTAAGCTTTGTTCCCAGAGCAGTTACATCCATAAAGAATTTTTCATGGGTGATTTCGATATATTCGCCGCCCTTTTCTCTCTTAACCCAGAAAGCGGCATTGTCACCGAAATGTTTTACATTGTAAACCAGCATGTCCTTCAGGGTTTTAAGATCATGGGTCTTATGTAATTTGATTTTATTTTTCATAAACGAAAAACTCCTTTTTATGTTTTAAATAGAATTATTCTATCATATCTTTTGAATTTTGTATACAAAGTATGGTAGAATGACCAAAGAATGGGAGGTAGTATTTATGGATTATTTAACCAAAGCAAAAGAAATGTTTTCAAATGATATTTTTGCATCAGAAACCACCGGAATTGAAATTCTGGCAGCTGAGCCGGGATATGCCAGATGTCGTTTAAAAATTGAAAAAAAGCATCTTAACGCGTTGAATTCTGTTATGGGCGGCGCTATCTTCACTATGGCAGACTATGCTTTTGCCATTGCAGCCAATATCGGAGGAGACATAGTAGTGACCATAAACAGCCAGATTTCATATCTGGGATCAGCCAAAGGAAAAGAACTGTACGCTGAAGCAAAGCCCATAAAATCAGGCAGAAGCACCTGTGTATATAATATTGACATCAGAGATGAATTGGACACACAGGTGGCCTGTGTGTCCGTAACCGGATTTGTCAAATCCAAAAAATAGCAAAGCTATACTGCATCAATAATCACAAGTTCCGGGGGATTAAACGTTCTGGGCAGAATGTTTTTTACCATCCCCCGGCTGACTATCATTTTACTGTCCCCTATATCGTATTCGCCACCGGCATATTGGGGAAAAAATCCCTGACTCGAAGCAAAAATCCCGTTAAATACGCCCGGGATTATTATCTGACCCCCGTGAGTATGACCCGCCAGAATCAGATCAAAATCACATTCAGAAAATTCCTTTACCCTTTCCGGTCTGTGGGAAAGAAGAATAGAAAAAGTGTCATCGTCTTTACTTTCCGAGCACTCTTTCAGCTGATTCAGCCACTTGTCATAACCTGTTTTTTCAATATCATCCAGACCCGATACGGATATCCTCTGTCCTTTCACAACAAGAGTTTCTGTTCCAGGATCCAGAACTTTTATACCGTTAGCCTCGAAAATTTCCGATTTAACCCATTCAAGGCCCTCTGGAGCATGGTATTCGTGGTTCCCAGATACGTAATAGCAGTCGTAACTTTTTCCCAGAGCCTCTGCAAGAATAACAGTGGCCTCATGCGGTATATCATCATCGGCAATATCTCCGGTGAAACATATTATATCAGGCTCCGCTTCCTTAACTGCATTGATAATATCCTCCTGACCGTCACCGAAAAATGTGCTGTGCAAATCCGAAATATGGACTATTCTGACCGGTTCTTCAATCCTGTCTGATTCTACCGTATAGTATGAAATTTTCAGCCCCTGCCATGATACTGATACAAACAGAATAGTAAGCAGAATCAGAACAAAGAACAGAAGGCAGATATAAATTCTTCCCAGTCTGTTATTTTTCATTGTTATTCCTGTATTTCCCCAGTTTTGGATTTTTTACCGATCCCATCGGCAGCCCGTTTCTGTACAGCATCATATTAATCTCGTCCTCGATTTCAAGATCCTTCTCTCCGGCCAGATGTTCCAGATGGTGTGTAAGCTCATGATGTAAAGTTTTTCTAAGCTCCCGCCTCCATTTACCTGTAGAAGCATTTTCTCCGAAAACAGCTTCAAAAGAGCCGTAGTATATCTTTACAAGCCTTCCCATGGAAGAACTTACGCAGTATTCTCCCATAGTATACAAATCATTGTTTTTTGCCTCGGGATTAATCATTTTCTGAGGAAGAAGAAGTACTCCCCCGTTTAAATCCTGAAAAATTCTCGCAGGCAGCTCGTTTACAAGTTCCTCAAGAATTACCTGAGCCTCATCAATCGTCATAATATTATCCCCCTCGTTATTTCTTTCTATACTTAGCCAGCGCCCTGTAATGAACTATTATCATTGCAATCAATCCGCCGAATACCGCCAGAAATACTGCTCCTGTAAGAATCAGCGGACTGTCATTTACCAATCCAATAAGGCTTGATGCAAAAATAGCAATTCCGTAAAAAATCCACATCCTGCCGTGAACCCTGTTGTAGCCTGTCACATCTTCTATATCATCAGGCGGAATTTCACCGCTCCAGAAACCCACAGGCCTGTCTTTTTTCCGGTACTGAAAATAACCTATAATTATCATAATAAAAGACGTAAGTCCGAATATAACTAAATTTAAAATATAATCCTTCATTCAATCATCTCCCGTTATGCCCCAACGGCAGTTATATCAGCTCCGCCAGCTCATCTATGGCTTCTTCCGCAGTCGCCCAGCTTGTGGCAAACCTTACAACCGTACGGTTATCATCGAGATTTTCCCAGAATCCGAAGGATACTTTTTTCTTAAGTTCCTCCATCCTGTCATTATCGAGAATAACAAACTGCTGGTTTGTATCCGTCTCAAGGAAAAATTCATATCCTTTTCTCTTCAGAACTGCTTTCAGTTTTTCAGCCATATCTATGGCATGACCTGCGATTTTGAAATACAGCCCGTCAGTAAAAAGTGTATCGAACTGAAGACCCAGCAGTCTTCCCTTAGCAAGAAGTCCGCCCCTTTGCTTTATAACAGTGAAGAAGTGTGAAAAAAGTCTGGAATCGGTAACAACAACAGCTTCACCGAAAAGAGCTCCGACTTTTGTGCCGCCAATGTAAAAAACATGGCAGGTTTCAGCTATTGTCCTGAGGTCCACATCGGTTCCGCGCGCCATAAGCCCGTAGCCTAAACGTGCTCCGTCAAGAAATAGAGGGATGCTGTATTCATCGCAGACACTTCTTATAGCCTTAAGCTCATCTTTAGTGTAAAGAGTTCCGTATTCAGTCGGATGGGAAATATATACCATTCCGGGTACAGACATGTGCTCCCAGTTGTCATCCTCATAATAACTCTTCATATACTTTTTCAGTTCCTCCGCACTTATCTTTCCGTTATGGGCGGGAATCGATATTACCTTGTGTCCCGAAGCTTCCACGGCACCGGATTCATGAAGATTTATATGGCCCGTTTCAGCAGAGATAACTCCCTGGTAAGGTCTGAGAGCACCGGCTATGACTGTGGAATTTGTCTGTGTACCACCAACCAGAAAATATACTTCAGCATCCGGGCAGCCGCAGGCTTCCTTTATTTTCCGTTTAGCTTCAACGCAGTAATCGTCCAGACCGTAGCCGCAGGTCTGCTCCATATTAGTTTCTGTGAGTCTTCTGATTATCTCAGGATGGGCGCCCTCCATATAATCACTGTCAAAACATCTCATATTATCTGTTCTCCTTAAATTTAATTATCATTTCATTTGTGAGGCTTATTCCGTCATAGCTCACTTCAATATCGTCTCTGTGAACCCATTCTCCAACCGAAAGCTCCTCTTTATCCAGAACGATGCTGTCTGAGCCGTCAAGCTCGCAGAAAAATCCCACCAGAAGAGAGTCCGAAAAAGACCAGGGCTGGCATTTGTAGTACTGAATATTTTTCACTTTAACGCCAACCTCCTCCATTACCTCTCTGCTTACAGTTTCCTCCAGCGTTTCTCCCACTTCCGTAAATCCGGCGATAAGAGCATACCTTTTATACTCTCTGTTTGCGTATTTTGTCATGAGAATTCTGTCTCCGTCTGTAACCGCAACGATAACTGCCGGAGAAATCTTCGGATAAACTGTATTGCCGCAGTGAGAACACTGAAGCATCCTCTCTTTAGACGAATGTACCAGAGGTTTCCCGCATTTTCCGCAAAAGCGGTTTCCTTCATACCAGTTGCTGAGCTGAAAGGCTGTAACAGCCGCAAAAGCCATATATTTTTTGTCGAATTTATATAAATCCCTAAGAGGATAAAACTGATATCCTTCTGCAGGGACATCCTCGTATTCCTTTGCCAGGAAAAATTTAATATCATCTATAGAAAACAGGTAAACATACTTTTTGACGAAAGCCGCTGATTCACTGTATGCAGGAAAATCGGAGGCGGCGCCTTTTGATTCCGCAAGAATCCGGCCGTCCTTAACGAACATTACTCTGCTGTCTACGTCCGGAGTATGTTCTTCATAATGATTGCTGAACCTGTGTGGTGAAATATCCTGTATCATATTAAGACCATCCTTATCACTTATTATTTTTCCATGGTATCATAAAATACAAAATGAGACAATTCACCTGGAGGCAAACTGTCTCAATAAATAATAAAAGTTTATATATCTTTATCAGGCCTGAATTATTTCAGAGATGAAGCAGCTTTTAGACCGTATGCGGGCTCGGCTTTCCTCGCTGCTCTGTTTATGGCTCTTGCCATGACCTCAGTTGCCAGAGCGCCCAGGGAATCGGCTGCCACATCAGCTTCACCTGTAGCCATTACAAAAATAGTGTCCCCGTCCGCAGAAGTATGAACCGGACATATAGCCTTTGCATATCCGTTGTGGGCTATCTGGGCAAGCTTATTGCACTGATCCTTGTTTAACTTAGCATTGGTTATGATACATCCGATTGTTGTATTTCCGGAAAAAACATTTCTTTCATTAGCTATTTCCTCATACATAGCCTCTGCGGTTGAGCCTATTCCGTCCTTTGTCTCATTAAGCATGCCTGCTATTTTTTCATGAGTATCATAATCGATAATGTCTCCCAATGCATTTACCGCCACTACAGCCGCGCACTGAACCTCACCAATCTGAACCGCATATATTCCAAGGCCGCTTTTCATAACAAATTCCGGGCCTCTGAATTTTCCTACAGTTGCGCCTGTACCCGCGCCGACATTACCTTCAGCAGGCTCGCCTTCCTTCTCGGAATTTACACAGGCTTCATAACCCATAGCCTTGTCAGGTCTGCATTTAGCATCTCCCACAGCCAGATCGAACAGAGATGCACCGCATACAATAGGAACAACGCCGAAACCTGTATCAAAGCCGGCACCCTTTTCCTCGAGATATGCCATTGCCCCGTCTCCCGCGGCCAGCCCGTATGCACTGCCGCCGGAAAGCATAACACAGTGAATCTGCTGAACCATATTAATCGGCTTCAGAAGCTCCGTCTCCCTTGATGCGGGCCCGCCGCCTCTGACATCCGCACCGGCAAAGGCACCCTTTTCACATATTATAGCCGTACAGCCGGTGCCGCCCTCTTTATTCTGGGCATGGCCTATTCTTATTCCTTTTATATCAGTGACTTTTATTTCTTTCACCGAAGTCCACCTCGCTTATCTGAATACAACACCGGCGGGATTGATTACCCGCCGGAAAAACTAAATCATTGCCTGTACAGCTATTATAATAGCTATAATAACGCCTACAACGCCTTCTCCTCCGAGAAGACCTGCAGCTATTACCGAACCCGTTCCGGATTTTTCAAACTGAGGAACAGCTCTGTCAAGAATGAATCTCAGTGCGCCGCCTATAAATGCCGTTGCCGACAGATAGAACGGGAGATATACGCCCAGTCCCAGGGTCATTACAGGAAATTTAAGGAAGTACAGTACCACTGCAACGATTATTCCGATAATGAATGCCGGCATATGGCTGATGCCTCCGACCATTGCCGCTACTGCTGAAGCCTGAGCTGCCGGGAACAGTTCCGGATTTCCGAAAGCCGCAGCTCCGTATGCTCCGAGAATTGCTATAAGAATAACTACAGATACAACAGCGCCGACTACCGAGCCTATAGCTTCGCCGCACCACTGAGCTTTCGGGTCTGATTTAAGCATATAACCTGCTTTAAAATCATTCATTACGTCCCCTACAAGTCCGCAGGCTACGGCAACTATTGCAGCCACGAAAAATGCTTCAAGCTGTCCGATAGATGAGCAGGCCTTTGCTGCGATGAGAACTATGATTCCGAAAATCTCCATAGGATTGATAGCTGACTGTCCGACGCACTGGCAGGACATAGCAGTCGCAATCCAGACACCTATTATTGTAATTATTGAAGCTATAACCGGCATATCCAGTACTAAAGTGAAGAGGAATGCAAGAACAATCATTAAGATTGGAGCCCATCTGAGAGGAACTATTGAATCCCCCTGTCCGTCTTTTCTGAACATAGGTCCGAAAATAGCCTTCGCCCTCGGAAGTATCTCTTTAAGAATAATAGCAAGACCGGTGCCTACCATGAGGCCTATACCGAGAGAGGATTTGATATTTGCAGCAGCAGCTCCGTCAATTATTCCCATTGCCTGTCCGCCGATGAGAATGCCGCAGTCGCCTATAAGAGCGCCAAGGAACCATACGCCTATAGCAACAGGTCCTATAATGTATCCTACAGATATAAGCATCGGAGAGAGCCATATCCCTCCGTATGAACCGTAGGCAATCATTCTTCCCGACATAAGAGTAGCCGGGATGGCAGTCATCCAGTCTCTGAGCCACGTAAATACCGCAGCTATACCCATTGACGAAAACAGTATTCCGGCCTTCTTTCCGCCCCTGTCTCCGACGATTAGAGTTTCAGCCGCCGCCTGACCCATAGCATAAGGAAGCTGTGCTTTTTCAACAAAATGCTTTCTGAATAAAGCGGTAAAAATAAGACCCAGAATAACACCGCCGAGGGTTACAACAAGAAGCGACAGAGTACTTACCTCCGCATCCGGATCAAGCATCCAGATACCCGGAATAGTAAATGCAAGACCACCGGCAACCATAGCTCCCGCCGACATTATAGTGTGTGTGACATTGATTTCGTTTATGTTGGTTTTTCCGCAGGCTTTTAGTGCGAACATAGATGCCAGAGCCACAAACATTATAGGCCACGGCAGTGATGAGATTTTTAATGCTATAAACATTGAGGAACATGTGATAATCACAGCTCCGATTATTCCGATAATTATGCCCCTGGCTGAAAACTGCTCTTTCCAGGAGCCTGCATATTTTATGTCTTTATTTTCCATTATCCGACCTCCGCATTACTGATATGAGTAATTCAAAATACCTGTAACTGTCATCCACCAGGATGATCAGGTTCAGGCTGACTTACTCTGCATTATTTTTGCCTAGGTCTTAGTGTTCCGCCCTCTGTGCGGATACGCCATAACCGGGTAAAACATGGTTCAAATAAAAAGCATCCCCTGCAGGATGTCTCCTTTTGCTTTGTTTTTATCCGTTTTGTATGGCTTCACCTCCATAACGGAAATAAATCCGTAAAATTTTCTTTGAGAATTACGCCCACGCTGGACGGTTTAAAAGATACGGCTCCTTTTCTTAAGGATTCCATTCTTATACATGACGATTCATTTTATCCAAAATGCCGGAAAATGTCAAGGTTTGGAAGATCATTTCTTTTGACAGGGTTTGGGAACCGGAAGGTCTTTGTTCCTGGATTTCAAAAGAGTATTGAAAAATTCCCTGTCATCCGCGTCCTCAATAGAAATCATATCCTTGCACTTTCGTATGGGGGTTCACAAGGGGCATCCGGCATATTTTTTGACTTTCAGAGGAACTAAATCTTTCCCTCGCTCCGGAAGTATTCAAAGAGAGCCTCGCAGCCTTTCTTCACATCATCCCAGGTCGCCTCGAAATCTCCCGTATACCAGGGATCTGAAATATTCCTGTTTTCTCCAGCATACTTCAGAAGCAGCGACACCTTGTTCGAGGATTTTCTGCCTGTAATCCTGAGAATGTTTTTTATGTTAGCCTCGTCCATGCCTATAAGATAATCAAATTTTTCATAATCATTTTTATTAAGAAGGCGTGCCCTCTTGCCTTCACATCCTATACCGTGTCTGGCAAGCTCCTTCCGTGCGGGAGGATACACCGGGTCCCCCACTCCGTCCCAAATCTGGTCTGTGTGAGTCGCTGCAGATTCTATATGAAACCTGTCCTCCAGCCCCTCACGCTTCACAATATCTTTAAAAACAAACTCCGCCATAGGACTGCGACAGATATTGCCGTGGCAGATGAAGAGGATTTTTAGTACATTTTTCATAAATTATAATAACCTCGCATAAATTAGTTTTCGTTGAAATTTCAACATTTTATTTGATTTAAACAAATCTTACTTAAATTATATTTTAGCATAAATTGGCATTTTATGTTAGTCAAGATGTACGATTCATATTACTTTGTATGTAACCTTTTCAAACTTTTCTCTTGAATCTATACAAATAAAAAAGCGCCAACCATTAAAGTTGAATGCTTTCGCTGTACCATTATTTCATTTTGTTTTAGTTTTTGGAAAGTTAAAGTTCAATATTTTAAATCAAAGTGCTTATGCATACCCTGTTGAAAAATTACGTTCAAAGTACGCACAAATTCGATCATAATATTTTAAGATTGCTTAAATTTCAATCGTAAAATGGGCGCACTTGTCATTACAACACTTCCAAGGTCGTCCCATTGTGTCAAGCAGGTGCAAAAAAATTTGAGCCACCTCCGAAAAGCCCAGT
>JAUNCY010000024.1:0-6526 GCA_030526325.1 Bacillota bacterium
AAAAGTGACCTAGTTTTCAATGAGCGATTGACCGAATTTTCGATTGACATATACATTTATTTTCTAAATGAGATAAAACAAATAAAAGTACTGTTTTTTATTACAAATTTTCATATTTTCTTAATTTCCCATGAATTTCGCCCTTTTGTTTATTAAAGAAAAGTATGTTATAATGCTGTCAATTATGTAAAAAGGAGGGGCCTATGAGTTTACTGAAATACGAAATTCTTCTCAGCGCGCTTAAACACGGAAGTTTGACTGCGGCTGCTGAGGAAATGGGTTATACCCAGTCCGCTGTAAGTCATATGATCAACAACCTCGAGGTTGAGCTCGGCGTACAGCTTATTAAAAGAAGCCGTACAGGTGTTTCACTCACATCAAACGGCGAAATTCTTATTCCTTACATAAAAAACATTATCAAGGAAAACAACAATTTTAAACAGGCTCTAAGCGAGGTAACGGGACTTATTAAAGGCAAACTTACGATCGGCTCTTTCGAAACAATAAATACCACTTATCTTCCGGACATCTTAGAGGAATTTCTTAGTGAATATCCAGACATCAACATTGAAATAATAGAAGCCACATATTCGGAAATCGAAAAATGGCTCGAACAGGGTGAAATAGACTGCGGCTTTGTGTCCATGCCGTCCAGCAAAAGCCTCAAAGTAATCCCTGTTATCCGGGACAAGTACGGAGCTGCCGTCAGCAAAACACGCGAACACGGCTTTTCCGACAGCGGAGAGGTAACCGTTGAGGAACTTATCAAAGAGGATCTGATTCTGATGCAGGGCAACGATGACTACGATGTACGACGATATCTGTCCACCGCCTCAGCACCTCCAAAATACAAAATTATCACCGACGATCCGGCCACATGTATGAAAATGGTAGAAAGAAACATGGGTGTGGCACTTATGCCTATACGTCTGATAAACGAATACAGCGATTCTGTGGATGTTTTCGAACTTAAAGACGGCTTTACCAGAACTCTGTATTTCGCCTACACAAACATTAAAGACGCTTCACCGATTGCAAAAAAATTCATAGAATTCATGGAATATGAAGAACTGCCTGCTCTAAAGTAGCATTTCAATCTGCCGGTTCGGGTTTTACACCGGGCCGGCATTGTTTTAATCAGCTCTCATCATTATTTCACATGCCATACATTAATTTTCCTAATGTATGCTATGAAATATATGAATTATCTTTATCTATAACAATACGGTATTATATACACATCAAATAAAGAGGAAAATTTTCGAAAACAGGAGGTACAAAATGAAAAGCAAAAATCTCGCCGCATTCGGTCCGTTCATTGTAATGCTTGCAGCAATACTTTGGGGTTCTGTAGGAGTATTTACAAAATATCTTTATGCAAACGGCTTTACGCCTTATCAGGCTTCAATGCTCAGATGCCTGGTTGCCACAGTAATAATTGTTCCTATAATGATAGCAAAATCGCGCAATCAACTCAAATTGAGATCCTGGAAAGACCTGCTCTTCTTTGTTATCTCCGGAACCTTCGGTCTGGCATTATGCTATACCGCATACTTTATCACAATCCAGCAGTCAACACTGTCAATCGCAGCTGTAATGCTTTATTCTTCACCTATTATGGTTACGATAATGGCTGCATTTCTTTTCAAGGAAAAGATAACTGTTAAAAAAGCCGTTTCCATTTTTCTTGCCTTTGCAGGCTGCATAATAATGTCCGGTATTCTCGGCGGCTCCGGTGTATCTCTTACCGCTGTCGGCGTTCTCATCGGATTCCTTTCCGGCTTCGGATATGCGTTATATAATATAGGAAGCAGAATGGCGCTTAAATACTACAGCACTTACGCTGTAACTACATATACTTTCATATTTGCAACAATCGGTATGATTCCTTTCACTCCGATAAAGGAAACCGCTTCTCTTCTGGCAGCTAATCCGTTTTCTATAGCTGTTGCCCTTGGTCTCGGTATACTTTCAACTCTCATACCGTACACACTTTATGTGCTGGCTCTGAATTATGTGGAAGTAAGCAAGGCATCGGTTATTGCCATCATTGAGCCTGTTGCAGCAACTATCATCGGACTGTTTGCCTTCAGTGAAGCGCTCACTCTCAACACAGTTGTGGCAATGATAATAATCCTTCTTTCCGTACTTGTTTCCAACATGAAGAGCAAGGAAGAGAAACTGGCAGCTGCAGAGGCGGCAAAAGCTGCGGAAGCTGGGGACGAACCTGAGAACTCTCAGAAAGAGCTCACCTGGATGACCGAACATCCGATTTCAGAAAAAGTTGCCGCAAGAATGGAAGCTAAAGAAGACGCCGAAATCGCCTTCGGCGGCAACGATAATCGGGAATGAGATTTGAAAATATATGAAAAAAACCGACCCCCAGGTCTTTAGACTTCCGGGGATCGGTTTATTTTTTACCTGTTTGATCATTTATTGACTTTCCGGTTCCAGTTCATCAGGATAGTTGCCATCTGCCCTCTGGTAACATTATCCAGAGGAGAAAGGGTATTGTCTCCGTTGCCCTTGAAAATTCCTTCAGCCACAGCCCATTCCATCGCTGGAAGAGCATCCGCAGAAATAGTACCCGCATCGCGGAATACGCTCAGATCTGCCCTGGCTGTGCAGTCCATACCGGAATACTTTGCAAACTGATACAGACTCTTAGCCACCTCTTCTCTCGGGATTTCATCATTCGGGCAATAGTATCTGCTATTTGCACCGGGCAATATATCGTTAGCAGCTGCCCACAGTGCCGGAACTGTATACCATTTATCTGACGGAAGATCGGCAAATGAGCCTCCTGCTGCAGAGGCAGGGCTGCCCGCCATGCGGTAGAGCAGAGTTGCTGTCATACCCCGGCTGACATTTGCTTTAGGCGAAAATGTTGAAACAGAGGTTCCCAGCAGGATGCCGTTTACATAAGCATAATATGTGCTGCCGCTGTACCAGTCCTTAGCGTTCACATCGTCAAAGAGAGGATACTGAGCAGCGACAGCGGTGCATTCTTCGTTAGAAAGCAAAAGTGTATTTTGCGGTTTATTGACACCATTGGCAGAGTCTTTCTTTTGCACATTTTCCAGATATGTTTTCAAAGGAGTGCCGTCCATTCGGCAGGGACGGCTTATTAATGTAAGCTGTGTAGAAAAATCGGTGCCCTGAACAAAATAATTTGCCTGTGTGCCTCTTGCACCTTCCCCTGCCATCAGAATCTCATACGAAGTATTTCCCAGAATAACATCGTCAGAGACTTTACTGCGTCTGGAATAAGGATATGCCATTGTGCGGGGAACGATCCCTGTCCAGCCGGTCAGACTGCGTGTAACTTTATCAAAATCCGACTTTACGGCTGCTGTATATTCCTCGACGGTTTCCGTATCGAGCTTTTGAGCTCCTATTCGTCCGGAACGGTTGTATCTGTGCATGCCGTAGGTATGAGAACATATGTTGATTTCTCCGCTGCGTGACATTTTTTTCAGTTCATCCCAGGTGCAGTAAGGAGCTTCTTCTCCCACACGGGTTTTGCCGTCATGAACCGTTTGCCACGCCTGGTCAATCTGTTCTCCTATAATGTTGAGGTCTGCTTTCATACGATATTTTTTCAAAAGCGGCCATGCGTTGGTATATACACCCTCGGTGCCGTCATCGATGGAAATAAGTACAGCCTTTGCCGGCAAAAGCTTTCTGCCGTGGAGATATTCAGCCAAATCATCGGAAGTAATCGTTGTATATCCGTTGTTTTTAAGATATTTCAAATCTTCCTCAAAATCCTCAGGGGAAACGGAATATTCGTCATATTTTACCCCGCTTCTGATATCCTGTTCGGTAATAAAATGGTGATACATGATTACGGTAACGCAGTCCAGCTTCTGAGGATTTGTTCCCGACTTCATGGGTTCTGATAAAGCGCTCCTGCTGCCGTTCGACGCAGTGGCCTGTATTTTATAGTAATATTCTTGCGGATAGGCTGCAGTTTCGTCCCGATACGAACCGCAGTCAGCAGTCCCCAGCAGTGTATAGCTGCCGTTACGGGAATCTGCCCGGTAAACCTGGTATGTACATCCGGGAGCGTCATCCCAGAGCAGAACGGTATTATACGGATCCTGCCAGGTGATGCTTTGCAGTGATACTGTGGGTGAATCAGCCCACGCAGTCTGCGGTAAGCAGCTCAGAATCAGAGCAGCGGCCAGGCAGACGGAAAAGACTCTTTTCAGTTTCATGTCAGACACCTCTTTGTTTATTTTCTTAATTATATTCTGATTTCTTTATTATAGCAATTTCTTTAGCTTTTTACCATAAGTTGCTCAACAAATCTGAAATGACGGATTATTCCGGACAAAAAAAGGCAGTAAAAAATGCGCCGTATCCGGCGCATTTTCCGTACATTATATTATTTAAAGGTGGACAACTATAATGTTCAATGTTTTTCTTTAATAATATATTACTCCCCAAAAATACTTTAGTAAAACACATTTATTTTATGATATCCATCAAATAATCTGATGGTTTAAAGCGGCATCGGCTGCCGCCTCCGGGCGGCCGTCCTTAAGAGTTCCTTCCCTGCGTACAAGCTTAAGGCGTACAAGACGAAAAAAACGGATTACAGGATGAAAAAAAGTCCGTCTGTGAGACGGACAATTAAAGGAAAACTCATTATATGTGTAGTTCTGAAATATAAATCTGTTATGGCATTACTGTTACCGAGGAAAGTAATACTGCCGCTATTGCCAATAAAGCTCCTGCTTTTCCGTTCATAATAATATATCCGTTCATTTTATTTTCCTCCTTTTCCAGATTTTTCGTTCTTTTTCTTGTCTATATAATAGCTCATTATTCTAATTCAGTAAAACGCTTATAATTCATGATATTCATGACAAAAATTGATTTGTCAGACAATTCAGCCGGACAATGAAGACTCCCCTTTCCGATCCGGTGCACAAGAAAGAAAAGGGAGCCGCCCTAACGAATACTATTCGTTAATGTGACAGCTCCCCGGAATGGATTATTTTAGAATAATCAGATATGCGTTAGCGCCGCAATATATAAAATGGCTTCATTTCAGTTAATCGCTGCAAATACAGACAGCACCGCTATTACCGCAACAAAGAGTATTCCCATAATCATCTGGCTTCTTTTTTCATTGTTTTCTCCGTATTCCGCTTTCATTTTCTTCGCCTCCTGTTTGATTTAGATTTAAGATTTTCTTATCTTGTCTAAATATTACTCCTCTTTTTATTATAAGTAAAACTCATGTTTATCATCCCGCTGATGATAAATACAAATATATCGAAGCCTGTATTACCGGCGAATATATGACTTTCGAACGGGTACTATGCATTCAAATCTTCCGACCTGTCGTCCTTTCCTTTACCGGATTCGGCAATCTTCACAATATCACCGACTCCGCCTAAAACCATAGATGGTCTGTATGCATATTTCTTCAGGGTTTCTCTGTCTGACACTCCCGAAAGCACCAGCACGGTTGACATACCGCTTTCCATTCCTGAAATCACGTCCGTATCCATTCTATCCCCGACCATTACCGCTTCTGCCGAGTGGCAGTTCAGCATTCTGAGACCGGTGCGCATCATCAGAGGATTAGGCTTTCCGCAGAAATATGCCTGGGTTCCTGTCGCCATTTCTATGGGAGCTATCAGAGCCCTGCATGCAGGAGCAATCCCGTTTTCTATAGGACCGGAAACATCCGAATTCGCTCCTATCAGCTTCGCTCCGGCCATAACAAGATTGGTTGCCTTTGTAAGGGTATCCAGGGAATATGATCTGCCTTCTCCTACCACTACATAATCCGGATTTACATCATTCATAGTTATACCGGCATCATAAAGCGCATTCAGCAGACCTGCCTCGCCTATCGGAAATACCGAGCAGCCCGGAGCCTGCTCCTTTAAAAATGCCGCCGTTGCAAGTGCGCTTGTGTAGAAATGCTCTTCCGGCACATCCAGCCCCATACGTGCAAGCTTCTGATTCAGTTCTCTTGGAGTGTATCCGCTGTTGTTGGTCAGAAACAGATACTCCTTTTTCTCGTCGTGCAGCCATTTAATGAATTCCGCCACTCCCGGCAGAATATTGTTTCCATGATAAATAACTCCGTCCATATCGCATATGAATCCTTTTTTCCCGTTAAAATCAATTGTATTGTACACTCTTATCCCTCCTTTTTCTCATCATGCTAACATTAATTAATTTGCTGTTTTCTTATCTCTTTGCTGTAATCGTATCATCTGAATGTTAATTATTCAGCCACGGAAACGTAAAATTTTTGTGTACTTTCCCGCACAGTTAAACAGACTTAATATATGCATAACAAAAAGAAAAGATGCACCTCCCGGTACATCTTTTCCTGAACTCTGTGGTAATTATATTTTAGTAGATTGTTGTCATTGCTGCCAGAACTACTGCTGCAACTGCAGCTACGATTCCGAATACCATTCCCGCTCTGTTGTTTCTCATTACATTTTCGTTCATTTTATTTCCCTCCGTTTTTTAATTTGTTTTTTTAATTTTG
>JAUNCY010000024.1:6536-27019 GCA_030526325.1 Bacillota bacterium
TGTCTATATATTAACTCTGTTACTGCAATACGTAAAACAACTAAACTTCATATCACACATGAAAGAAATTTATTTGTCAGACAGCTTTTGAGCCGGATAATTTTTGTTCAACGTTTACTTTTATTCAAAAAAATGCTCAGCGGATGCATTTTTTAATGCATCCGCCGAAACATTTGGTGGGAAAATATTGAATCTATTTTAAACGCGGGATTAGTAAATTGTTGTAAGATATGATACGAGAACCGCGCCTATTGCACATATAATTCCCAGGCCGACAAATTCATTTTTAATAGTTTTTCTGGTTGCACTTTCGTTCATTTTCAATTCCTCCTTTTGTTTCTTTTTAAGAATTATTTTCAGCAGCTGCGCTGCCGGATTGCATTTTTATCTTGTTCAGTACATTACTGCCACGAAGGTCAGTACTGCCAGAGCCGCCGCCAGGACAACTCCTAAGGCTATTTGATTGCATTTATCGCTGTTTTCATAAATATTTTCGTGCATTTCCCTCACCCTCTTTTATTTACTTTGTTTTAGCTTTATTTACGCTCTATATCTTTCTTGACTATATATTAACTCCATTTATCAAATAAGTAAAACTCATAATTATTATGCTGATAATGCTAAAAACTAATGTTGTTTCGGATAGGCTTCACTGCTCTCTCATCCCGCACCTGCACCGCTCCTGTGCCGCTCCCGCACCGCATCTGGCCCTCTCCCAATCAGATTCCGGCAGGAATTTAGCAGGAATACCACACACAGGAATCCGGCTTCAAATTTTACAATGCAGTATTTATTACTGTTGACAGCAAACCGTATCACATATATAATACAGTCAAAACCATATTATTCGAATAACACAGTTTTGAAAGAAGGTGAATGCATACTCAATGATTTCTTTTGAAAACTTCGTCCCTGCCCAGGGAAGTCCCATATATATGCAGATTATACTTCACATAAAAAGAGGTGCTGCGGCAGGAACGGTAAAAGACGGCGACGAGCTTCCGTCACGAAGGATGCTCTCCGCGCTTCTTGGGGTTAATCCCAATACAGTTCAGAAAGCCTACCGGATGCTGGAAGAAGAGAATCTGGTAAGCTCACATTCGGGAGCAAAAAGCGTAATGATTCTGAATGAAGAGAAAAAGGAAAAAATACGCACCGAGCTTCTGGAAAACGACATTAAAAACGTAATTCAGTCTATGCAGCAGATGGGAATCTCAAAGGAAGAAGCCCTGCATCTCATAGATATTTACTGGAGGTAAAAGGCATAATGAAAAAACATCTTTCAATAATTATGCTTATGGCAGGAAGCACTTTTTACAAACTTATATTTATCTTTGCTGCCATGGCAGCCGCCGAAACGGCATTGTTTTACAAAACTCTGAAATTCGCAGCAGGAGTATCCTCCAATTACATAAGCATCTCCTGCATAGAAATGATAATTCATGAAAGCAGAATAACATGGATTTTTTTCCTGGCCGTCTTGCTGATTTCACTGGTTCTCTGCAGAACGGGCTGTGAATTCAAAAGCAGGCAGGGTTACACACTTAAACGTCTTGCTTTGTCAGAAAAAGGGGTATTTTTATGGCAGGCAGTATACAGCACGCTGTGCTATATCATCCTTTGGGGTATTCAGCTTATTCTTCTGCTCGTATTTTGTAAAATTTATCTGGATATGCCCGAGAACGCGTCCGCAAGTCATCAGACAGTCTTCGCGTCATTCTACAGGAACAAGTTCATGCACAACATGCTTCCGCTGGACGATTCAATAGTATATATCAGAAACATTGTTCTAGCCTTCGGTCTGGGTTTTGCCTCTGCGGTTTTCTCATACAAACAGCGCCGGGGCGGGTTCGGAGCGCAGATAATAGTTCTGGCAGCCGCTTCCCTTCTCTTCTTCAACAAAGAAATGGGAAGTCTGGACTACTGCGGGCTTCTGATAATTATCAGCAGCCTTACGATCATTCAGATACTTAATTATGTACTGAGAAAGGAGGAGTACGATGAAGCCTGATTTATCACGTTATGCACCTCCGGGAATAAATATTAAAAGCGAAATAAACTTTTTTACAGGTCTTCTCTCCTGTGTATCTGTGTTCAGTTTTGCATACTTTTTGAACAGATACCTTTCCTGCCGCAGCAGCCTGTTTGTTCAGTCGCTGAACACGAAAACAGTTTTTCCCGGAGCTCAGATAGAGAATTTCAGATATGTTCTCGGAACCTCGCTGTATGTCTTTGCTGCCGCTGCAGTATGTATGCTTTTTCTGATAATCATACATTATTCCTACCATTATAAAGACAGCCGCAGTATATATCTTATGAAAAGGCTGCCTAATCCCGGAGAGCTGCACAGAAGATGCCTGACATTGCCGATACTGGCCGCGCTTATTTGTCTCGCCGCCGGCTTTATCGCCCTCGTAATATACTACGCGATATATATGAATTTCACACCGGGGCAATGTATTCCGCCGAATCAGTGGCAGAAAATATGGAGGTTTTAAATATGCTTGAAATAAAAAATTTGAATAAATCCTACGGATCCAAAGAAGCTCTTACAGACGTGAACCTGACCATTCCCAGAGGAGAGATTGTGGGTCTTTTCGGTGAAAACGGCGCAGGAAAAACAACACTGATGAAGTGTATTTTAGGATTTCACAGATACTCCGGAACAATAACCCTTGACGGCAGCCTGATAACTCCGTCAAACATAACAAAAATATCCTTTGCCACCGGCGAACATTCCTTCTTCCCCGGCCTTACTCCTAAGGCTCACCGGGATTTTTATGCGGAACATTTCCCTGATTTCTCCGACACTCGCTTCAAAGGACTCATGGATTTTTTCGAACTGCCCATGAACAAAGCGCTCAAACATTTTTCCGTGGGTCAGAAAAACCAGTTTGAAGTAATCATGTCTCTGTGTCAGGGAGCGGATTACATTATCATGGATGAGCCTTTTGCCGGAAATGATGTGTTCAATCGTGAGGATTTCTACAAGGTCCTGCTGGGAATCATGGAGCCGAACGAAACTATAATTCTGTCCACCCACCTGATTGAAGAGGTTTCGGATTTTATAGGGAGAGCAGTTCTGATTCACAAAGGGCGCCTGATAAATGATATTTATGTTTCTGATTTAGAGGAATCCGGACGCAGCCTGATAGATTTTGTCAAGGAAATCTATAATTACCGCAATGACCGTGTAAGCAAAACTCTGGAAACCCTGACCGGGATCAAAGAGTAGAAAGGGGAATTTATGAAAAAATGTCTGGTAATTATGCTGTGCATTCTGATTGTATGCACCTCGGGGATAATATGGGCTCATGCCTCAGTTAATTCCGAAAGAGACAACGTAACCCTTAATGAAACAGTGCTGTGGGGCGACAAGTCAGAAGCTGAAAATCTCTCTGTTACGACCCATGTGACCCAGTCCGGTCATCTTTTCTGGGACACAACGCTGAAAACAGGAAAAGAAAACCTTGTTAAAACAGATTTTCGTTTTTCTCAGAAGAAAGTAAATCTGTTTTCAAACTACGATTACGGAGTGTCTGTCGATGCAGCATCCGGCTGCGGCTATATGTCCGACGAGATTTACTATGATATGCTTCCTGAGGCGGCTCAGTTCGCCGCAGACCGCACACAAAACGGAGAAACTCACAGTGAAACTGTAAATCTGAAGGATTTTTATGAATATTTCCCTTTAAGAATAGTTCTGGACTTTAAAGGCTTCACATATTATTCGGACGATATTTTTTTCACAGGTGAATCTGAAACAGACGAAATTAAGGATGCCTTTCTTGATTATTTCAAATTACCGATAGAAAAAGATTTTCTGTACGATGTAACTATTCAGAAGGATGCTGAAGGCGTGATAGTGTCATATGAAGGTAATCCCGACGAAGACCAGGGTTTCTGGCTCACAACACTAAGTGCTGTTGCGAATGACGCCTGCTATTTTACATTTGACCTTTCTTCGTCTCAGGATATCAGCACCGACTGTATCAAAGGGGGATACGGGATATATAGGCTTCCATTCTCTGAGACCGGGGAACAGCAAAAGTATTTCGGTACTGTTCCGGGCAGTATCAGCGTGGATGCAAAGAATCTGAGCACAGTGTATCAGCTTGAGAAAAATATTGTGATTATTGATTTCAAATTCTCGGAAAAGCATAATGAGCTTATTTTAACCACGATTGAAGACGGTTTTTACTGCGTCACTGTACTGGATGCTTCCACAGGCAAAGAGCTCAATAAAATCAAAATAATGGAGGAGTCCTCCGAAAGCGAGGGATTATACAGCACCTTCTACTATGATGATTTCATGGTAATAAAGGATTTAGACAACAGATTTTCAGTGATAGAAATAGAATCCGGTGGAAAATTAGTTTCTGCACTGACAACAGCACCATTCAAAGCCGATCTTTCAAATATACTGAATTCCTCTTCGGGCTTTGCATGGAACGGAGAAAAGCTGGCCTTTGCCTCATATATTTGTGAGGAATACGCCGACACTGACTATGAAGATTCATATTATATGGTGGACAAATGCGGTTTTTATATGATGGTGTTAAACGAAGACGGGGTTCTTTACTGCGGTAAATACGACAGCAGCCTTGATATCAACAGCAGTTCCTGCAGTCTCGAGGGCTGGGATAAAATTGAATACAATGACTACAACCGTACCCGGCAGGATATTCCTGTCACCGTCAGCTGGGATTAACCGGATTAACCCGATGCTTGTACAATGTGAATTTTAATGTGAATACTGTTGAAAAGGCAGAGCTTTCCGGCTCTGCCTTACACTTTTATTCGTTTATTATCTCTACCCTGCTTCCCCCGGTTTTATCCTTGGTTACGACTATCTGCCTGTCAATTTTCTCTTTCAGCTCAGACACATGAGATATTATGCCTACCATCCTGTTTCCTTCTGTCAGGTCTGTCAATGCTTTTATAGCCTGTCTCAGGGAATCCTCATCCAGAGAGCCGAACCCTTCATCCACAAACATGGTTCCAAGCTGAATTCCTCCGGCAGAGGACTGAATTTCATCCGAAAGTCCCAGCGCCAGAGACAGAGATGCCTTAAATGCCTCCCCACCTGAAAGGGTCTTTACGTTTCTGACGCTTCCGTTGTAATGATCAGACACATCCAGATCCAGCCCGCTCTGGTTTTTGTTGTTATCCGCTTCTTTGCGTCTTATCAGCTCATACTGGCCTTCGGACATTATCATAAGCCGCCTGTTTGCTCTTGCCAGTATCCTGTCAAAATAATTCATCTGAATATATGTTTCCAGCATAACTTTTTCTTTACCGCTCAGGCTTCCGTTGGCAGTGTTAGAGAGAGATTTTATCATGGACCATTTCTTTTCAAGAGCTTCCAGTTCTCCCGTTTTTTTATCTATATTCTTCTGTATCGTCTCATTGGTTTTAATTCTGACAGCTGCATTTTTGACGGTTTCGCTGCAGTCTGCTCTGCGAACTGTGAGTTCGTCCTTTCTGCGCGTATCTCCTTCAACATCGATTTTTTCGCCATTTTTCAGGCGAAGTTCAAGCTGTTCTATCCCGGCTTTCATTTCTGTAGCCTTATCTTTTGCCTCTCCGTATTTTTTTCGGGAATTTTCCAGACTGTTCTTCATATCATCGTGTTTTTTCGTAAGCTTCGCCACATAATCTTCCGCTTCTTTTTTGCTTCCGAAACGCAGTCTGGATTTCAAAGCATTCAGCTGCTCTTCTGCTTCATTAACAGTGCCCAGATCTCCGGCAAGCTCTTTTTCCAGGCCTGAAATCTCTTCCCTTAATATTCCCAAAGCATTTTCCTGTACGGGCATCTCGGTATCAAGTTCGGATTTTCTTTTCAGATTTTTTTCCGCACTTTTCAGTTCCTTTGACAGTTTGCCAAGCAGCTCGTTCAACTCTATGATTAATTCGCCCGCCTTTTTTTCCGCCTCTTCCCGGGAAATTTCCCCTTCAAATACGCCGGCTGTCCTTTTGTCCAGAATCTCCCCGGCAGATTTCAGCTTGCCGTTCAGCTCTCCCGCTTTGCTGCTGGCCTCCCCGGCCTCCGCATAGGCTTTTTCGCTTTTCTCTTTTGCCTTTTTCAGTTGAGCCTCCGTGGGTGCCTCTTCTGATTTTTCAGCCGGGCTGGGATGCGACAGAGAACCGCATACAGGGCAGGGCTTTCCCTCCTCAAGAGCCTCGGCTATGATACCTGCCTGCTCATTGAAAAACGCTCTGCTGCAGGAATTGTACTCTTCGTTCAGCCTCTCGGCTTTCTGAATAGTCTTTCTGTAGGCTTCCTGCGCTTCATTTAATAACTCCCTGATTTCACGGACATCCTTGAAGCTTCTCAACAGTTCCTGTGCTTCAGCCTTTCTCTTTTCGCTGTTTTCCGAATCGCGCAATATCTTTTCTTTTATAATTTCCGCATTTTCCAGAGCCTGTCTCTCTGACTTCATTTCTGACAGCTTTTTCTCAGATGCAGCGAACTTATCGCGTTTCTTTTCTATTGCGCTGCTTTTGTCCTTTATTCTATTATTTAATTCATCCAGATTCTTTCTTTTATCATCTGCTTCTCCGTATACGGACAATTCGCCGGTTATTACTGCCGCCTCTCTAAGCAGTTCTTCGCTCTCCGGAATTTTTTTCTCTTCTTCCTCAAACCGGGATTTCAGTTCTTCCAGTTCTGCAAGCTTTTTATCCATTTCCGTTCTGAGTTTATCAAGTTCTTTTTCCGCCTTCATTATTTCCCCAGCTTTTTCCAGGGCGATGTTGATTTTCTCGAGCTCCGCATCAACAGCCTTTATTTCCGCTTCCGCCGCCTCTTCTTTTTTTCTGTCGTCAGCCACAATTATTCTGATCAGATCCCTGACCTCTTCCACAGGGATTTCACCTTTTTTTGCCTTTTCAACGGTTTCGAAACTGTATGTATCGTTTATGATGTCCTCATCCGACTCAATTCCGCTCATATACTGTCTGATGCTTCTTCCTGCGTCATCACATTCAGTTTTGAGCTTCAGTGATTCTTCTTTAAGTCTTTCCTGAAGATTTCTGTACAGTTCTGTTCGGAAAAGCTGTCTGAAAATCTTTTTTCTGTCATCGGTAGTAGAAAGCAGAATCTCCAGAAAATCCCCCTGCGCAATCATAGCAATCTGAAGAAACTGACTGCTGTCGATTCCCGTTATTTCCGCAACTGCGTTCGTAACGTCCTTTGCTTTTGTGAGTATTCTGCCGTCCGGATAAACCAGCTCTGCTTCCGCCTTCTGCAAGGTCATCCCGTCCCCTCTTCTGGAAGGTCTCATATACTCAGGATTTCTTTTTATCCTGTATTCCTTTCCTCCGTACTCAAACACCAGTTCTACAAATGTCGGTGTTTCCGGCATGGCATATTTTGAGCGCAGCATAGCCGGTTCCCGTTTTCCCCCGCTGCTTTCTCCGTATAAAGCGTATGTAATGGCGTCAAAAATTGTGGTTTTTCCTGCACCGGTATCTCCGGTTATCAGGTATAATCCCTGTTCTCCAAGTTTTCTGAAATCCACCTCCGTCTTTCCCGAATAGGGGCCGAAAGCGGATACCGTAAGCATCAGCGGCTTCATTCAGACACCCCCCATACTTCTTCAATCAGTTTTTCCATATATTCTCTCTGTTCATCGCTCATGGGGCTGTTGTTCTGCAGTTCAAAAAACTCTCCGAAAAGTTCCAGAGGAGTCCTGTTTTCCGTGTCCTCCGCCCCTTCAATCAATGAATTTTCTCTAGTTCTTCTGTTGTCGTATTCAAGTTTAATTAGGTTTCTGTAAATCGTCCTCAGTTTTCCCACAGCATCGGGAATATCATCCTCATCCGTGAGGATGATGTGCATATAATCATCTCTGAACGTAGTGTTTTCGTAAAAGCCTTTGTATGCGATATCCTGATAGTTTCCTTTTATTGTTCTCACATCTCTGAGGGGAACCAGAGGAATTTCTCTGACCGTAAGGCTTCCCTTCTCCTTAAGTTCCCCCACGGTAACTGATTTCACATGGCCTGCCTCGGAAACCGAATATTTCAGAGGAGTTCCGCAGTATCTTATTTTTTCGCTGCCTATATTCTGAGGCCGGTGAATATGTCCCAGAGCAGTATAGTCAAAGTCCTCAAATGCCGCTGCGTCAACATTGTCGGATCCGCCAACGGAAATTTCCTCCGAATCGGAGCGCAGGGCTCCCGTCACAAACTGATGGGTAAGTATAATATTTCTTTTATTGCAGTCAATGCCCATATGCTTCAAAGCACATTTTACGGCATCCGTATATGTGACAATCTCTTCCTCCGGATAAAACCTTCTAACATGAGCCGGTTTAATAAACGGGAGCATGTATATTCCGATCTCTCCGTAACTGTCTTTCATCACTCGAGGCTCCACATTTCCTTCGTACACCGGAGAAATGTGTATTCCGCTGCTGTCCATTAGTCTTGAGCCGAATGCCACTCTTTCCGGGGAATCGTGATTGCCGCTGATTACAAACACATCCAGTTTTCTGTCCGCAAGGCTCACAAGAAAGCTGTCGAAAACCTGAACCGCTTCGGCAGGCGGAACCGGTTTATCGTACACATCGCCGGAGATGAAAACAGCATCCGGTTTTTCTTCATCTATAATTTCAAGTATTTTGCCGAGTATATATTTCTGATCCTCAATCATAGGGTACTCATTTACCCGTTTCCCTATGTGCAGATCCGACAGGTGAACAAATTTCATTTCAGTTCCTCCAGTTTTTTCAAAATATCCACGTCAGCGGGACAAAATGAATACTCGGGAATTTCCGTCGTCGTTATCCATCTAATATCGTTGTGCTCAAGTTTTTTCGGAGTGCCTTCCTTTATCCCTGCGTTGAATAATGTCAGATGAACCTTCATATCCGGATATTCGTGGATAACATCCATGAAAACATCTTTTACCTGAATCGTAACTCCCAGTTCCTCCATGCATTCCCTGACAAGGGCCTCTTCACCGGTTTCACCGGGCTCCAGCTTGCCTCCGGCAAATTCCCACAGAAGGCCTCTGGTCTTATGCGCAGGTCTCTGACAAATCATAAACCGGTCTCCGTCCCATATCAGAGCCGCCGCCACTTCCGTAATTTTATCCTGATTCAAAACATCATCGCCCCTTTGAATTATTTCATATTTAACGTTATCTTATCATAAACTTCATTATTATTCTATCGCAAAGGCCGCGCCGGTTAATATAAGTCTATATCAATCCCTGCCTTCATATTTTATAATTGTTGTAACTTTTTTGCAGATTATGTTATAATATCTCAAAAATGTACTTGCATTATTTGAAATGGGTTTCAGCAAGCTAACAGAATTTACGGAGGTTAAACGCAAATGAAAACACTTTATGACGGAAAAACAAAAACAGTCCTCCTGGACGAAGCCACAGGCGTGGTTAATCTTTTCTTCAAAGACAGCGCAACGGGCGAAGACGGAGTATTTGACCCTGGTTCAAACAGCGTAGGCGGAAGCGTAGAAGGCAAAGGCAAAATCGGACTTACTATTTCAAAATACTTCTTTGAACTGATGGAAAAGAATAACATTCCTACACATTATCTCGGCTCAGATATCGAAAAGGGACTTATGCAGGTTAGAAAACTTACTGTTCCTAAGCTCGAATTCGTACTCAGATATTATACTGCAGGAAGCATGTGCAGACGTTTTACTCTCGAGGAAGGAATTACATTCGATCCTCCTTACACAGAAGTTACTCTTAAAGATGACGAACAGGGCGACCCGGTTATTACAGAAAGACTCTGCATCATGAAAGGCCTGCTCAAAGAGGGTCAGTATGACGAAGCTCAGGAACTGGTAAAAAAAGTCGGCGAAGTTCTTAAAAAAGAACTTGCAAATATGAACCTCAAGCTCATCGACTTCAAAATCGAAGTTGGCTATGACGAGGAAGGCAAGATGTACGTGGTAGACGAAATCACTCCTGATATCTGGCGTGTTAAAGACGAAAACGGAGTTATTCCTAATCAGATTGACTGCGCAAAAATTATTCTCGAAAAAATCAAATAAATCAGTATCCGGATTCTGCCGCGGCTGCTCAAGGGCTGCGGCAGATTTTTCGTATTACGATTCTGAAGGGAACAGAATTTTCGAACCTTCGGTTTTTTATAAAAAAATATTGACTTTAGCGTGCGAAAATGTTTAAATAATGAAGTAGTTACTGCGTTGCAGTTGGAGATTTTTAAAAAATAAAGCAGTTTTGTAGGAAGGTAGGAATTAATATGGTAAACATCGTGAGCCGATGCTTCATGAGGCGATACCCGCGTCCGGCGGGAGTGTTTTAATGTGTAATCAATCAATTAAAATCTTATCTTAATCAGAAGCGGAGGTTATTTTTTATGTCTGATCTTGTAATAAAAATTCTTATGCTGTTATTGTTCTTTGGAGTTATGGTTTACATCGGTATTTACTGCAGAAGACATGCAACCGACGTAAACGGCTTTGTTCTCGGCGGACGAAGCGTTGGACCATGGCTTACAGCTTTTGCATACGGCACTTCATATTTCTCAGCCGTTGTATTCGTAGGATATGCCGGTCAGTTCGGCTGGAAATACGGTATTGCAGCAACCTGGGCAGGTATCGCAAATGCTCTCCTGGGCTCACTTCTTGCATGGGCTGTTCTCGGAAGAAGAACCCGTGTTATGACACAGCATCTTGACTCGGCAACTATGCCGCAGTTCTTTGGTGAACGTTTTGACAGCAAAGCACTGAAAATCGCTGCATCAGCAATCATTTTCATATTCCTTATCCCTTATACAGCATCACTGTATAACGGACTCAGCCGTCTGTTCGGAATGGCATTCAACATCGATTACTCTGTATGCGTTATCGTAATGGCTTTACTTACAGGTATTTACGTTATTGCCGGCGGTTACATGGCTACAGCAATCAACGACTTTATTCAGGGTATCATCATGATTGGCGGTATCATTGCGGTTATCGCAGCTGTACTTAACAGCCAGGGCGGATTTATGGAAGCTCTTAACAGCCTTGGCCAGGTAACAGATTCCGCAGTATCCGAAACACCGGGTGTGTTCGCTTCATTCTTCGGCCCGGATCCGCTCAATCTTCTGGGAGTAATGATCCTTACATCCCTCGGAACCTGGGGTCTGCCTCAGATGGTTCAGAAATTCTACGCTATCAAAAGCGAAAAAGCTATCAATAAAGGTATGATAATATCTACATTCTTTGCATTTATCGTTGCCGGCGGCTGCTACTTCCTCGGCGGCTTCGGAAGACTGTTTTCTGATAAAGTTGACGTAGCTACAGAAGGCTTCGATGCAGTTATTCCTGCTATGCTTTCGGGACTACCGTCAATTCTGATTGCACTGGTTGTTATACTGGTTCTTTCAGCTTCAATGTCAACACTTTCTTCACTGGTTCTGGCTTCCAGTTCAACATTAACCCTTGACTTCCTCAAGGTTACAGTAAAGAAAGACATGAACGAAAAACAGCAGGTTCTCACAATGAGATTCCTCATCGTAGTTTTCATAGCTATCTCTGTAGTGATCGCGCTGATACAGTACAATTCAAGCGTATCCTTCATCGCACAGCTTATGGGTATATCCTGGGGTGCTCTTGCAGGCGCATTCCTTGCTCCGTTCCTCTACGGATTATACTGGAAGGGTACTACAAAGGTTGCATGCTGGGCAAGCTTCCTGTTCTCAACAGTAGTTATGATTGCGAACATCCTTATTCGTCCTATGTTCCCGACACTGCTTCAGTCACCTATCAACTCCGGCGCATTCTGCATGCTGGCAGGACTGATAATCGTACCTGTTGTAAGTAAGCTTACAAAGGCACCTGCTCCGGAACGTATCGACTCTATCTTCAGCTGTTACGACAGAAAAGTCACTGTTTCTGTTAAAGACTCCATCGGAGATACTGAATAATACATCCTTTAATAATCTTAATAAATCACAATAACAGATATAAAGATGCGGTATTTCATGCCGCATCTTTGTTATTTCTTTCTTTTTCTTTATACATCTTTATTTTTTATTCGGATTCCCTGTTTTTTTATCTTTATTTATATTGCAATGTATTTATAAATATTGTATATTGTTTTTGACATATGTTATTATTTACAGTTTTTATAAGGAGGACTGTCTATATGAATCGTTTGAAGGACAAAGTCGCAGTTATTACCGGCGGTAATTCCGGTGTTGGTGCCGCTGTAGCTAAGCTGCTTGCTTCAGAAGGAGCAAAAGTGGTTATCACTGCAAGAAGAAAAGAAGCTCTGGAAAATGTTGCCGGAGAAATCACTGCTGCCGGCGGTACGGTTCTTGCCGTTCCCACAGACATCTCAAAGAGCGAAGATTCCGAAATGCTCATGGAACTGGTAATGGAGAAATTCGGAAAAATTGATGTTCTGGTAAATAATGCCGGCATACTTGAAGAGGGTCTCAAACCAATTGACCGATTTACAGACGAAGACCTTGACCGTATAGTTGAAACTAACCAGAAAGGTACAATGAAGGTTACCAGAGCGGCAGTTAAGAGAATGTCCTCCGGAGCATCAGTTGTAACAATTGCCTCTGCTGCAGGAGCAACAGGCAACGGCGGTGCCGCTTACGTTTCATCTAAAGCAGCCGTTATAGGCATGACCAAACACGGAGCTCTCAGATTCCAGAAGGATCAGATTCGATTTAATGCCATCTGTCCCGGTACAGTAGTTACCCCGATGGTTGCAAAACTGAATCCGTCAAACCTGGACCAGGATATGTTCGGAGCAATGATGGTTCATAATGACCTCAAAGCGCCTCCATGCATGCCTGAGGACGTGGCTAACATTGTTCTCTTCCTGGCATCGGATGAATCCAGAGCAATGACAGGTCAGATTCTCGTAACAGACTTCGGAAGCACACTTTAATACACAAAAAATACAATCGCCCTTCCCTGTTTTCCGGTACTGACATTCCGGCGTAAAGGAAGGGCGTTTTTATACTTTCCAATCAAATAATCACATAATCACACACATATACTTTTCCCGCTTTGCTGCCGAATAAAAATCCTGTACGGTTCATATTCTGATACAGTTTTTTGTGTTTTTATTTTTACCCGAATTGCCGCAGGCTTTCGCATAACAGCTTCCCGTTTTCATATGCCCGCAGCATATTTTCTGTTACAGTTTTGCATCCGGATTTGAAACATATACCGGTTCGTGACTGCAGACTTCAGGGGTTTAGGTTTAACCTCTTTTTATTCTTATGCTGGTGTAATCAATAAGTTCTCCTTCTCCGAAAGAAAATATTTTTTCAGGATTGGTCACTGTATAATTGTCAGTTCCCGCCGCAACTGTATATTTCACACCGGGCATCACGCCTACGGCAAGATAACAGTTTTCTTCGTAATCCTGTCCCAGATTCGGGTTGTATAATCCTGCCTTTACAACACTTCCGTCGTCACCGTATAAAATAACTGTATCCAGTTCATATGTCTGTCCTAAATCGTTTCTTGAAGGATCTCCGGAATCTGTGTAAGCATATATCTCAGCCATGTACCTTCCCGATGCCACATGATACATAGTCGGAAAATGATGATAGGATGTCGACAGTTTATCATATTTATATGTTTGAAGAATAATGCTGCGTTTTTCCATTACAGCATCTAGTCCCTCATAGAAATAAGTGTTGTCTTCCGTAACACCATAATAGTCTGTATAAGGCATGGTTTCAAAAATAGTCTCAACCTTTTTCCCCAGTTCTCTGCACAGCGCCATTTCTCCCGCAATTTCATTTACCTGAGTATCCTTTGTGTAATTCATGACAGAAATCTCATCACAGCAGGTTTCTACAAATACTCTGAACAGTTCCTCGTCAATTGAATCAAAATATGCAGGTATAACCTGAACAACTTCAAGCCCCGCTTCGCGGGCGTGGCTGTATATTTCCTGCATGTTTCTAATGTAATTCTTAAAATACCCTGTTTTATCGCTTTTCCATGCGCTGTATGTGAAGGTTTCCACGTCCAGTGCCATTTTCTCAATCTTTGCATCAGCTCCTATTCCGGAATTGTAATCCCTGACAGCATCTATATATGCTTTTATCGGAGAAAGATCACTGCCGGCCAGTCCCCACGCACGTTCCCCGGCAAGGGCGACGGTTTCTATACCGTCATCAGCCAAACGCTTAACCATGGCAGCAGTTTCCTCCTGCTGAAAATAAATTTCAGAAATCGACTGATACACCCTGGTTATGTTAAATCTGTTAAAGAACTCCCGGATATCAGGATAACTGCCTTCACTGAGAAGATACGGAGTCCAGCAGTATATACTGCTTTCGTTATTGACACCTTCTGAGTCCGGACAAACGTCTTTCGCACCAAAAGTTACGGGTAAAGCAAATGCGCAGACCGGCACAGTAAAAATCAATGCGCATACAATAGCGAAAACACATATTTTCTTTGACATATATACAACTCCTCTTAATTTATCATTAATCCATACGGCCTGCTTTTTCTGTAATCCTATCTGAACATAGTAAATCTGTAATTTTCTTTTCCTTTGGACTGGTACAGAGCGCTGTCCGCTGCCCGGTAAAGGTCGTTGAATTTAGAAAGAGACTCATCTGAAATTGCCGCTCCCATCGAAATTCCTGTGTGGGTTTCTCTCTCAAAAATCATTCCGCTGATTCTGTCGAAGATTTCCGCCGCACGTTTTTCCATTATTTCGGTGGATTCGTCAGGTTCAAAGAAAATTGCCGCCGAGAACTCATCGCCGCCCATTCGGCAGGCTAAATCATTTCCCCTGAGCGAAGATTTCAAAGCATTTGCCACGAACACCAGATACTCGTCTCCTTTACTGTGTCCGTATGTATCGTTGTACTCTTTGAAAAAATCCACATCCATCATGATAAGCAGAACCCTCTTTTCTTTCTTCAAAAGACTCAGCTCCACATCGTTTCTGAACGGCTCATGGGACATCAGCCCGGTAAGGGAATCTGTCCTGTATGTCTGCTCCCATCGCGAAAGCCTCTGTTCGGCTTTAATCCTCTGGGCTTCAACGTACTTTCTGATACTGTATGTGTCGAGAACATCAGATATGAAAATCTCCGACTTTCCGGCCTTTGCTGCAGAATCATAATATCTTCTGCCGAAGCACATTACATATATAACGGTTCCGTCCTTGCGTCGGACAGCATGTTCAAGGTATGCGAAAGGCTCCGCAGCAAGAAGCTTATTTGTAACTACTATATATTCAGGCCGCTCATCTTCCGGAATTAAATCCAGCTGGGTCATTCCCGCCTTGACATCCTCCTCCGTGTATCCGGTCAGTTCTGTAAATTTTTCGTCAATTTCTATTATTTTATTGTCCGAATCCAGAGAATATCTTGAGAAGTTTATTTCAAATACTCCCCGGTCTTCGCTGTGAATTTCCAGTTCCTCGGTGCTTTCACTGAATACTACAAGTTTGTCGCTGCCGTGGCTTGTTTCGTTAACCACTATGTCTCCGTTCTCAACCATACGAATAAACTCTGAAACCAGATACGGATCAAACTGGGTTCCGGCATTTCTTTTGAGTTCAGCCAGAGCGGAATCAGTATTTGTACCAAACCTGTAAGGTCTGTCATTTGTCATAGCATCAAAAGCGTCTACCACCGCAATAATTCTTGAGAGCAGAGGTATTGATTCTCTGCTGAGCCCGGCAGGATAGCCTTTACCGTCCCATCTCTCGTGATGGTGAAGAATCATTTCAGCAATTTCTTTTAACGGCTTGGAGCTTTTTGCTATATCATATCCTTTTCCGACATGAGATTTAAGCACTTTCCACTCATCGGATGTAAGCTTTCCCGGTTTATTGAGGATATCCAGCGGGATTCCTATTTTGCCGATGTCGTGCATCAGACAAAGCAGACGCAGCTGACTCTGCTGAATATCCGACAGTCCTATTCTTTGACCCAGGGCATTTCCGTAATACTGAGTTCTTTTTACATGCTCCGCAGTGTCGGCATCCGACTCCTTCAGTGCTTTTACGAGGGATGAGATTGCATGAGAGCTGACGGATTCCCTGTCCAGAAGTTTCCTGTTGTGCATTCCTTTTATTGCGTCGTCAATTGCTTCGGAAAGTTCCCCCTTACCCAAATCAACAGTGCTTGAGGACCACTGGAAATATCCTTTGTATTCCTGTTCGATTTTTTCCACTGCATTCTCAATATCTTTGTGGTCAGCCATTGAGCAAACAGCTAAAAGGATAGCTTCGTTCCCCCTTACAAAAGAGGTGTCTGCCGGGAAGTGCTTTCTCAGCAGTTCCGCCAGAGTTTTAATCATGAGGTCGCCTTCATCTCTGCCCCGTGTAGCGTTAATTACAGAAAGGCTGTTGATATCAAATGCGGCAATAATCATGATCCCGCTGTAAATATCGGGATTTTCGCCGATAAATCTTTCGAAATATTTCTGATACTGGAATCCTGTTACAATATCTACTTCTTCATCCATATCCGTGAATACAAACAGGGTTCCGCTCTCTATATTTTTTTCATCTCTCAGAACTCTGTAATCGCATCGTCTGATTTCCGTATTGTCTCCGCTTCCGGTTATACACTGCAGCGAACCGTACTCATTTCTCATAACATCGGCTATATCCAGAGCTCTGAGGAAACTGTCCATCTTATCCCCTTCGTTATAGTCTATGCTGTCGAATACGGCTTCAGCCTTTTGATTTTTCATTACCAGTTCTTTTTTATAGTCAAAGAATACGATGCCCTGGTCAATCTTATTGAAAATGTCCATGGACAGGTTTCTCATAACCACGTCCCTGCTGTATTTAAAGCAGGAATAGTATATTATATACAGAACAAAGCTGTACCCTATTATTGAATAATCCAGCAGATTCCATATAGATTTGCCCGGGATGTAGAGGAAAACTGCATTCACCGCAACAAGTGCCAATATTGTCACAACAATCATAGTATATCGCTTTCTGAAAACCACCGGAGCTTTTGCAGAAGAATAAACAAGGCCGGAAATAATCACAATGAGCAAAGAATATGTAAAGGCAAGATGCAGGTAATAGAGAACATGCATATCATAAGTATAATGAATAAAATGATACCCTGTGGGAACATAGCTGATGGCTATCTCCTTAAACGGGTTAATCATAAGAACAAGCGTATCAAAAGCCGAATAAACTGCGGCGCCTATTCTGATTTTCCGGAAAATTCCTGTCTTTTCCGCTCCTATGTATATGCTCATCCCCTGCACCACAAACAAAAATGTCCAGTCAATCCCCACAAAATATATGCTGGACCAGCACGAAGCGGTAAAATAATCCTCAGCGTATATGCTGAACATGTATGAAACATCAACAATAATTGCAAAAATAGAAACCAGACCTATATATTTTCCCAGTTTACTTTTGTGCATAAATGCTTTTACGCATATTATCATGTCTATTGCCGCCAGCAGAAGCGACAGAATTGTATAATATTTCTCAATTATATTTCCCATGTTGATATTCCTCGGTTAAACAGCAATACTTATTATTCATACTATACTATATTTTTTTACATTACAATATCAAGAAAAGAAAAAAATTGTATTCATAACAGGAAAAATATGTAAATCGCTCCGAGTATTATATATTCTTTCCGCAGGTTGCTTTGCTGTTCAAATTATAATAATATTAGCACAAACACTGTGAATAAAATTTAAGGAGAATATGATGTGTACAAGTATAGTATCAAACAGAAATAAAACAATCATAGGCTGGAATCTGGACCTTCTTGACATGGAATACCGAATTACTCCGTCTGACAAAGGAGTATATATTGAAGTGTTTGACGATACAGAAGGCTGGCTTCCGCTTTTCGGCGCAAACAGCAGAGGAGATTTTGTGGCAATGCCCACCTGCTGGCCTTTTGACGAAAGAAGCAATCCTGCACCCGGATGCGAAAACATATTAATGCTCGACATAGATCTACTGCTTCAGAAGAAAACTCTTTCGGAAATCCTCAGCACAGTCAGCAGCTGTACTGTGTGCAGTGTGCCCGGCGTAACCTTTCAGGCTCAGCTCTCCGACAAATACGGCAATGTTCTCCAAATTGTGCCCGGTCAGGGTTACAGATACATTGAAAAGCCGGAGTTTTCCGTCATGACAAACTTCTCTCTATATAAAATGAACTCTGAGCAGCATCCCTGGATGGGATGGGACCGATATCAGAATGCCGTAAAAATGCTGCAGTCCGCAGATGATGATTTTGATGTCAGTGACTGTTTTGAAATTCTGAAGTCTGTACCTCAGGAGGTCTGTCCGACGGTCGTATCTATGGTGTTTGATGTGTCGGAAAACACTGTTTACTGGTGCGAAAACAGAGAATGGCACAACATCAGCAGCAAAGCTCTGTAATGCCGTAATGCTGCCGCCGTCTCTGTGCATCAGGGTCTAAAAAATATATTCATACAGCAGAAAATCCATCCATCCTGCATTTTCAGTATACCATCGGCGCTTGTCTCTAAGTTCAAAACCTGTCGACTCATACAGTCTGTGCGCCGGGGTATTGCAGGCAAGGGCGTCCAGGCGCAGTGCCTTTTTTCCCAAATCACGGCTGAGCTGTTTGACCAGCTCCATTGTTGCTCTTCCCAGTCCTTTTCGCTGAATCCTGCTGTCAACACACAAAATGTGCAGCACTGCCGCCTCCTTATCTTCCAGAGAAATTCCCCAGTCGGCATCCCTGTAATCATCACCCTGTCCCTCCGTTACAGCAGCGGCCGATATTATAGACCCACAGTTCTCGGTATAATACATGGCTCCTGAATTAATGTAGTCCGCTATCATCTCATCGGTAGGATGTTTGCCGTATATCCATTTCCCGTAAAGATCCATATTTTCTGAATTTATAATTGCATTTCTGTAAAATTCCGTGAGTCTCGCGAAATCTTTTTCCTTCGCTTTTATCAGTTTAATCCCGTCCATCTCAATTTTATCAGTCATTATCGGTTCCCCTTTCCTCTCTCTTTTTCCCGCGCGGTGTTTTCGATTACTCAAAATATCCGGGGCAGTAATATCCTTTCCCACCAGATCAATTATTTTCTTGAACCCGTCTCTTTGTTTCATTGTGCTTCCCAGCGAAGTAATAATTGCAGTTATATTTTCTTTTCCCACGTTCTCCACAAATGTCTTTACTCCCGGAGGCATGGTTCCTGCCCATAGAGGGAACACAACTGTAATCTCGTCATCCGTGTCCGGTTCAATATAGTCTGCCGGTATCGTTATTCCGCTGAGAGCCATTGCTCCCGCCTTCATGTAATTCACTTTTCCGCTCCAGTCCTTATGATCATCAATCATCCTTGCCTCGATATGGTAATGACGTGCTATCTGTTCGGCAATTTCTTTGCTTCTTCCGGTACGTGAAAAATAATATACTTGCATTGATGTTCCTCCTTCTATAGAATTCGTAATTTACCTGCAGACAAATTCAAATTTACAACTCCATTATACTGCCCATTTGCCATCTCGTAAACGCAAACCTCAGGATAACAGTTGCCGCTTGTGTGATTGTGTATCGTATAAAAGCAGTGCCATCTCTGACACTGCTCTTACTAAACTATAGTTGACGACTTATTTTCTTTTTACCGGAATCCAGATCTCACAATAATAGTTTTCGTCCATTGTTCCTTTTGGATATTTTTGAGGATCGTCATACATCTCAACACAATATCCCGCCGCAAATTCGTATTCATTGATTGCAGGCAGCCATTCTGTGAAGATTTTCGTATTTACATCCTGCAATGCTGTCGGCATAGCTCCTCTGCAGGGAAAAACAGCCCAGTGAAACGAAGGGATTGTGCGCAATACAAAGCCTTCCGGAACATCCTGCCCTCTATAAGTATCCGCAATCAGATATTCAAAAGTATCCATACCCATTTTTTCATCTATGTTGATACCGAATTCTCCGCATACGGTCTGTGCTTTGCCTGAAGCATAATGCTCATTCCAAAACTGTGGAACAATTTCCGCTGCACCTTCGTAGGCAAATGTCTTTGCGTTGGCAATTACCGTAAACTCTTCTTTTTTCTCAATTCTGTAATCCATCAGATATCCTCCTTCTAAGAAAACTTTGATTTTTAACGGAGCAAAGGATTTCAGCATCTCATTGTTTTTTCGGACGGCTGTCGGTGTTGAACCGTGGAATCTGGTGAAAGCTTTTGTAAAACTGTCAGGAGAATCATATCCGTACTTCATCGCTATCTCGATAATTGTTTTGTCCGTGCCAATAATCTCATTCCCGGCCAATGCAAGGCGGCGGCAGCGAATATATTCAGTTACCGTGAAGCCGCACAGCATCGAAAACCCTTTTTGATAATAAAACGTTGAAACACCAATATGCTTCGCGATGTCTTCAATAGAAAGCTCATCTAATATATGATTCTCAATATACCGGATAGAATCGCCAATAATTTTCATCCATTCCATGATTAACCTCTCCTTTCCGGTGCTGCGATTTTGCCTGCGATGGCAGAAG
>JAUNCY010000025.1 GCA_030526325.1 Bacillota bacterium
TCCGGCAGTATTGTTCTGCTGCATAACGGTGCAAAAAATACACCGGAAGCCCTGCCGTCCATTCTTAAGCAGCTGAAAGACGAAGGCTATGAATTTGTTAAGGTAAAGGATTTGATTTACCGGGATAATTATCATGTTGACAATACAGGAAAACAGTATATTTAACACTTCATATGTATCAGGCTGTTATAAAACGCAAAAGTCTGAAAAAAATAGAAAAGCATGAGATCATTGTGTCTCATGCTTAAATTCTTTTCCGGCTGAAATCCGCACATTGTTTACAACAAAATTCAGTTCATTCTGCTGTGTATATTATCTACAATATCCGAAAGCTGGTCAGTGGTTTTTCTTAAACCTCTTTCAATTTTTCTCTGCTGACTGGGCTTCATAGACAGATATGCCATACCGGCAACAGCGCCTACCGCACTTGCTGCCATTACGGTTTTCATTATTCCTCCCATACTGTACACCATTGCCTTTCTTAAATAATCCCGGCTCCTTTAAAAACCGGAGCACAGGTTTATTATTATTTTGTGCCGGCAGAAATAATAAATTCGTGTCAAATTTTATCTATGATGCCTCCGCCTATCATATATTCTCCCTTATACCATACGATGGATTGTCCGGGAGTCGGCGCTCTCTGAGCGTCTTCAAAAACAGTTTTAATTCTGCCGTCGGGAAGCTCTTCTATAGTACAGGAAGAAAACGGTGCCGCATAGCGAATTTTACCGTAAAGTTTTTCACCTGAAAATTTCCCTGATGTACAGAAATTATTATTTGAAGAAATTATTTCATTTTTAAACAAATCTTCGCTGTCCCCAAGAACAACCTGATTCTTTTTAGAATCGATGTCTGTTACAAAAACCGGCTTTCCGAAAGTTATTCCCAGACCCTTCCTTTGTCCGACTGTATACTTTATTATTCCTGAATGAGTGCCTAAAATGTCTCCGTTTTTATTGACAAAATTCCCATGTCTGGGTTTCATTCCCATTTTTTCGGTTAAAAAAGAATAATAGTCGTCATTTTCAATGAAGCAGATTTCCTGGCTGTCTCTGGTCTCAGCATTTGGAAAACCCTTTTCTCTAAGAATTTCTCTGATTTCTTCCTTGGAATTAAAGCTGCTGAGAGGGAATATTATTCTGGAAAGCTCCTCCTGCCCCAGCTTCCAAAGCATATATGACTGATCTTTTTTACGGTTTGAACACAGTTTAATCACAGTTTCGCCGGATTCTTTCAGTACTTCGGTTTCGGAATAGTGACCTGTTGCGATACTGCCGGCACCTATACGATTCGCTTCATCAAGAAGTACCTTAAATTTTACGGTTTTGTTGCACATAACACATGGATTCGGGGTTCTTCCGCAGGCGTATTCGTTATAAAAATATGAGATTACTTTTGAAGAAAAATCTTTTGAAACGTCCCTATAAATCAGTTCGATTCCGAGTTTCTCGCATACTTCCTTCACCCTGGAAGCGCTGTCCTCTCCTTTTCCGAAAACGTCAAAATGAAGACCGACAACCTCATAGCCTTTTTTTTGAAGAATAAGCGCTGAAGCTGTGCTGTCCACACCGCCGCTCATTCCCAGAACAACTTTTCTATTGTTTAACATTGCTTTGTTTTCAGTCATGTTTTAATCCTCATGATGTTGTATTTTCTTTTCCAGACAGACCAGACGCACTCCGTCTATTCCGTTAAAACAGCAGTCCACTACGGAAACCTCCGTATAGCCCAGTTTTTTATAGAGGCGGCGGGCATTGGCATTCTTCTCGTTTGTATCCATTCTGAGATAACTGCACCCGTTCGTGAGAGCGTAGTTTTCGTAAAAATCAACAAATGCAGTGCCATAGCCGCAGCCTTTATATTTAGGGGATACTACCAGGGTATGAAGAACCATAATCAGTTCATCGGGCACCTCGTAAATCCATTTTGCATCTGAATATTCGGGAACCTGTTCTTTGTTGATTTTGGCAGCAGCAACAATATTTCCGTTATCTGTTTCAACGAACATATCACCTTTCAGTATGGAGTCGTATGCGGTTTGTTCAGTGGGATAAATTCCTCTTATCCATCCTATTGATACTTTGCCGGACTCCTCTTCCGTGTGAATTTCATCATATATTGCAGATATTTTGTCAAGATCGTCCATGTATGCCTTTCTGAACATAGGTTTTCCTCCGGATGAAAATAATATGTTATGTCAGTGACCTTTGTGCTTTTTCTTGCGCTTTTCGGTACGAAGAGCAAATTGTCTTTTCTTTTCCTCTTCTTTCATCTGACTCGAAACTGTTTTGCGCTCTATTTTGTTCTGTTCCTGCTGAAGCTTCAGGACCTGCTGGGCTTTAGTGCCTATTCCTTTTAATATGCTGTTAGGCAAAGAACGGACAACCAAAGGAGGCAGGTTACTGATACCGATACCGGTACTTCCGGACTACCAACCGGAATGTGTTTTTATCTTTGCTTAAAAAACAGAACCCGCCATCAGGCGGGTTCATAAAAATCAATAATTTATTTTACAGCAGCCTGTGCAGCAGCAAGTCTTGCAATAGGTACTCTGTATGGTGAGCATGAAACATAGTTCAGACCTGCATTGTGACAGAATTCGATAGAAGCAGGATCTCCGCCGTGTTCACCGCAGATACCGAGTTTGATGTCAGGTCTTGTCTGTTTTCCGAGTTCAACAGCCATTTTAACGAGTTTTCCAACACCGGTCTGGTCAAGACTCTGGAACGGGTCAACTTCGTAGATTTTCTTGTTCATATATTCTTTTATGAATTTGCCTGCATCATCTCTGGAGTAGCCCCATGTCATCTGTGTGAGGTCGTTTGTTCCGAATGAGAAGAATTCTGCTTCCTTGGCAATTTCATCTGCTGTAAGAGCAGCTCTTGGAATTTCAATCATTGTACCTACGTGGTATTTGAGAGTCTTTCCTTCTCTTGCCATTACTTCTTCAACCTTGTCTACAACAACTTTCTTAACGTAAGCAAGCTCGGATTCGATGCCTACAAGAGGAATCATAATTTCAGGTTCTATATCTTTGCCTGTTTCTTTTGATACTTCTATAGCAGCCATCATGATAGCTTCTGCCTGCATTTCACTGATTTCAGGATATGTAACGGCAAGTCTGCATCCTCTGTGACCGAGCATCGGGTTGAATTCGTGGAGTTCAGCAGTTTTTACTACCAGTTTTTCGTATGGAACACCAATCTGTTCTGACAGGTGTCTGATATCTTCATCTGTCTGAGGAAGGAATTCATGGAGAGGCGGGTCAAGCAGTCTGATTGTAACAGGAAGTTCGCCCATAACCTTATAAATTCCCTTGAAGTCTTCCTTCTGATATGGGAGTAAGAGATTGAGAGCTTCTACTCTTTCTTCTACTGTATCAGCAAGAATCATTCTTCTTACATTTGGAATTCTGTCTTCTTCGAAGAACATATGCTCTGTTCTGCAGAGACCGATACCCTCAGCACCGAATTTTACTGCTACAGCAGCATCTCTTGGGTTGTCGGCATTTGTTCTTACTTTAAGTGTTCTGATTTCGTCAGCCCACTGCATAATTGTTCCGAAGTCGCCTGAAAGTTCAGGATCTATTGTTCCGACTTTACCTTCGTATACATCGCCTGCTGTACCGTCAAGGGAGATAAAGTCGCCTTCTTTATATTTGTCTGAACCGAAGGTTACTGTTTTACCTTCTTCGTCTATAACAGCTGAAGAGCAGCCTGAAACACAGCATTTACCCATTCCTCTTGCAACTACGGCAGCGTGGGATGTCATTCCGCCTCTTGCTGTAAGGATACCTTCGGCAGCAACCATACCTGCCAGGTCTTCAGGAGAAGTTTCTGTTCTTACGAGGATAACTTTCTGTCCCTGTTCATTTGCTGCAGCAGCATCTTCTGCGCTGAAGTATATCTGACCGAAAGCAGCACCAGGTGAAGCAGGAAGACCTGAAGCAAGTTTTCTTGCTTTTTTGAGCTCTGCTGAATCAAATGTAGGATGGAGAAGCTGGCCGATCATTGAAGGGTCAACTCTCTTAACAGCTGTCTTTTTGTCAATGAGACCTTCGTTTACCATATCAACAGCAATTTTTACTGCAGCAGCAGCTGTTCTTTTGCCGTTTCTTGTCTGAAGCATATAGAGTTTGCCTCTTTCTACGGTAAATTCCATATCCTGCATATCTTTATAATGCTGTTCAAGAATGTTTGAAATTCTCATGAAGTCTTTGTATACTTCAGGGAATGACTGTTCCAGTTCGGAAATCGGCTGAGGTGTTCTGATACCTGCAACAACGTCTTCGCCCTGTGCATTTACAAGGAATTCACCGAAGATTCTTGCTTCGCCGTCTGACGGGCTTCTTGTGAAAGCAACGCCTGTTCCGGATGTTTCACCCATGTTTCCGAATACCATAGACTGTACATTTACAGCTGTTCCGAGGCTGTCGGAAATTCCGTTTATCTTTCTGTAAAGGATAGCTCTGTCATTATTCCAGGATCTGAAAACAGCTTCGATAGCCATATCAAGCTGAACTTTAGGATCGAGCGGGAAATCAAAGCCTTTTTCAGCTTTAACCAGTTTTTTGTAATCTTCAATTATTAATTTGAGATCTTCCGGCTGAAGTTCATAGTCAAATTCGTAACCTTTTTCCTTTTTCTTAGCGTCAAAGATTGCATCGAATTTGCTCTTTGATATTTCAAGTACTACATCCGAGAACATCTGAATAAATCTTCTAAAGCTGTCATATGCAAATCTTTCGTTTCCTGTGAGTTTCGCAACGGTTACTACTGTATCATGATTAAGACCGAGGTTTAAAACTGTATCCATCATTCCCGGCATTGAAATAGGAGCACCGGAACGAACTGATACGAGCAGCGGATTTTCAACTCCGCCGAGTTTTTTGCCTGTTTTCTTTTCAAGAAGTTCAAGATTCTTTGCGATCTGTTCCTGAATGTCAGCACCGATAGTTTTGTTTTCTTCATAGTATCTTGTACATACTTCTGTGGTAATAGTAAAGCCCTGAGGTACAGGAAGACCGATATTGGTCATTTCTGCAAGATTGGCTCCCTTACCGCCAAGAAGGTTTCTCTGATCTTTATTACCTTCTTCAAAAGCAAATACGTACTGTTTTCCCATGATTGAATCCTCCTAGATTATGTAATTTTAATGATTATAGTAAAAGAAATACATATTTCTTGAAACTGTTTTCGGGGGCTTTAGAAAGCAAGTTTTTCTTCAATAAAGCCTTTGACCTGATCGATAGGAATTCTCACCTGTTCCATAGAATCTCTTTCTCTGATTGTAACGCAGTGGTCTTCCAGCGAATCAAAATCGAATGTGATGCAGTACGGTGTACCGATTTCGTCCTGTCTTCTGTAACGTTTGCCGATACTGCCCGTAACATCGTAATCCACCATGAAGTATTTTGACAACTCTTCATGAAGTTTTTCCGCTTCGCTTCCGAGTTTTTTCTGAAGCGGGAGAACAGCAGCCTTGAAAGGTGCAAGAGTAGGATGGAATCTCATTACTACTCTGGTATCTGTCTGTCCTTTGTCGTTTGTGAGAGTTTCCTCGTCATAAGCTTCAACAAGGAATGCCAGTGTTACTCTGTCAGCTCCGAGTGAAGGTTCAATACAATAAGGTGTATATTTATCATTGGTTTCAGGGTCAACATAAACCATGTCTTCGCCTGAATGCTTTGTATGCTGTTTAAGGTCAAAGTCTGTTCTGTCTGCGATACCCCATAATTCACCCCAGCCAAACGGGAACATGAATTCGATATCTGTTGTAGCGTTGCTGTAATGTGAAAGCTCTTCCTGCTCATGGTCACGAAGTCTGATGCTTTCTTTGTCGATTCCCAATGAAAGGAGCCATTCAACGCATTTTTCTCTCCAATACTGGAACCATTCGAGGTCTTCTCCCGGTTTACAGAAGAATTCCAGCTCCATCTGTTCGAATTCTCTTGTTCTAAAAGTAAAGTTGCCCGGAGTGATTTCATTTCTGAAGGATTTACCTATCTGGCCGATACCGAAAGGCAGCTTCTTTCGTGTTGTTCTCTGAACATTTTTAAAGTTTACAAAAATACCCTGTGCTGTTTCCGGTCTGAGATAAATCTCAGCTTTTGAATCCTCGGTAACACCCTGGAATGTTTTAAACATAAGGTTAAACTGTCTGATTCCTGTAAATTCTGATTTTCCGCATTCAGGGCAAGGAATATTATTTTCTGCTATATATGCTTCGAGTTTTTCGTTTGACCAGCCGTCAACAGTTACGCCTTCGATATTGTTAGCTTTTAAATAATCCTCAATAAGCTTGTCGGCACGATATCTGGATTTACAGCTCTTGCAGTCAATCAGAGGGTCATTGAAGCCGCCAACGTGACCTGATGCAACCCATGTCATAGGATTCATTAATATAGCAGCGTCAAGCCCTACATTATACTTTGATTCCTGTATGAATTTTTTCCACCAGGCTTTTTTTACGTTGTTTTTAAGTTCAACGCCGAGAGGACCATAGTCCCATGTGTTTGCAAGCCCTCCGTAAATTTCAGATCCGGGAAAAACAAAACCTCTTCCCTTTGCCAGTGATACAATCTTATCCATTGTAAACTCTCTTGCCATTTTAATTGCTCCTTATAAATGTAATTTATTCTTCCTGTTTATCTTCAGGTTTTTCATCTTCTTCAAAACTGCAGTCTATTTCGCAGTCGCAGCAGCAGTCACAGCCGCCTTCATCGTCAAATTCAAAGCATTCATCATCATACTGGTTTTTTCTTTCTTTTCTTTCGGCAGCTTTATATTTAACGTTTTCATAGGCATCTCCTGCCTTTATTTTCAGGTCATCGATAGCATCCCCTGCTTTTTCACCGAAATTAACGATGACATCTTCGGCTTTGTCACGGATATTGTCAATTCTTCCTCCCGACAGTTCGTTGAGGTCAACAACTTCTCCGTTATCCTTAACAATTTCCACACTGCATTTTGCGGCAAGAGCCACAACAGCGGCTGTAATTGCAGGAAGCGGGAAAATCACTGTTCCGATAGCTCCTGCGGTAACAGGAATATTGAGAATAACCTGACCTTCTCTTTTAAACTGAATTTTGGTAACATTACCTTTTTTTACAACAGCCTTGATTTTTTCGATTATTTCTTTTTTCTCAGAGGAAATCTTTGATTCTTCGTTTTCTATTCCGCATTCTTCGATATAAATGATGGCATCAATCACGTTTCCATCAGTATGCTCTAAAGCTTCCTTAGCTTCTCTGTAGCTGACACCGGTTCTGTCTTTAACCAGTTCGATTTTTTCTAATGTAATCTCCATAATAGCATCCTTTCCCTAACCTTTAATAATGTGTTCACTTTTCAAATCCGAAATATCGAGATGGTATTTCGTATAACCACGAATAAGAGAGTTCATCTTTTCCAAAGAATCCGTCTCTAAATAAATTTTTTCCATATCCTTAATAGAATGTCTGGAAATAAATACAATTTTATCTATTATATCAGAGTCGGATTTATAAATCAATCCGTTATCTTGTGCACATTGCCTGCAAATTGCCCCTCCGCCCTCAATATAGAACGAAAAATCCGTATTTTTTTTGCCGCAGACAACGCATTCCCCCAGTCGGGGCATATATCCGCATATCTGGATTGCCTTTATCATATATACAGTCGTCAGGAATGAGTATTCACGGGTGCGTCTTTCCAGTATTTCAAAATAATCGGAAAGAAGATTGAACAAAGCCTGTACCGGCTCGTTTTCAACCAGAAGCTTGTCCGTGAATTCCAAAACAAAAGAAGCTTCCAGATATTTGTCAACATTCTCCCCTATTTTGTAATAGCTTTTTACGGTTTCTCCCCTGCCCATGCGGAAGGTGTCCTTAACCTTATACAAATCATAATTGCCGAGTGTAAAAGGCTTGTAAGCCAGGGAGGATTTTGTTCTTCCTCTGCCTGAATCACTGCCTGAGGCGACAGAGATTTTGCCGAAACGTTCCGTGAAAATAACCAGCATCCGTTTATCGTTCATTATTCTGGTTTGTCTGAGTATTATTCCCCTTGTCTGAACCTGCATAATAATTACCGTACACTATTCGTCTTTATAACCGAAATTGGAAAGCATTATGTCGCTGTCCCTCCAGTTTTCCTTTACCTTTACCCATAATTCAAGAAATACTTTTGCTCCCAGCAGGGATTCGATGTCAAGTCTTGCACTTTTTCCGATGCCTTTGAGCTTTTTGCCTTCTTTTCCGATAATCATACCTTTGTGTGATTTCTTCTCGCAGTATATTACCGCACCGATTTTTACTACATTTTTTTCGGTTTTAAAGGTTTCTATTTCCACTGCAGTTCCGTGAGGAAGCTCATCTTTTAAAAACAGCAGCATTTTTTCTCTTATGATTTCCGAAACAAGAAATCTTTCAGGATGATCTGTTATCATGTCTTCGGGGAAGAAAAACGGACCCTCGGGAAGATAGCTTTTTAGTGTATCTATCAGCAGCTCGATATTATGATTTTCTTTTGCCGATATTCCTATTATGCTGTCAAATATTCCCAGAGCTTCATATTCGTCATAGATTGCTTTATATCCGTCGGGAGTCATGGTGTCAATTTTGTTGATCACCAGAATTTTAGGTGTGCTGACAGGAGCAATAAGTTCCAGAATATATTTGTCTCCCGGACCTGCACTTAACTTATCATCAACAATAAATACTATTGCTTCGGAATCGTTAAATGTGTTGACTGCAGCCTTTGTCATATATTCTCCCAGTTTGTTTCTGGGTTTATGAATTCCCGGAGTATCCATAAATACCATCTGAGTATCATCTTCCGTATATATTCCTCTTATAGTGTTTCGAGTGGTCTGCGGCTTGTCCGATACTATGGCAATCTTCTCTCCCAGTATTGCATTTAACAGTGTTGATTTTCCGACGTTTGGTCGTCCGACTATACCGATAAAACCTGATTTCATTATATTTCCTTTCAATTTCTAAAGTCTGAAACCTTCGGGAAGAAGGTCTTTTATTCTGAAAATTTTCAGACTGTCTCTGTTTTCTCCGAATATTATCTCAATGTCGTCTCCGAATTCAAATATAAACTGCCTGCACATCCCGCAGGGAGCGGCTGAATGTTCCTGCCCGTCCTTTGTCGCCGCCACAGCCACAGCCTTGAAGCTTCTGTGCCCGTCATACAAAGCCTTTGACATTGCGGTTCTTTCAGCACATAATGACACCGGATATGAGGCATTTTCCATATTTGCCCCGCAGTATATTTTCAAATCTTCCGTAAGCACAGCGGCTCCTACGTGGAAGCCGGAATAAGGTACATATGCATTTTTAGACGCATTAAGCGCAATGTCGTAGAGTTCCCTGTAATCCATGTAAATTACCTCAATATTCCAAGCTCGTTCATAACGGATTCTTCCTTATCTCTCATGATTCTTTTTTCCTCATCGTCCATATGGTCATATCCGAGAAGATGGAACATGCTGTGAACCATAAGATATATCATTTCTCTTTCATAGGAATGCCCGTAATCCTCAGCCTGTTCAGCTGCTCTTTCGGGGCATATTATCACATCACCGAGGCATATATACGGCTCGGATCTGATTTCTGACAGATTTTCATATTGAGGAAAAGAAAGAACATCCGTGACACTGTCCTTGTCCCTGTATTCGGCATTTATTTCGCGAATTTCCTCTTTTGAAACAAAAGAAACACTGACCTCGGCACTTTCATCATCAAAAGGCACTCCTTCGAGTCTGAGACACGTTTCTCCTGCCTTCTTCATCAGACTGATGAGCCCGGAATCCTGAATATTTTCATCGTTTAAAACCAGTATCATTTCTGTTCCTCCGTATCATCGTCATTTTTTGTTCTTTCGTATGCTTCAATAATTCTTCTGACCAGGTCATGTCTGACCACATCTCTGGCGTTTAAGAAGCAGAATTTAATGCCTTTTACATTGTCCAGAATCTGCATTGCCTGTTTAAGTCCGGATTTTTTCCCTCTGGGAAGGTCTGTCTGAGTGATATCTCCGGTTACAACAACTTTTGAACCGAATCCAAGACGGGTCAAAAACATTTTCATCTGCTCTTTTGTGGTGTTTTGAGCTTCGTCAAGGATGATGAATGCGTTGTCGAAGGTGCGGCCTCTCATATATGCAAGGGGAATCACCTCTATAACTTCTTTTTCTTTAAGTCTGGCGGCATTTTCTCTACCAAGGATATCGTAAAGAGCGTCATACAGCGGTCTCAGGTATGGGTCGACTTTTTCCTGCAAATCACCCGGAAGAAATCCCAGCTTTTCTCCTGCCTCAACCGCAGGTCTCGTTAGGATTATTTTTTCTATTTCCTTGTTCTTGAATGCGGATGCAGCCAGTGCCACCGCAATATAGGTCTTTCCTGTTCCGGCAGGTCCTATGCCGAAAACTATATCATAGGATTTGATGGCCTTTGCATAGTTTGCCTGACCCAGTGTCTTGGGTTTGATTGGTTTTCCTTTATGCGTAAAACATATGATGCCGTTTGAAAGTCTGGTTTCCTTGTATGATTTGCCTTCTGAAGCCAGAGAAATAACATAATTGATTTTCTGTACATCTATGGTTTCGCCTTCTCTGACAATATCTATCAGTTCATACATAACCTTGCCGGCCTCCTGGCATCTTTCGCCGGAAACGATAATCTGGCTGTTTCTCTCTCTTATATCGACTTCAAAATTTTCTTCTATAATGTTGATATTTCTGTCCAGACTGCCGAATAATCTGTTAACAAGTTCGACATCATCTATGTTGATTTTCAGTTCGTTCATATATTATGGGTTCCTCTCCTCCTATTTCTTCGATGACCTCAAATATTCCTTTAACCTCTATTATATTTTCTTCTTCTTTAAACTGCAAATCTTTATTTGCTATTCTGCCCCCCTCAGTGATGTTTTTTTTAAGTTCTTTAATCAGTTCAATTTCCGCATTTCTCATAATTTCCGGCATACTGCGTTCTCTGGTCATAATACAGGTTTCGTTTTCTCCTTTAAATGTGAGTTTTACAGGCAGGGGTATATTAATGTCAATTACGGGCTGTTCTTTCACATATTTGCTCTTAAACACGTCTGTAAGCTCAGAGGAATCGAAAGTGAAATCTCCGAATCTTATACAGACCCCCGGTAAGAATCTGCCTGTCAGGGATTCCTCTTCTGCTGTTTTTGGCTCTTTTCTGCTTAAAACATAAATACATCTGGCAAATACTTTGCCCTCGGCATGTACATATCTTACAGATGTTTCGTCTATTTTGCTGACAATTTCACCCGATATCAGAATATCTCCGGGATTCACATGCTGTCCGGAGGATACCATGTTTTTCCCGTTCAATGCAATAACTTCCTCAATAAATCCTTCCTTTAAGGCCACAATATTCTGAGGCTTCTCTTCTTTACTGATTTCTGCTTTTACTGATTCGACTATTTCTGCAGTTATTATTCCGCCGTCTTCATGAAGCTCCATCCATGCTATTCCTTTTACTTTTTCAAAAATATCGAATTCAGCTGCTTCAAGATCATAATTTCCCCTCCTGCAGCCGGCATATATGCCGTTGTCAGAAAGAACCTTAAGTACAGAATCTTTTTCTATGGACTGAACACCGTTAATTTCGATTTTAGTAATAAACAGGCTTTGATATATAATAACTGCTGTGAAGAGAATTATTCCGAATACGGCAGTTTTTCTGACAGCCAGCTTTTTCAATGAGGTCCGCAGACCTCTTTCATCCAGAATTTCAATTCGGAATCTATTTTTAGCATATTTTTCAATTTCAGGCAAAACTTCTCTTTTACAGACAAAAGTGATTTTGTTTTGGGAAATATAAGTTAGTTTTCTGAGTTCTATACCTTCGTCACTGAATTTTACAAGAAGTCTGTTTATCTCAAGGCCTTCGATGCTGATTTTTATTTCCTCTATCATTTTTTCACACAGTCCTTTATATTATCCGATATCTTTTCCTTTATTATGAAATTCCACTGTTTTTATTTCTCCGCTGCATACTATGCGGCTGTTCTGAAAGCTTGATATTAATATTTCGGTACCGTTTACAGTCGTAAATGAGTTTTTTCCTGTCTGGGCAGTCAGTACCGTATCCGAAAAATCCACAATGCGCATGACATTGTCTATCAAAACGAGTTTTTCTGTAATAAGAATTCTTGAACGGTTAACAGAAAAATCCAGCAGCAGTTCATCCTTTATATCAATCATATATTCCACCTCCGTAAAGTATATTTGTAAAAAGGGGGATGTATGAATGAGATTAAGTGAAATTGGCGAAAAAGAGATAGTGAATCTCAATGACGGAGAGCGCTTCGGAAGGCTGGCGGATGCGGAACTGATAATCGATGAAAAATACGGGAAAATTAAGGCTCTGCAGGTAAGGGATTTCAGAACATCAGGAAGATGGTTTTCTTCTGCGGGTAATAATCAGGTGGAAATACCCTGGTCATTAATAAAAAAGATTGGAACGGACATAATTATATTTGAATCTGCCGATAATTTCTAATCGGCTTAATTTTGACCTCAGGAGGTGTTCTGTGAACGATAATTCTTCAAATAACAATGCGAAAGACAATTTAGACAATTTTGGCTCACCGATAAATGTATTTGACTTCAGCACGGATATTCAGTATCTGACTATAATTGGACAGATTGAAGGTCACAATGTTCTTCCCCAGGAAAACAAGACCACAAAATATGAAAATATAATACCGCAGCTTATTGCAGTAGAGGAAAATCCTAAGGTTAAAGGTCTTCTTACTGTTATTAATACCGTGGGCGGTGACGTTGAAGCAGGTCTTGCTATCGCTGAGCTCATTGCAACTATGACTAAGCCTGCGGTTTCTCTTATTCTGGGAGGAGGACACAGCATCGGAATTCCTCTTGCCGCATCAGGCAAATACACTTTTATTGCGGAGTCTGCCACAATGACTCTGCATCCCATCAGAATGAGCGGAACTGTTATAGGAGTGGAACAGACTTACAACTATTTCAGAAAAATTCAGGACAGAGTAGTGGATTTTATAATAAGAAATTCAAAGGCTGACAGAAATGAGATTGTAAGGCTTATGAATGAGACTGATGAGATAGCCAATGATGTAGGCACTATACTGAGCAGCCGTGACGCAGTAAGAATCGGTCTGATTGACGAAATAGGCGGCCTGGATGCGGCTCTTGCTAAGCTGAAAAGTATGATTAAAGATTATAAAATATAGCTGTCCTCACTCAAACCCTGCCCTTCCCGGCAGAATGATACATCTGTGAAAGTAATAAGATCCGTCTGTGAAGACGGACCTGAGAATATGAAAAAAAGTCTGTAAATAATAAAGATCTCAATATGCAACAAGAGCATGATTCCAGCCCTGCGGTATAAGTACCCTATTTCATGTCATAATTTAACCCGGATTAATATTCTAAAAAGAAAAAGTCCGGGTTTAATCAGTTCTGTGCAATGTATGTAAGTGCGGAGTATGGGATTTTTAATAGAACTCTCTGGCAGCTTATGTATGTCATAAGGTCATATAGTTTAGATTAATGAAAATCATTATTTGATTACATAATACAGTTTTGGTATTTCGCGGCCGTCAACAGAAGATACTGCTGTGCCGTTTAATACTGCACCAAGTCCTGTATAGAAAGAGACAGCGGGTTCGCTTGTGACGAAATCAATTCGTTGTATTTTGTTGTTGTAACACCAGTCTGTCATATGTGCCTTAGTTTTTAACCTCTGCACTTTATGATTTAATGTGACTGGAAACCGTTCTGATGAACAATGGGTTCGACTTTAAGAAAGGCATATCCAGATCAGAACAAACTGCATCAACCAGAATATCAAGAGAGCTGTTTTTACCTGTTTTAGACAGACTGCTGTCTATCTGTCTAATCAGGTGCCGTGCTTCTTCTGTTTTTTCAGACAGCTCTTTCTTTGTATATGTTTTGTCCCAGGCAGGATAAAATGTGTTTACACCCTCTGTGTTATCCAGTATATTCAGCGAATTCATCGTCTTTTCCTTGTTTATATATATTGGTATTTCGCCTTTGACAGGAACCGTGTCACCTATAAACATATTATCATCTATAATATAGGACACTTCATCTGCAGAATGCCCCGGAGTCCCCACAACTCGTAACGTCAATTCTTTTTCCGGCTGCAGTATATCTCCGTCTTCAACAGTCGTATCTACAGCAGATGATTTACCTGCAAGATTATAGAATCCCGGAATAGGTCTTTCTTTAAACTGTAAATCAATATCTTCAATCCAGGGCTTTTCACCGTAACTTGCATAAACTTTACAGCCGCATTTTTCTCTGAAATATGCAGCGGTTCCTATATGATCAGGATGGGCATGAGTAAGGAATATTCCTCGTATTTCTTCTTTTTTTCTGCCGATAGATTCAATATAAGGTATTATAATGCTTTCACTTCCGTACACTCCTGAATCAATCAGATATAAGCAGCTGCTCTCGATAATATAAACATAAACAAATCTTTTTATTTCCTCAGTAACATTGAAATCTATTCTCAGCTGATGAATTTTCATATTTTATTCAATTCCCCTTTCTTTAAATCACACAAATTTATCTGCCGTAGTCATATTCTTTGAATAAAAGAAAAATATCTTAAAAATCTCCGTCATCCTTTACTGAACAACGGAGATTCTGAAATAATACTCTATATAAAATACCCCAAAAGTTTTAACTGTTACACCCGAATGTATTGTTTCAGATTAAATATAATTATAAGCCGCTATATTTATATCACCGGAAATCGTATCGATTTCATATTCGCCGTCGCCGTTTCCGAAGATGTAGTTTCCGTCTTTGCCTTTACATGGAATATCAGACGAGAAGTCCCCGCTTACAGTGTCTGTTTCAAGGGAAAAATCGGAGTTTTCCGGAAGCTGTAAATAAGCCTCACCGGAGACGGTGTCTATATTCAGCTCCTTCGGTGCTGTTCCTGAAGATAAGCGTACATCGCCGCTGGCCGTATCGGCACTAAAGAATACAATTTCCTGGGCATGAATATCTATTTCACCGGAAACCGAAGAGCAGTTTAATGTTTTTACAGACTCAGTTATATCAGCATTTATTGAACCGGAAATAGAATCCAGGTCTGCTTTGTCTGTGATTATGCATCCTGTAAGCTGTATTCCTCCCGATAAAGTGTTCACATAGATTTTGTCAGCAAGAATCTCATCCGCAGCTACATCGGCGGAAATACCGTCTATATTCAGGTTTTTAAGACTGAGGCTTTCAGGAATACAGATTGTCAGATCCTTTTCCGGCTCCTTCATGTTTAATATACCGCTTTTACAGAATTTGATTTTAAGTGTGGTGCCGTCAAGCATATAGTGAACACTGGTATCATCATTGAGCACATGGTCAGATTCCTCGAAAAAGCTTACAGTATCTTTATCGTAATATGATACATTTATGCTTCCGCCTATCCATTCTATCTCGATATTTTCAACAGTGTCTGTTATTTCCGCATCTCCGGTCAAATACTTTTCAGGATTGTCATAATTGAATTCCGAAATATCTCCGGAATTGATATTCACTGTCCTGCAGCCGCTTAATGCAAAAATAATAAATGTTAAAACAAGTAAAGCCGCAAATGCCTTTTTCATAATAATCACCCTTACCCTTTTATATGATTAAGTGTTCTTTATGTACTTTATACTACATAATTCGAGTCTGATAAAAAAGGCATATTATTAATGGCGTTGTGTCAGTTTTAAAGATAGGTAAGTCTGTCAATATAATCAAACATAAAGCTCTTTTCTTCTGAGAGATGTATAAGGCTTTGATTTTCTGGTGTCTGAAGCAGCCTTCATATCCACTTCAGCAAAAATAAGACCTTCGGATGAATCTCCCAGCGTCACAATATTTCCGTTATAATCCGAAACTATGGATTCTCCGCAGAAATTCATTTTATCCTCAGGACCCACGCGGTTGCACATGGCAATATTTACACTGCTGTGGAAGGATTGTATCCTGATTTCCCACTGAAAAAGCTCGGAAGGCTCATCTGATGTGTTGGCGGTGGGTATAATTATAAGTTCTGCCCCTTTCAGGGCTGATGTTCTTATGCTTTCCGGATAGTGTCTGTCAAAGCATACAACTATGCCTATTTTTCCCAGTTTAGTATCGAATACTCTGAAGCCTTCCTCCGACGGCTTATAATAATCCTGCTCATAGAACATTTCGCACTGAGCTACGTGAACCATTTTCTGGGTTCCCAGTATTTCACCCCGGTCATCTATGAGAAAGCTCATATCATATCTCGCGCCGTTCTCTTCGATATAGAAATTAGGCGAAGAAAAAATCCCTTTCTGTCTGCACAGCTCGCAAATTTCTTTGATATACGGACTGTCTGCTCCTATGACAAATTTATCGGAATTAAGCCCCTTATATTGAGGGAAAAAAGGCGTCAGCTGAATCTCCGGAAAACATATAAGTTCAGCTCCCTGAGCTGCAGCCTCTTCAATATATCTGACGGATTTTCTGAAGTTCGACTCCATGTCCTGATCCATCTTCATCTGTGCCAAAGCTATTTTCATTTTCATATCCCCTTATATCTGGTTAAATTTATATTATTTTTTTCCGGTACTTCCGAATCCGCCCCGGTTAGTTTCTGTTTCGAGAGTGTCTTCGATAAAGTTTATAACCGGCTGGTTTTTCATTATACGGAACTGACATATCCTGTCATTGAAATGCACGACCGTATCTCTGGTAGCGTAAACGGGCATGTGGAACTGGTCCTCCGGTCCGCAGTATGTATTATCGATTATTCCAACCGAATTGACCATGATAAGACCGTAATTTTTAAAAGTGGAGCTTCTGGGAACCACGTGAGCCTCGTATCCTTCGGGCAGTTTCATTGCAACTCCAAGCGGAATGGCATAGTAATCTCCTGCTTTAAGCTCTACGGTTTCTGCGGCACGAAGGTCTATCCAGTCGGATTTACCGTCAATATACCGGAGCCTTTCGAGATCATCCGAAAAATACTTTATTCTGATATCTTCCATAATTGTTTCCTCCTCAAAAACGCATAAAGGAGCGTAAAAACGCTCCTCTACATACCTAAACTTTACATGTTCAGCAATTCTTCAAGATTAACAGGATTTCTGCCTGTAGCAGAAGCCGAATAGTTTTTCATATCGGTGAACTCTTCGATAACCATGTTAACCTCATCCATAGTAACCGAGGAAATTCTGTTGAGAGTTTCCTCAGGAGAATAGATTTTCTTGAGTAAAAGCTGACTCTTTCCATTGGCTGCCATTCTTCCGGAAACATTTTCAAGGCTGAAAGTATAGCTGCTCTTGAGCTGTTCTTTGGAAGCAATGAATTCATCCTGAGTTATTCCCTTTTCTTTTAAGAGTTCCAGTTCTTTTTTTATCAGCTTAATTGTTTCAGGCAGTTTGTCCTGACCAACTCCGGCATAGATGGTAAAGCATCCATCTTCTTTGTAGGAACTAAGATAGGAATATACGGAATATGCCATGCCCTTCTCTTCTCTGATACTTTGGAATAATCTTGAGCTCATGCTGCCGCCCAGAATCCCCGATACGATATGTCTTGCATAATGAAGTTCATCGTCCAGTTTTGCACCTCTTACTCCCATACATATGTGAGCCTGTTCGATATCCCTTTCTTTGAATATGAACTTAGGCTTATATGAATCGGGGTAGACCACTTCCCTTTGCTGCTTCCGGCTGAGCTGCCTGAAATGTCTTTCAAAAGTCTCAAGAATGCTGTTCTCATCAAAATTTCCGGTTACGGATATGAGTACATTTCCGACAGTATAATTCTCATCTACATAGCGTCTGAGATCATCCGGCGTCAGAGACGCAAGAATCTCTTTTGTACCCAGTATTTCCGTTCCCAGAGGATGATTATCAAAAAGCGCTTCGTAAAAGGTATCGCTGACATCATCTTCCGGAGAGTCGTCATGCATGTTGATTTCCTCGTAAACCACCTGCTTTTCCCTCTCCATTTCTTTTTCGTCGTATAAGGAATGGAAAAAGATGTCAAGAAGTACCTCTACAGCTTTATTAATATTTGAATCTAAAGTTTTTACATAATAGCAGGTAGCCTCTTTGCCTGTAAAAGCATTTATCTGCCCGCCTATTCTGTCAATATCTTCTGCTATCTGCTTTGCATTACGCGCAGGAGTACCTTTAAAGGTCATGTGCTCAATAAAATGAGATATTCCGTAATTGTCAGAGCCCTCGTTAACTGAACCGGCCTTGACCCATACTCCCACACAGGTTGATTTAACGTAAGGTATTTTTTCCAATACAACCTCTGCGCCGCAGTTCAATTTTACAGTTTTTATCATGCCGTCTCCTATTTGCCGGGTTTAGGAATCAAGTCTTTGTGTGAAAGATTAATTCTGTTCTGGTTGTCTATTTCCATAACCTTAACCTGGATATGATCTCCGACTTTAAGAACATCCTCAACCTTGGCAACTCTTTCATGTGAAATTTTTGAAATATGGAGGAGTCCTTCTTTGCCAGGAAGAACTTCAACGAATGCACCGAACGCCATGAGTCTGGTTACAACTCCGTCATAAACTTCTCCTACTTCAACATCTTTCACGATTTTATTTACTTCTTCGAGGCCGGCATCACAGGTTGCCTTATCCTTGCCTGCGATATAAACGGTGCCGTCATCCTGAATATCGATTTTAACTCCTGTCTTGTCGATGATTCCGTTGATTACTTTGCCGCCCGGTCCTATAAGTTCTCTTATTTTATCAGGATGTATTTTTATAGTTTCTATTCTAGGTGCGTTTTTATTTACCTCCGGACGCGGTTTGTCGAGAACTTCGAGCATTTTGCCCATAATGAACATTCTGCCCTCTCTTGCCTGTGCAATGGCTGTTTTTAATATTTCTCTGTCTATTCCGTGAATCTTGATATCCATCTGGATTGCAGTGATGCCTTTTTCTGTTCCCGCAACTTTAAAGTCCATATCACCGAGGAAGTCTTCCATACCCTGAATGTCTGAGAGGATAGCCACCTTGTCTTCGGATTTAATAAGACCCATTGCAATTCCGGCAACCGGAGCCTTAATAGGAACTCCCGCATCCATAAGAGCAAGTGTGCTGCCGCAGACTGAAGCCTGTGAAGTACTTCCGTTTGAAGAGAGAACTTCGGATACAAGTCTGATTGTATACGGGAATTCTTCAGGTGAAGGGATAACCGGCAGAAGAGCTCTTTCCGCAAGCGCTCCGTGTCCTATTTCTCTTCTTCCAGGGCCTCTCATAGGTTTTGGTTCTCCTACGCTGTATCCCGGGAAATTATAATGGTGAATATATCTTTTTTCTGTATCTTCGGAAATTCCGTCAAGTGTCTGAGATTCACTGAGAGTTCCGAGAGTACATACTGTCATTACCTGAGTCTGACCTCTTGTGAACAGTCCTGTGCCGTGTGTTTTAGGAAGCACACCTGTTTCACACCATATAGGTCTGATTTCCGTTGTTTTTCTGTTGTCAGGACGGATACCCTCGTTGAGTATCATGTTTCTGACCATTTCCTTCTTAAGCTTGTACAGAACTGAATCTATGTCTTTTTTGCCTTCAGGATATTTTTCTGCAAAGTATTCAAATGTATCATTTTCAACTTTGCTCATGTTTTCAAGTCTTTCAACCTTATCAGGTGTATAAATAGCCGCTTTCATCTTATCGGAAGCATATTCAATAACGTCAGCTTCTATTTCTTCAGGAACAACATGAATTGCAGGATCTTTCTTTGGTTTGCCTACTTTTGCCGCAATATCTTCTATGAAAGCAACGATTTTTTTGATTTCTTCGTGTGCCAGCATAATTGCCTCAAGCATATCGTCTTCGGAAATTTCCTTTGCTCCTGCTTCAACCATCATGATAGCGTCTTTTGTACCGGAAACAACAAGGTGAAGAGAACTCTGTTCCCTCTGCTCAAGAGTAGGATTAACGATAAATTCGTCACCGATCTTACCCATAAGAACTGAACCTGTAGGTCCTTCAAAAGGAATATCAGAAATTGAAAGAGCTATTGAAGAGCCAACCATTGCCACTATTTCGGAAGGACAGTCAAAGTCTGCACTCATTACTGTTGCAACAACCTGAACGTCGTTATAATATCCCTTCGGGAAAAGCGGTCTGATAGGTCTGTCCATGAGTCTTGAACTGAGAATAGCTTTTTCTGAAGCTTTGCCCTCTCTTTTTATAAATCCTCCCGGAATTTTTCCTGCAGCATACATTTTTTCTTCGTATTCGCATGTGAGCGGGAAGAAATCTATATCCGCCTTTGGTTCTGCCGATGCTGTAGCAGTAACCAGACATACTGTATCTCCGTATCTTACCATTGCCGAACCGTTGCACAGCTGGGCAACCTTACCTGTTTCCACTCTCAGGGTTCTGCCTGCGAGTTCCATTTCAAATGTGTTGAATTCTACCATTTTTACCTCCTGCTGTAATGAATTTTAAAAGCGGGATTCCGGCTTGACAATTTAACCGATTATTATGTTTTTAAATAATAAGCTAAATTCTCAAGCCCGATTGTATCCTGCTTCTATGTTCATAAAGCGGGGTCATAATTAACCCCGCTTTAAATAAGCCAAAACTATTTTCTGAGACCGAGACGAGCGATAAGACTTCTGTATCTTTCGATGTCTTTTGATTTTAAGTAATTAAGAAGGTTTCTTCTCTGACCTACCATTTTGAGCAGTCCTCTTCTTGAATGATGGTCTTTTTTGTGCACCTTAAGATGTTCGTTGAGGTGATTGATTCTGTTTGTTAAAATAGCAACCTGAACCTCAGGGGAACCTGTATCGCCTTCATGTGTCTGAAATTCTGAAATAATTAATGCTTTCTTTTCTTTTTCCATTTTTGTTCTCCTTTTTATATATATTACCGTCGTGCCGGGTAAAACGTCGGAGTGTCGATTAACCAGGCAAGCGGCTTCACACCGAGTTATTGTACCACATTCAGCATGAAGTGTAAAGCTTTTTAATCATCTTCTTCGTGGTATTCTCTGGCTGCCTTGCAGTCTTTCTGTATCTGCTCGGCAAGTGCGTCTACACTCGGGAACTTCATTTCGTCCCTGAGCTTCTTTATGAATTCTACTTTGATTTCCCTTCCGTATATATCTTTGTTGAAATCAAAAATATGTGTTTCTATAACTCTCTTGTTGTCTCCAATAGTAGGTTTTATTCCTACGTTTGTTATTCCTTCGTACTGTTTAAAGTTGTAGTTGCATCTTGTGACATACACACCGTTTGAAGGTGTAACCATGTTTTCGTCAATGAGAATATTTGAAGTCGGGAAACCGATGGTTCTTCCTATCATATTTCCTCTTACAACTTCCCCGCCGATGGAATAATTTCTGCCAAGCATGAGTCTGCATTCGTCAACCCTGCCTTCAAGTATCAAATCTCTGATAAGAGTGCTGCTCACTATCTGGCCTTTTACCCTTACCGGATCCATTACATGAATGCTGAAGCCTCTTCTTCTGCCTACTTTCATTAAAAGATCCGTATCTCCTGCCGCTTTATATCCGAATCTGTAATTGAAGCCGCAGTAGACCTCCTTCATCTTAAGCTTTTCCATAAGCACACTGGTAATGAAATCCTCCGGATCGGTGTGGCTGATATTATAATCAAAATCTATAGAGAACAGATAGTCTATGCCGAGATGTCTGAGCATTTCTACCTTTTCTTCATAGTACATAATGTTTTTAACAACTCTTTTACCCGCAATCACATTTTTCGGGTGGTTGTTGAATGTAAATACCGCGCTTTTTATTCCCGAGATTTTTGCACTTTTCACAGTTCTTCTGATAAGCTCCTGATGACCGACATGGATGCCGTCAAAATTTCCCAGAGCTACAACAGTATCTTTTATATTATTTATGTCATCCAGGGATCTGAATATTTTCATAATGTTTTCCTCCGTTAAAAATCTCTGAAAAATACTTTGTGAGGCACCAGTTTTTTCGTTGCGGTATTTATATATGCCATAGCAACGAATATATCACCGTTGTAAACCCGGTAAAACCGTTCCTCCCTGTCGAAATCGATTTTTATATCCGACAGCTTGAGATGTCCGCCGTTTACGAACCATTTTGTCTGTTTAGGTGTCAGCACAGCTTTTCTGTATCCCTGAACGGGATAGTCAACAGGAACCAGCAGCTGCTCTTTGGGAAGACCTTTCTGAATATGATCTTCAATTTCCTCGAAAGTGACCGCGTTCCCGATTTCAAAACTGCCGCTTGATGTTCTTGCAAGAAAGCTCATAGCGGCTCCGCAGCCCAGCTTTTCACCTATTTCGGTACAGATTGTTCTCACATATGTACCTTTTGAGCATTCCACGTCAAAAAGAATTCTTCTGCCTTCTGCTCTGATAATTTTCAGTTCATTTATTGTTACTTTTCGGGCCTTGACATCGACGTTTTCTCCGCTTCTGGCGTATTCATAAAGACGCCTTCCTCCAATGCGGACTGCGGAATACATTGGGGGAACCTGCATGATTTCTCCGCGATATTCCTTTTCAAAATCAAATACGTCATCAATATTATATGAAATATTCTGATTACGTTCAAGAATGTTTCCCCAGATGTCGCCGGTATCGGTTGTTATCCCCAAAACCAGCTCACATCTGTATTTCTTAAAATCCCTGTCCAGGTATTCTGTTATCTTTGTAGCTGCCCCGATTCCTATGGGAAGCACTCCTGATGCCATGGGATCCAGAGTACCGGTATGCCCGGTTTTCTTTTCCCCCAGAATTCTTCTCAGTACCTTTACAACATCGTGGGATGTCATCCCCGTAGGCTTTAAAATATTTAAAAATCCGTCCATTAACTGCTACTCTTTCTGTTCATGAAAAGTTTTGATATTTCAGGATAAAGTTCTTTTTTTACGTCTTCTATGCTTCCTTTTATGGTACATCCTGCAGCTTTTATATGGCCGCCGCCGCCGAATTTCGAAGCAAGCTCCGCTACATTAATGTCATATTTTGACCTGAATCCGAGCTTCATAACTCCCGGTTCTATTTCCTTTGCAAATGCGGCAACTTCAACTGTGTTAATATTTCTGACAAGCTCAACAATTCCGTCTGTATCCTGAATTTCAGACTCTGTTCTTTTAAGCATATCCAGATCGGAAAAAGCAATTGCAAATCTGTCGTCTTCTCTGAATTCAAGGGTATTGAAAATTTCTCCCTGTAAAATATACATGTTCTTTCTGACGTTCTGATATACGTTTACGCTTATATAGTTCAGGTCAATACCTGAATCGTGAAGAGCCGCCGCAATCCGGTGGGTTTCAGCTGTAGTAGAGGAATACTGAAACTGACCTGTATCTGTGACTATTGCAGTATAAATTCCTTCAGCAGTCTTCGGGCTGATATCCCAGCCTGCTTCCTGAATGAGCTTAAAAACAATTTCGCCTGTGGCTGCCGCTTCAGGGTCCACATAGTTAAAGTCTGCAAAACCGCCGTTTGTTTCATGGTGGTCAATGTTTACTGTTGTTTTTCCTCTTTCAAAATAAGCCTGCCGGCTTTTAAATCTGCCAGTGTCGCTGCAGTCAATAGCAGCGGAGACGTCATATTCATCCAGAAGATCATCTTCATTCGCTATAAAACCTTCAAATTCCAGGAATTTTATATTGTCAGGAAGTTTTTCTCCGGTAAAAATATGAGCGGTTTTTCCTCTTTCCCTCATAGTTCTGCAAAGGGCTGCTGCGCTTCCTGCCGCATCACCGTCGGCAATGACATGGGTGAGAAACAGGATTTTGTCAGCCTTGTCAAGAACCTGAACTATTTCCGTTAATGAATTGTTATTCATCCTAATCTTCTCCACTGGTTTTAGAATCCTTGTTTAAATCATCAATAATTCTTGAAATGTGCATACCGTATTCCAAAGCTGTGTCTATCTTGAAATTAAGCTCCGGAACGTGTCTGATTTTGACTGCTTTTCCTATATTGTTCCGGATGTAGCCCGCAGCTCTTTTAAAAGCGGCTGCGGTGGCTTTTTTTTCATCCTCACTGCCTAAAACTGAAAGGTATACCGTTGCGTAGCTTCCGTCCGAAGTTACATCTACGGCTGTTATACCGGTAATAGGACTGATATCCGGATCCTTAAGATCGCCTCTGAGAAGCATATTGCTGATTATTTTACGGATTTCTTCACCAAGACGTCCGCTTCTGTAATTTTTCTGCATTATCTGAGCTCCTGTTTTCTTTCTATTTCTTCCATAGCAAAGGCTTCGATAATGTCCCCTTCCTTGATATCGTTGTAGCTTTCGATACCGATACCGCATTCATAGCCCTGGGTTACTTCTTTGGCATCATCCTTGAATCTCTTAAGTGAAGAAATTTTGCCTTCGTGGATTACGATACCGTCTCTTACAAGTCTGATCTGGGCATTTCTCTGCACTTTGCCGTCGAGCACGTAAGCTCCTCCTATGGTGCCGACACCGGGAACTTTGAAAGTTGCTCTGATTTCTATTCTTCCGAGAACTACCTCACGGTATTCCGGATCGAGCATACCTATCATGGCAGCCTTAATGTCCGCTATTGCCTCATATATGATTCTGTATGTGTGAATTTCAATATTTTCACGCTCTGCCATGCTGATAATATTTGCAGGCGGTCTTACGTTGAAGCCGATAATGATGGCATTTGAAGCTGTAGCAAGAAGAATATCCGACTCTGTTACGGTACCTACGCCTGAATATACAACTTTTACGGTTACATCCTCGTTTGAAAGCTTTGTAAGAGATTCTGTAACAGCTCCGACTGAACCCATAACGTCTGCCTTAACGATGATATTAAGCTCTTTTGTATCGCCTTTCTGAATCTGGCTGAAGAGATCTTCAAGGGAAACTCTGGATTTTTCCTTGATAGTTTCTTCTCTTAATTTGTTCTGTCTGTTTGTGGCAATAGTTTTAGCTGATTTTTCATCTCTTACAGCATCAACTTCGTCTCCGGCTTCAGGAACATCCTGCAGACCGAGAATTTCCACTGCAGTTGAAGGACCTGCTTTCTTTATCGGTTCACCTTTCCAGTTTGTCATGGCTCTGACTCTTCCGCTGCATACACCTGCAACTATCGGCTGACCTATCTGGAGTGTTCCCTTCTGAACAATAACCGTAGCAACAGGACCCTTCGCCTTGTCAAGTCTTGCTTCTACTACAGTACCCTTTGCAGCTCTGTCAGGATTTGCTTTGAGTTCCAGCATATCTGCCTGCAGAAGCACCATTTCAAGCAGATTGTCAATACCTTCGCCTGTTTTTGCGGAAACCGGAACGCTGATGGTTTCTCCGCCGTAATCTTCCACAAGAATTTCATGCTGCATGAGATCCTGCTTTACTTTTTCAATATTTGCCTGAGGCTTGTCAATTTTGTTTATTGCTACTATGATAGGAACATTTGCAGCTTTTGCGTGGCTTATTGCTTCTATTGTCTGAGGCTTTACACTGTCATCCGCAGCAACTACGAGAATAGCAATATCCGTTACCTGGGCTCCTCTGGCTCTCATTGCGGTAAATGCTTCGTGGCCCGGTGTGTCAAGGCAGACAATCTTCTGGCCGTTTGAATATACTTCGGAAGCACCTATATGCTGAGTTATTCCGCCGGATTCTGTTGCTGTAATATTTGTACTTCTTATAGCATCGAGCAGAGAAGTTTTGCCGTGGTCTACGTGACCCATTACAGTAATAATAGGAGGTCTCGGTTTGAGTTCGTCCTCTCTGTCTTCTCTGGTGTCGATACCTTCTTCAACGATTTCCTCGTCGACTCTGCCTATAGTTACTTCGACTCCAAGCTCTTCTGCAAGAAGAAGAACTGTATCTTCGTCAATATTCTGGTTAATGGTTGCCATGATACCCAGTCCCATGAGTTTCATGATGATTTCAGAAGTAGGTCTGTCAACCTCCTCCGCAAAGCCTTTTACTGTAATAGGAACGTTGAGTACAATCTGAGTAGGATCGTATGTTTCTTCTTCAACTTTTTCGACTTTCTGCTTTTTCGGAGATTTTTTGTGCTGAGGCTGTGACAGATCTCGGAGTCCGTTTTTGTACTGGGAATTTCCGAAATTCTGCTTTCCGTGAGACTTCTGTCTTGCTCTGTCTCTGTCTTTTTCCTTTTCTTTTTCTTTCTCTCGTTCTTTTGCTCTGTCAGAACCGGGCTTCTTCAGCATCGGTTCATCAATAGACTTTGAACGTGACTGCTGAGGTCTCTGTGACTGAGGTCTTTTGCCGTACTGTTCGTCACCGCTTTCAAATTTAGGACCTCTCTGTCCGTCTCTCTGAGGCTTCTGGCCGTCAAACTGTCTCTGAG
>JAUNCY010000026.1 GCA_030526325.1 Bacillota bacterium
ACGGCTGATTTTAGCTGTTTCACATCTTAAATTACCATAGAAGGCTAATTTACAGAAAAAGTTTCACAGACTCGTGCATCCTCGTTTCTTTAAATCTTGTAATTCCTGTTATTTAAATCAAAATACACAATGGCTCAGCAAAATGTCTATGACGCTGTCATCGAGTGCAATATCACTATCTACATTATAGGCGCCGTCAATTCGGAACTGCAGAGCAATGTTTTCCTTGAGGGGAACAACGACCATATATTCGAAAGAGTAAACTTCAAGCCCAAATGAATTGACGACTTTCTCCATATCTTTGAGAATCAAGACTTCCCTTCCATCAAGCTCTTTTACTTTTGCCGAAATGGTATCATCATCTTCTTTACATTCGGCTATAAGGTCATCATAGTCCTTGAGGGTGCCTTCTAATACTTCAATAAGTGTTTTGCCGCTGACGCTTGTCTCCGTGACATTATGAATCATCATAGCATAATTATCACCTTCTGAATGAGTAAGCTCATCATAAATCGGCGTTTCGGAAGGGAGTGTAAATTTCACAAGAATATCTTCGCCAACAACAACAGAAACGCTGTCTTCTCCGCCGACCATAGTTGGAGATACGATTTCTTCCATCCCGGTATTATCCGTTTCATCAACATTGGATTGATCAACGTTGTTTTCTGCACTGTTTACAGTATCCGATTGTGCAGAGTCTGGTTGTTCCGAAGAAGCCCCTCCGCATGCAGAAAGGGAAAGGACTAAAAGTAAAGCAAGTGTAAGTGATACGAACCGTTTCATAAAAATTCTCCTTTAAAAAGTTGTGTTTTTACAAATTTTGGGTGTTTATATATTTCTTATTATATAGTGAAATCGGGGTTTTTCAATATGTTTCAGGCAAATTCGACCGGTGAAAATGTCTTGTTTTTTGCATTTTGCAAAAGAACACCTCTGAAAATTATCAACTGTAGGGAAAAGCAAACGGAAGCGAAAATAAGCAGAAAAACACGTCATACTCAGCTTTTAATCTGAATGAGGCGTGTTTTTCGTTGACCGGTTCTGTCTGACAGATGCTCATTCAGTGTTATTTGGCTAACACTGTTTTGCGAACACCTGCCGTTTGTACGATCTTTTCTATAAGATATAAGTTATGTTATTTTCTCAGATCCTGAAGGATTTCGGTTTTCTTTTCGGTTTTTTCATCCTTCATTTTTATTACTTTGGCAGGGGAACCTGCAACTACAGCTCCTGCCGGAACGTCTTCCGTTACAACTGCGCCTGCAGCTACAACCGCATTGTCGCCTATCTGAACACCTTCGAGAACCACTGCGTTTGCCCCTACAAGAACGTTGTCACCTACGGTAACAGGCATTGCGCTTGGAGGTTCAATTACTCCTGCCAGAACTGCGCCTGCGCCGATATGGGAGTTTTTGCCGACCTTTGCTCTGCCGCCCAGGATGGCGCCCATATCAATCATAGTGCCTTCGCCGATTTCGGCTCCGATATTGATTACGGCACCCATCATGATTACGGCGTTTTTACCGATATAAACCTTATCTCTGATGAAAGCGCCCGGTTCGATTCTTGCTTCAATATTTCTCAGATCCAGCATCGGGATAGCTGAGTTTCTTCTGTCGTTTTCTATATGAACTTCTTTTACAGAAGCCTTGTTTGCTTCGATGAGTCCATTGACTTCATCAGAATCTCCGAATAAAATCCAGAAATTGCCTTCTCCGAAGATTTTTACGGTTTCACTTTTTACTTCAGAAAGACTGCCGTTGACATAAGCCTTAACGGGAGTGCTTTTTTTCGCGTCTTTTATATATTTTGCTATTTCATATGGATTGGTAATTTCAAATGTACTCATACCGTATTTCCTTTTCTTTTGTATTTAAATCAAATCATCCATGCTGTATTTTCCGGCAGGCTTGCCTGCAAGAAATTCCGCCGCCTTGAGAGCGCCTTCCGCAAAAATGTTTCTGGAAAGCGCTGTGTGGGTGAACTCTATTACCTCATCGGGTCCGGCAAAAATTACAGTATGCTCTCCAGGTATTGTGCCTCCTCTTACAGCATGTATACCCAAATCGGTGATTTTGCATTCATCGTCTTTTCCGTGTCGGCCATAAATGTAGTTCTTTTTATTCCTGCAGGCACTATTTACCGCATCTGCCAGAAGAACCGCAGTTCCGCTGGGCGAATCCTTCTTTTTGTTATGATGCTTTTCGACTATTTCAACATTGAAGGTGGGTTCCAGCACTGGAGTAACTGCTTTAAGCGCTTTCGCCAGAGCATTTATTCCGAGAGACATGTTTGCAGATCTGAACACCGGAATTTCCGAGGCAGCTGCTTCGACAGCAGCAAGACATTCGTCGGTGAGAGCAGTTGTGCATACCACCACCGGCAGAGATCTGCTTCTGCAGAAATCGATAAGAGCGGGAACCGCCGCATGGTTTGAAAAATCTATAACCACATCGCCTTCTTCAGTGCATTCCGCAGCTGTTTTAAACTGCGGAAAATCCGCATCCGAATCAGTGTATGAATCTATGCCTGCTGCGACAGTCATATCCGGGTTTGCGGATATCATTTCTCTGAGCACTCTGCCCATTCGGCCGCTGCTTCCGTGTAAAATTATTCTAATCATAGATTTCACCTATAAGATACCGTATGCCTGCATTTCTCTCTTCAGTCTTTCCATTGTTGCGTCTTCAGGTTCGCATAACGGAAGTCTGTATTCGAGATCGCATTTGCCCATTAAGTATAAAGCTGCCTTAACAGGAATAGGATTTACTTCCGAGAAAAGTGCGTCAATAAGAGGCTTCTGCTTCAGCTGGATTTCTCTTGCTCCTGCAATGTCTCCGTCGAAGAATTTCTGAACCATGTCGTGTGTATCCTTTGGAGCTATATTTGCTACTGTGGAGATAACTCCCGAGCCTCCAAGAGAGAGAACAGGAACAACCTGATCGTCGTTGCCGCTGTAAAGAGCGAAATCCTCGTCTACGAGTCTTGCCATTTCCACTATCTGTGAGATGTTTCCGCTGGCTTCTTTTATACCTGCGATGTTAGGATGCTTTTTAAGTTCCTTTGCTATAGCCGGAGTAATGTTGAGTCCGGTTCTTGATGCTACTGAGTAGAGTATAGTAGGAATGTTGAGGTTGTCGGCATATTCCAGGTAATGTCTGATTAATCCCTTTGGAGTAGCTTTGTTGTAATACGGGGTAACGTTAAGTATGCCGTCTACTCCGGCATCTTCAGCTCTTTTGGCAAGACGTACACCGTGGCGGGTATCGTTTGAGCCGGCTCCGCCGATAACCGGCACACGTTTGGCAACCTTGTCAACTACGAATTTTATTGTTTCAATATGTTCATCATCGTCAAGTGTGGAGGCTTCCCCCGTTGTACCGCATACAACAATGCAGTCAGTTCCTTCGGCTATGTGCCATTCTACCAGTTCTCCCATTTTCTCGAAATCCATGTATCCGTTCTTATGGGGTGTTACAATGGCCACGCCGGATCCGGTAAATATTGCCATATTTGAGTCCTTTCCGGTCTGACTGTTTCCGAAATCCGGAGAAGTGATTTTCACCGGCAGGAAGTACTCAGACCTTATATATTAATTTTTTTTGGTTAGCTTATTTGTCCAGAAGAAGCTGTGCAATCTGGATTGCGTTTGCAGCTGCGCCTTTTCTGATGTTGTCTGCAACAACCCAGATGTTAAGTGCGTTTTCGGCGCTGAAATCTCTTCTTACTCTTCCTACATAAACATCATTTTTTCCTGCAACATCTCTTGCGAGAGGATATTCGTTGTTGGAAGGATCGTCAACCAGGTGAAGTCCCGGAGTTTCTGCAAGAATTTTTTTGACCTCATCCAGATCATAAGGCTTTTCGAATTCCAGATTTATGGATTCGCTGTGGCAGGAGAAAACCGGCACTCTTACTGTTGTAGCCGTTACCTGGATGGAATCGTCTCCGAGAATCTTTCTGGTTTCGTTTACCATTTTCATTTCTTCCTTTGTATATCCGTTATCAAGGAAAACGTCTATATGAGGCAGACAGTTGCCTGCAATCGGGTGAGGATATGCCTTGCATAAATCGTTGCCTTCCAGACCCTGTTTAAGATCTTCTATTCCTTTAACTCCGCTGCCGGATACAGCCTGATATGTGGAATATACGACTCTCTTAATCTTATATTTATCATGGAGAGGTTTGAGCGGAACCATGGCCTGAATTGTTGAGCAGTTCGGGTTTGCTATTATTCCTTTGTTCCATTCAACATCCTGGGGATTTACTTCCGGCACTACGAGAGGAACCTCCGGATCCATTCTCCATGCGCTGCTGTTGTCAACTACTGTAACACCTTTTGATGCGGCGATCGGTGCGAATTTTTTACTTGTGTCTCCGCCTGCCGAGAAAAGGGCTATATCTATGTCTTTGTCGAAAGAGTTTTCTGTAAGCTCTTCAACTGTATAATCTTTGCCTTTGAATGTTACTGTTTTACCTGCAGATTTAGCTGATGCCATAAGATACAGATTATCGAAAGGAAAATCTACTTCCTCTAATACCTTTAAAAAAGTTGAACCTACTAATCCCGTTGCTCCGACTATAGCAAGGTTTGGTTTTTTCATGTCAATACACCTCCGTTTTATAGTAAAATAATGACTGTCTCTGTGCAGTAATTATATCAATACATTATATATTAAAAGGTGAAAAGATTTCAACATTTCATGAAAATAAATTGACATAAGGGAAAAATAATGGAAAAATAATAAAAATAGAAATGCAAAATTGTAAAATTCAGTGCCTGTGAGGTTTGTTTTATGAATATTGAAAAGAAAATTGCGGAAATGAAGGAGCTTGTGACGGAGATGCGCAGGTGTCTGCACAGGATGCCCGAGGAGGGGTTCAGGGAGTACAGTACCGCGGAATACATCAGAAGAAAGCTCGGTGATTTCGGTATAGAAAAATATGATGTGTGGATGGAAACCGGTACAGTGGCGGTCATCGAAGGTGAAAAGCCCGGGATTACCGCTGCTTTCCGGGCTGACATGGACGGGCTTCCTGTCAATGAGCCTCTGTGCAGCGGATTCAGCTCGAAGAACGCAGGGATGATGCATGCCTGCGGTCATGACGGACACATGGCGGGACTTCTCGGATTTGCAAAATATGTTATGGACAACCGGGACAGGCTGTGCGGAAAGGTTGTCCTGATTTTTCAGCCGGCGGAGGAAGGCCCGGGAGGTGCAGAGCCTTTTGTTAACGGGGGAATTACGGAAAAATACGGAATCGATAAATATATAGGGCTTCACATTTTTCCGGAATTCGAGCAGGGAAAAATTGCCTGCCGGCCCGGAGCAATGATGGCCAGAAACGGTGAAGTAACTGTCAGCATTGCCGGCAGGAGCGCTCACGGCGCGCAGCCCCAGCAGGGACGGGATGCGGTGCTGGCTGCTGCTGCCACGGTGATGGCGCTTAACACCGTGGTCTCGAGGAGCATCAGCCCCCTCGAGAGCGCCGTTCTCAGCTTCGGAGAACTGAAAGCGGGAACAGTTAGAAATGTTGTCGCCGAAAACGCAGTAATTAAAGGAACGATGAGAGCTTTCAGCGACGAAGTATATATGACAATGGTAAAAAGAATAGAAGAAATTGCCGCCGGCACAGCCGCGGCATACGGATGCAGTGCGGAGACGGAATTCAACCACATGTACAGAGTTGTTGACAACGAGCCCGGTCTGGCGGAGACAGTAAGAAAAGCCGCCGGAGAGGATTCGTTTGAACTGACTCCTCCGTATATGATTGCAGAGGACTTTTCATTTTACCAGACGAAGGCCGACGGTGTGTTCTTTTTCCTTGGATCAAGGAACGATGAAAAAGGCTTCACAGCTCCTCTTCACAGCAGCAGTTTCAATTTTGACGAGGAAATTCTGCTTTACGGTATACAGACCTTTGCAAACATATTAAAAGAACTCAAATGTTTATAAGCGCTGAACAGCAAAAAAACTGAAAGGGATGACATAAATTGAAAGACAAGAATATTTTACTGAGATCTATAGATTCCTCCGGAACCTTCAGAGTATTTCTGGGGGATATGACAAAGATGGCAGAGGATATCAGAAAGATAAACGATTCCACCCCGACGGCAACCGCTATTCTGGGAAGAGTGACCACCGCCGCATCGCTCATGGGCATGATGTCCAAGAACTATGAGGACAGACTGACTATAACCTTTAACGGCGGAGGCCCGGCAGGAAAAGTTACAGCCGTTGCCGACGGCCACGGAAATGTAAAAGCATATATGGTGAATCCGACAGTAGATCTGCCTTTAAATTCCGCGGGAAAGCTGGACGTGGGCGGAGCCGTAGGCGTTGACGGAAGCGTGACAGTAATAAAAGATTTCGGATTCGGCGATCCGTATGTGGGTCAGACCCGGCTGGTTTCCGGAGAGATTGCCGAAGATCTGGCTTCATACTTTGCGGCTTCAGAGCAGATTGCCACAGCTGTAGCCCTGGGCGTTCTCGTTGATGTGGATTATTCCGTAAAACAGGCTGGCGGCTTCCTGATACAGGTACTGCCTTATCCTGACGAGAGAATACTGACAAAGCTTGAGGAAAACATAGCAAAGGTCAAATCCATAACTTCCATGCTTGAGGAGTGCCGGGATATATATGAGGTTCACGACAGAATTTTCGAAGGAATTGAAATGGAAATAATGGACGAAACCTATCCTGAACTTCGATGTGACTGCTCAGAGGAGAGAATGGAGCAGGCGCTGATAAGCATAGGCAGAAAAGACCTTCAGGAGATTATAGAAGAGGACGGAAAAGCTGAAATAGTATGCCATTTCTGCAGAAAAAAATATCAGTTCGACAAGGAACATCTGCAGAAGCTTCTGGAGCAGATTTAAACATCTGAAAATAATAAAGAAAAGTATCGGCTGGTGTAAAATGATTTTAATATTACCCCTCATTTCTTTGTGATATAATTAAATGTAAAACATTTGATGACACTATAGAGAAAGAGGGGTTTTAAATTGGATAATTTACAGGCAATAATATTAGGACTTGTACAGGGCCTTACCGAATTTCTTCCGGTGAGCAGTTCCGGGCATCTGGCTATAGCTCAGAATATACTCGGCATTGACGAAAGCAACGTGATGTTCTTTGCAGCAATGCTTCACATAGGAACGCTGGCTTCGGTATTTGTGGCATACCGCAGTGATATTGCGGCTCTTTTCCGTGAGCTTTTCGGAGCATTCAAGGATTTAAAAGAGTATAAAAGCTTCAAAATCAACAGAAATCCGACAAGAAGACTTGGATTTATGATAGTCATGTCGGCTATTCCCACAGGGATAATAGGTTTCGCATTCTCGGACTTCTTCGAGTCACTGTTTACAAAAATGGTATTCATAGGAGTGGGTCTGGTTATCACAGGAACTTTACTCTTTGCGGCGGAAAGATTCGGAGCGGGAGAAAAGGATATTTACGGAATGAGAGTACGGGATGCGCTTTTCATCGGGCTGTGTCAGTCTGTGGCTATAGCTCCGGGAATATCCAGATCGGGTTCGACCCTCGTAGGCGGACTGTTCAGCGGCTTGAACAGACCCCTTGCGGTTAAGTTCGCATTTCTTATGTCTATTCCGCCTATCGCGGCATCGGGGCTGAAGGAACTCATTTCCGCCCTTGGACAGGGGCTCGGAGGCGTATCGATTGTTACGTTAATTCTCGGAGTTCTGGTATCCTTTGTTTCGGGATTTCTGGCAATAAAATGGATGATAAAGGTTGTAACAAACAAAAGATTGTTTTATTTTTCGGTATACACATGGGCTGCAGGCGCTCTTGTAGCGGGGCTTGCACTCAAAGGAATATTATAGCGGGAGGAAAAGATGGCGGTTTCTAAGGAAAAAAACACTGGCTCGGGAAAACAGAATACTAAGAGTACTGCCGCAAAGACCTCGGGAACAGGTGCAAAAAGAGGCAGACCGCCCGGATCAAAAAATAAAAATACAGCTCCTAAGATAAGCCCGGAGGAACAGGCAAAAATAGACAGAATCATGAAAAGAGAACAGCGGGTTCAGCATCTTATTCTGGCGGTTATTCTGATTGCCGCCAGTGCTTTCCTCATGATTGCCATGTTCACGGAGCTGGCGGGAGCTGTCGGAAGAGGTATCAGCTATACTGTATTCGGACTTTTCGGAGTTGTGGGGTGTCTGCTGCCTTTCTATTTCGCAGTATATGCTCTGCTGCTGATTATTAATAAAGGAAGCAAAAAAGGAAAGCTCGGAACAGTGCTATTCCTTACGGGATTTTTTATTCTGATTGCAGCGGCATACTCTATAGGAAAATTAGGAGATATTTCTACTGTAAAATTCGGATGGACGTGGCTGAAAGAATGCTTTATCGACGGAGTCGGCAAAAAAGGAGGCGGCTTTATCGGTATGCTCATGGCCTTTGTGCTTGTGAAGGTCATCGGAAAAGGAGGAGCATATATTATTACTGCCGCATGTATGGTCATTTCGGCGCTGATTACCATGAATAAACCGTTCTCTTTTATTATGGACAGCATAAATGATTTTAGAGATGACAGGGAAGAGCAGCGAAGGGAAAGACTCAAGGAGGAAATCGAAGAGGCATTGTACTCGGAGCCGGACGAAAACAGCATAAGCGAATACCCGCTGGATATGGATGAATATCTGGAGAACTCTCATATAGCGGCTGAAGAAAAGAAAAAAAAGAATTCGGGAAAAAAGAAAAGTATAATAAATTATCTTAAGGCGGACGAGAAATCAATGTTCAGCCGAAAGGATGATATGGATGATGTAAAAGCTGAAGAAATTCCCGATATGAAAGGAAAAGACGGGGAAAAGTCAGGAGGCTCTTCCGGTGAGGAAATCCCGAAAGCCGGAGAAGAAGCTGCGCCGGTTCCGGAACAGGCAGAATCGGGAGAAACAGTAAGCTACGGTTTGGGAGGAGCGGACAGCATTTATGCGGGCGCTATGAGAAACAAAGACCGGACTTCGGTACGGAATCTGGACGAAATCAATTCCCTTTCATTCAGAAGTCCATTTGAGGAAACTGCGCCTGAGGATGATGAGAATTTCAGAATAATGGCGGCATTTAATGATGATATTAAAGACAGTTCTGCTTCGAAGCATGTATCTTCTGACAGAACTTCCGGCGAAGAAGGCGTTTCGGATTCTGCCGGACTGCCTGCCGTCCCTATTTCCGGGGATAAGATAACATCCGGAGCACAGGGGACATCAGGAAGAACAGGAGTGCCGGGTAAAGCTGTGTCAGAGGGCGGTGCTTCAGCGGCCGGAGCATCAGGAGCAGCAACAGTAGGAGCAGCCGCAGCCGGAGCAGGAGTCGCAGCCGGAGCGGCATCAGCAGGTACTGTTAAAAACAGTATTCTGAAAAAAGAGATGATGGACAAAAACGAACTTGAAAAGGGCATTGAGGAAATCAAATCCGAAATGGCGGTAAAAAGACCTGATATGTCTTCGGAAACCGGGGAGGAACTTGAATATAAATTCCCTCCTATTGACCTTCTGAAAGGAAACAGCTCTTCCGGCGGAATAAACGAGAATCTGGAACTTACCCAAAAGGCAGCTCTTCTTGAAAAAACTCTCAAGAGTTTTAATGTAGACGCAAGAGTCATAAAGGTAAGCCGGGGACCGTCGGTTACAAGATTTGAGGTTCAGCCGGCTCCGGGAGTAAAAGTCAACCGCATAGTCAGTCTTCAGGACGATATTGCGCTGAATCTTGAGGCACGAAGCATTAGAATGGAAGCGCCCATACCGGGAAAAGCAGCAGTGGGCATAGAAATAGAAAACAACGATAAAAAACCTGTATTTCTCAGGGAGATTATTGAGTCCAGAGAGTTTCAGAACAGCGAATCCAAGATTACTTTTGCTGTTGGCAGAGACGTATCGGGAAATCCGGTCACGGCAAATCTGAAGGAAATGCCGCATCTTCTTATCGCAGGTTCTACAGGCTCGGGAAAAAGCGTATGCATAAACAGTATTATTTTGAGTCTGCTTTATAAAGCAAAACCCGATGAGGTAAAAATTATCATGGTTGACCCGAAGGTGGTTGAACTGAGCAACTACAACGGAATCCCTCATCTTCTGATACCTGTTGTAAACGATGCATCAAAGGCTGCAGTTGCATTGAACTGGGCTGTAAAAGAAATGGAAGACAGATACACCAGGTTCAGCGAATACGGAGTTAAGGATCTCGAAGGATTCAACAGAAAAGCGGCAAAGAATGAAGATTTGGAGCCTATGCCCCAGATAGTAATCATTATAGACGAGCTTGCGGATCTTATGATGGCGGCGCCTCAGCAGGTTGAGGATGCAATCTGTCGTCTTGCTCAAATGGCAAGAGCGGCGGGAATGCACCTTATCGTTGCCACTCAGAGGCCTTCAGTCGATGTAATAACGGGCGTAATTAAATCAAATATCCCTTCCAGAATAGCATTTGCGGTTTCATCACAGATAGATTCCAGAACTATTCTGGACGGTGCAGGAGCCGAAAAGCTGGTAGGCAAGGGCGATATGCTGTTCAGCCCTCTGGGCGGAATGGGCAAGCCTTTAAGAGTTCAGGGAAACTTTGTTTCCGAGGACGAGATTGCTGCGGTAATAGATTATGTATCGAATCAGGATCATAAACAGGAGTATTCGAATGATCTTATGGATACCATAGAGGCTTCTAAAATAGATTATAACGAAGAAGGAGTGGACGAGCTTCTCCGGGATGCCATAGAGTTAGTGGTCAAAGAGGAACAGGCATCTGTTTCCAGACTTCAGAGAAAATTCAGAATCGGCTACAACAGAGCAGGAAGGCTTGTTGACATGATGGAGGAGAGAGGAATAGTAGGTCCTCCCGACGGAAGCCGGCCCAGAAGAGTACTGCTTTCCAAGGCAGGGCTTGAGGAACTTGACAACAGAGCTGTCAGTGAGGCTGATTTGAAGAATGATGACGCTGACTCTGATGATGAGGATAATTTTGACGGAGAAACCCGTTATGTAAGCGACGAGTACAATTCAGACAGTCAGGCACCGGAGTACGAGCCGGATCCTGACCCGGAGGTTATATGAAAGTATTTATAGAAACACTGGGATGCCCGAAAAACGAAGTGGATTCCCGTATGGCTCTGGGCATTCTAACGGATGCCGGATATGAAATTGCCGGGGAACCGGAGGATGCCGACATAATCATTGTCAACACCTGCGCTTTTATTCAGGATGCCAAAGAGCAGTCCATAGGAACTGTTTTCGAAATGGCGGAGTACAAGAAAACCGGATGCAGGATGCTTATAGTAACCGGCTGTCTGGGTCAAAGGTACAACGACGACCTTTTCAGGGAAATGCCGGAAGCGGATCTTATTATAGGCGTAAACGACTACGGAAAGCTGCCGGAACTCATTGACGAAGCTGTCAGAAAAGGAAGAGCAAGGCACGAAAGGGAGGCGGGAAAGGAATTCGAGGAATTTGAAGGAATCCTTCCTGAAATCAGAAATGCTTCAGCATATCTTAAAATTGCCGAAGGCTGCGATAACAGATGTACATATTGCGTGATTCCCTCAATAAGAGGAGGATACAGAAGCCGAAGAAAAGAGGCAATACTTAAAGAAGCGGAAGCACTGGCAAAAAACGGAGCTAAGGAGCTTGTTCTTATTGCTCAGGATGTAACAAATTACGGTTACGGACTTTATGACGACTACGGCCTTCCGGAGCTTCTTGCGGATCTGAAGAACGTAGAGGGAATCAAATGGATAAGGCTCATGTACTGTTATCCGGACAGAATCACGGACAGGCTGGTTCAGGAAATCCGTGACAATCCGAAAGTATGCAAATACATTGACATGCCGGTTCAGCACGGGAGCGACACGGTACTGAAAGCCATGAACCGAAGATCCCGAAAGGCGGATATTGAAGGAGTTGTAAAGCTTCTTCGCAGCGAGATTCCGGAAATTGTTATCAGAACAACTATTATAGTCGGATTTCCGGGAGAAAAAGCAGCAGAATTCGATGAGCTGTATGATTTCATAGAGGAAATGCAGTTCGACAGGATGGGAGTTTTCTCTTACTCGAAGGAGGAGGGCACTCCGGCTGCTCAGATTAAGCCTCAGGTCAGAAGCGACGTGAAGGAGAGAAGGCGGGAGGCTCTGATGCAGCTTCAGCAGGGAATTTCTCTTGAAAAGAACATTAAGCGGATTGGGGATGTGTACGAGGTTCTGGTTGAGGAAGGACCGGACGAAGACAATGCGTATATTGGAAGAACGGAATTCGATGCGGCGGAAATAGATAATGCTGTGATTTTCACCTCGCAAAGAGAACTTAGTCCGGGAGAATTCGTTAAAGTCAGAATAACGGATGCATTTGATTATGATTTGACAGGGGAGGCGCTGTAAATGAATTTACCTAATAAACTTACGATTTTGAGAATGATTCTGATACCGGTATTTATGATTCTGCTTATGACGGGACACTCGTATATATCGGCGGTTGTTTTTGTGGCTGCGTCGATAACCGACGCACTGGACGGTCATATTGCAAGAAAGTACAATCTGATTTCCAACTTCGGCAAGATTATGGATCCTCTTGCGGACAAGCTTCTGGTAACCGCTGCTCTTCTGTGTCTGGTTCAGCTGGGGCACGCAGCGGCATGGATGGTATTCGTTATCCTTGCAAGAGAGCTTCTCATCGTAAGCCTCAGAGCTGTTGCGGCAAGTCAGGGCATAGTAATAGCTGCGTCAAAATGGGGAAAGCTCAAGACCATATCTCAGATGGTTGCAGTCATCCTTCTTCTCATGGAAAACTGGCCTTTCGGATGGGACGGATTCCCCCTTGCGGACATCATTATGTGGATAGCTGTTATTCTCACTGTAATTTCCGGTGTGGATTATATTATTAAAAATAAAGACGTATTCAAAGGGTAAAGCATAAGGAGATGTTGTAAATGAAATCAGCGATTTTAAGCGTAGGCACTGAAATACTTTTCGGTCAGATAACAAATACAAACACAGTGTACCTGTCCCGTAAGCTTAATTTTATGGGAATAGACGTGATGTACCACGAAACCGTGGGAGATAATCCTGAAAGAGTGAAACAGGTAATGCGAAGGATGCTCAGCGAGGTGGATCTGATAATCACCACCGGCGGTCTGGGACCTACGCAGGATGATCTGACAAAGGAGATGGCTGCGGAGGTTATGGGCTGCGAACTCAGGCTTCATGAAGAGTCGCTGGAAAAAATCCGGGGTTATTTCACGAGAACCGGAAGAGTCATGAGTGAAAACAACGTTAAACAGGCCATGCTGCCTGTGGATGACGGAATCATTCTTCCGAATAACGGAGGAACTGCTCCGGGATGTATTTTTGAAAAGAACGGAAAGATAATAATCTGTCTTCCGGGACCTCCGAGAGAGATGACAAAGATGTTTGAGGAATCGGTTGATCCTTATCTGCGCTCTAAGACCAGCGATGTAATTTATTACAGGATGCTCAGAATATTCGGCATAGGAGAAGGACAGCTGGAAAGCATGCTCGAAAATCTGATAACAGGGCAGACGGATCCCACAATAGCAACCTACGCCAAGGAGGGTGAGGTCAGTGTCAGGATTACCTCTAAGAGAAAGACTATGGAGGAGGCTGCCGCTGCAGTTGATAAAATGGCGGCTGAGGTCGGAAGAATTGCCGGAGATGCTGTATACAGCTATGATGATGAGGATCTTAAGGATGTGGTTGCAAAAAAACTTATTGAAAACAACCTTTCCATTTCCTGTGCGGAATCCTGTACAGGAGGTCTTTTCGCGGGAACGCTTATCGGTGTGGACGGAATTTCATCCGTATTTGAAAGAGGTCTGGTGACATACAGCAACCGTGCCAAGGAGGAAGAACTGGGTGTAAGCAGCGAAACTCTGGAAAAATTCGGTGCGGTCAGCGAGGAAACCGCAAGGGAGATGACCGCGGGACTGAAGAAAAAAACAGGAAGCAGAGTCTGCATTTCGGTTACCGGGATAGCGGGTCCGACAGGAGGTACGGCGGAGAAACCGGTAGGTCTGGTCTATATTTGTGCTGATTTTGACGGAAAAACAGTATGTAATGAGTACAGAGTAAGGCCTGTAAGCCGTAACTGGATAAGAAACTATACGGTTATGCTTATGCTTAACATGATAAATAAACTGATTTAGATTTAAAAAAACAGAAAAATTTCTATTGACACAGCAAAATACCGGTGGTATTATACGTACATATTCAAACCGTTGATTAAGAATAGTAACTTTAATATGAAACTCACAGAGAGCTGCAGGCGGTGGGATTGCGGCAGGGGATTTTAAAGCGAATGGACTTATGAGGGTGGCTGAAGGCGCAGATAATCAGCGCAGTAGCCAACGGGAAAGCACACCCGTTATCAATGTGACTCGCATGTTAGTGTGAAGACGAGAGGATGATTATTCATCAACTTGGGTGGCACCGCAGGATTGTTCCTGTCCCATGATTATGTGGGACAGGATTTTTTTTATTGCAGAGGAGATTAAAAATGTTTATTTTATCGAAGAACTGGCGAAGCCGTGCATAATTTAGAAAACAGGGAAACACGGATATAAAATATTTATGATTTGAAATTGAAGGATTTGAAAAGGAGAATTAAAATGAAAAAATTATTATGTATGATTATGATTATGGCAATGACATTCACAATGGCTGCATGCGGCAGCGGCAGCGGCGGAGACGCAGAAGGCAGCGGAGACGTTCCTGTAATAGGTATCAATCAGTACGGAGAGCATTCATCTCTCGACAACTGCAGAGAAGGCTTTATTCAGGGTCTCAAGGATGCAGGCCTTGTTGAAGGAACAGATTTTGCAATCGAATATCAGAATGCGGGCTTCGATGATAATATTTCAGCTCAGATAAGCCAGAATTTCTCGGCAAACAATGTGGCTATCATGTGCGGTATCGCAACACCTTCCGCAATGGCATGCTTTACTGCTGCTGAAGACAAAGACATTCCTGTAATCTTCACAGCTATCACAGATCCGAAAGCTGCTGGACTTACCGAAGGGAATGTTACAGGAACATCCGACAAGCTTCCTATAGAAGCACAGCTTGAACTCATCAGAAAAATCCAGCCGGATGCTAAAACAATCGGAATAGTGTATACAACAAGTGAACCTAACTCAGTATCAGCTATAGCCGAATATCAGGAAAAAGCAGGCGACTACGGATTTACAATAGAAGCTGCAGGCGTAACTGCACAGGCAGAGGTAACACAGGCTGTTGATACACTTATTAAAAAAGGCGTTGACTGCTTCTCAAACCTCACAGACAATAACGTGGTAGGCGTTTTACCTTCAGTTCTTGAAAAGACAGATGCTGCAGGAATTCCGGTTTACGGAAGTGAAATCGAACAGGTTGTAAAAGGATGTGTTGCATCAGCAGGTATTGACTATATCGAACTCGGAAAGAAAACAGGAGCTATGGCAGCTAAGATTCTGAAAGGCGAAGCAAAAGCTTCTGAAATGGAATACGAAACAATCACAGATTACAGCATATATATCAATTCAAAAGCTCTTGCAGCTCTCTCAATGGAAATTCCTCAGGATGTTAAAGACGGTGCTGTGGAAACATCCGAAGAATAATTACAGATAATACTACTGGTTGAGGTTAGAAACAATGATTGATCTGATAATAAGTACACTTACTCAGGGTTTTATATATGCTTTGCTTTCATACGGCATATTTATTACCTACAAAATACTCGATTTTCCTGACCTTACTGTTGACGGCAGCTTCCCTCTGGGAGCTGCTGTTACTGCGGTTATGCTGGTAAACGGATTTAACCCGTATCTCACACTTCTGTGTGCTCTGGCAGTGGGAGCTGCTGCCGGTCTGGCAACGGGGCTGATACACGTAAAACTCGGAGTCAGAGATCTGCTGGCGGGAATTATCACGATGACTGCACTGTTTTCCATAAATCTTCAGATTGCGGGATCGAACCTGGCGGTTGAAAGGGCTGTCGATACGATTTTCTCTGCGGGACCGACAATGATGCTGTTCGGAAGCTTTTCGCTGATACAGAGAAAGCTTATTGTATCTCTTATCCTGGTAATTTTATTTAAGCTTATCCTTGATTTTTATTTTAAAACTAAGAGCGGCCTTCTTCTCAGAGCTGTCGGCGACAACAATGTTCTGGTTACTTCTCTGGCAAAGGACAAGGGCCGTGTAAAAATCCTCGGACTTGTTATAGCGAATGCGCTGGTGGCGCTTTCGGGATGTATCGTATGTCACGAGCAGAGGGCTTTTGCCAGCACTATGGGTACAGGTCAGATGATTTTCGGCCTGGCGGCAGTAATAATAGGAACAACTCTTTTCAGAAGAATGAGTTTTGTAAAGGGCACTACTGCGGTACTGACCGGCAGTGTGATTTATAAGGCATGCATACAGGCTGCGATAAGTATGGGACTTCCTGCAAATCTGCTGAAGCTGATAACTGCGCTGCTTTTCCTTGTTATTCTGGTGATAGGAAATGTGGAGAAAGGAAAGGGAAAGAAATATGCTGGAGCTTAAAAATATAACAAAAGTATATAATCCCGGGACCGTAACGGAAATGTGCCTTTTTAAGGATTTCAGCCTGTCGGTAGAAGACGGGGAGTTCATATCCATCGTAGGCAGCAACGGCAGCGGAAAAACCTCACTCCTTAATATAATCTGCGGAAGCATTCCTGTTGAAGGCGGAGACGTGCTCATCAACGGAAACAGTATAATGAAGCTGAAAGAGTACGAGAGATACAAGATGATGGGAAGAGTTTATCAGAATCCTTCCATGGGCACCTGCCCTAACCTGACCATTCTCGAAAATATGGCTCTGGCTGACAACAAAGCGAAGTTTTTCGGGCTTGGAAGGGGAATAAACAAAAAGAGAATCGATTTTTACAAAGAACAGCTTGAAATTCTGGGACTTGGGCTGGAGGATAAGATGGATATAAAGGTAGGTTCTCTGTCAGGCGGTCAGAGGCAGGCGGCTGCTCTTGTTATGGCATCCATGACAAAGCTAGACTTTCTTATTCTGGATGAACATACGGCGGCGCTGGATCCACATACGGCGGAAATCATAATGGTTCTTACGAATAAGATAATCCGGGAAAAGAAACTGACAGCCATAATGGTTACTCACAACCTCAGATATGCGGTGGAATACGGAGACCGCCTCATAATGATGGATAAAGGCAAAATAGTAATGGATAAAAACAGCGAAGAAAAAGCAAAAACCTCAACCGACGACATTCTTCGCGTATTCAACGAAATCAGTATAGAGTGCGGAAACTGAGTTGTTAAGCGGTGCCGGGAAACTTTCCCTGTACCGCTTATTTTTTATTGAGATACATACCGGACAATGCAGAATTGTCCGAAAGTAAAATGTGTGGTAGAATTTCTGCAAAACAGGGTATGGAGAGCGAAAGGAGATATATAATGTACAGACTGATGATAGTTGAGGATGATATTGGCATAGCTGAGGCCATAAAAAAACAGGCGGAGATGTGGGAACTGGAGGTCAGGTGCGTCAAAAACTTCAGAAACGTAATGCAGGAGTTTGCTGAATTTGACCCGCATCTGGTGCTTATGGACATAATGCTGCCTTTTTTTGACGGCTACCACTGGTGCAGTGAAATCCGCAGGGTTTCCAAAGTTCCTCTGATATTTATTTCTTCAGCCTCGGACAACATGAATATTGTTATGGCGGTAAACATGGGTGCTGATGATTTTATTTCAAAACCCTTTGATCAGAGTGTGATGATGGCAAAAATTCAGGCTTTGCTTCGACGCACATATGATTTTTCGTCGGGGATACCGGTCATAGAGCACAGAGGAGCTATATTAAATACCGGTGACAACACCTTAACGTATAAAGAAAACCGGATATTGCTGACAAAAAACGAATATCGTATTCTTCTCATTCTCATGGAGAACAAGGGAAGAACCGTAAGCCGTGAGAGGATTATGGAGAGACTATGGGAAAACGAGAGCTTTGTAGATGAGAACACCTTGTCTGTTAATGTCGGAAGGCTGCGGAAAAAGCTTGATGCAGCGGGTCTGAATGATTTTATAACCACAAAATTCGGAGTAGGATATATAGTAGGAGACTGATAAACCGGAGATTACAATGAGATTATTTTTATTATATTTAAAACAGAGAAGAAGAGGAATATGTGTGTTTGCCGCATTCACCATGGTTTTTGCGGTATCTTTCAGGCTTTACCACCTGCCTGTTAAAGCAGTGATATATCCTGTGATTCTCTGCGGGGCGGCGGGTCTGATTTTTATGTATATGGATTTCAGACGTGTACGTGAAAAATACACGGAACTCCGGAAGATTAGCGGAGTTCTGGATATTGTGACAGGAACCCTTCCCGAAGCAGACGGAATAGAAGAGGAGGAATGCAGGCGCATTATAGATGTTTTATGCGGGGAATACAATGCAGTGCGAAACAGCATGAACTTGAAATATACGGATATGACGGACTATTATTCGGCCTGGGCTCATCAGATAAAGACGCCTATAGCTTCTATGAGGCTGAATCTGCAGAACGAGGATTCATCTCTGTCCAGAAAACTCTCTGCAGATCTTTTCCGGGTGGAACAGTACGTGGAAATGGTTATGATGTATCTGAGACTGGATTCCGACACCTCGGATTATGTTATCAAAGAATATGAACTGGACGATATTGTGAGACAGGCAGTGAAAAAATTTGCGGGAGAATTTATCAGCCGAAAACTGAGCCTTGTTTATGAGCCTCTGGATACTGTCGTGGTAACGGACGAGAAGTGGCTTTCCTTTGTGATTGAGCAGGTTCTGTCAAATTCTCTTAAGTATACACTGTCAGGATCAATAACCGTTTCACTAAAAGGAGACAGGATACTGTGCATTTCAGATACGGGCATGGGAATAGCTCCTGAGGATATACCCAGAATTTTCGAAAAGGGATATACGGGAAGAAACGGACGCAGGGATAAAAAAGCCAGCGGTCTTGGACTGTATTTATGCAGGAGGATATGCAGCAGGCTGGGACACCGAATCACAATAGAATCGGAGCCTGACAGGGGCACGGCAGTGTTTATCGACATGGTTCAAAGCAGGCCTGAATTTGAATAACTTCTTACAATAATGTTAGATTTTCGGGAGGATTTGTAAGCCTATTCTATGGAGAACGAATTCTCCCTTTTGTTATAATAACGGCATAAAACAAAAGGGGGTTTATGAATGAATATTTTAGAAGTAAACGGAGTAAAAAAGATCTACACCAGCCGTTTCGGTTCAAACCGGGTAGAGGCTTTGAGAAACGTATCCTTCAGTGTAGAAGAGGGAGAGTATGTTGCAATTATGGGAGAATCGGGTTCCGGAAAGACCACCCTGCTCAATATCATTGCGGCACTGGACAAGCCCACGGAAGGAACCGTGATTCTGGACGGTAGGGACCTCTCCGACATAAAGGAGTCTCATACTGCCGCTTTCAGAAGGGATAATCTTGGCTTTGTGTTCCAGGAATTCAATCTTCTGGATACTTTTAATGTGGAGGACAATATTTTTCTTCCGCTGGTTCTGGCAGGGAAAAGCCACAGTGAAATGAGCAGAAGGCTGTCACCCATAGCCGAGCAGCTGGGAATTTCCGATATTCTTAAGAAATATCCATATGAGATTTCCGGAGGACAGAAACAGAGAGCAGCCGCTGCAAGAGCTCTTATTACTGCGCCTAAGATTATACTTGCGGATGAGCCTACAGGGGCACTGGACTCAAAGGCAACGGATGAACTTCTGAGGATTTTTGGCAGTATAAACGAGATGGGACAAACTATTCTCATGGTTACTCACTCCGTGAAAGCGGCAAGTCATGCGGGAAGAGTTCTGTTTATTAAGGACGGAGAAGTGTTTCATCAGATATACAGGGGAAAAAATTCAAATGAGAGAATGTATCAGATGATTTCCGATACGCTTACACTTCTTGCGACAGGCGGTGAAAGAGAATGAAAACAGGACTGTATCCGAAACTGGCGCTGACAGGAATCAGAAAAAACGGCAGACTGTATATTCCTTACATTCTGACCTGCATAATCATGACGGCAATGCATTATATTATTGTTTTCCTTTCTGAATCTGGAATACTGGAAGGGTCCTCCGGAGGAGGAACAATGCAGTCGATGCTGGGATTCGGCGGCTGGGTTATGGCGCTGTTCTCCCTGATTTTTCTGTTTTACACCCATTCTTTTCTTATCAGGAGAAGGAAAAAGGAACTTGGACTGTACAATATTCTGGGCATGGGCAAAGGAAATATCGGTATGATTATGCTGTGGGAAAACCTGATTACTGCGGCATTGTCTCTGACAGGAGGACTTGCTGCAGGGATAGGATTGTCTAAACTGGCAGAACTGGGATTTCTTAATATATTAAAGGCTGAAATTGATTATTCTTTTTCTGTTTCGCCTGCTGCGGCAATTCGCACTCTGGTGGTTTTCGGAGCGATATTTGCGATAATTTTCGTAAATTCTATTATTCAGATTAAGGTTTCAAATCCTGCGGAGCTGCTTAAAAGTGAAAGTACAGGAGAAAAGCCTCCGAAAGCAAACCGTATTCTGGGAATAGCGGGAATTGTAATACTCGGCGCAGCCTATTATATCGCGGTAAGTATCAAAGAGCCTTTGGGAGCTTTCACCTGGTTTTTCGCAGCAGTGCTCATGGTAATAGCAGCAACGTACATAATATTTATTACAGGTTCTGTTGTTATGTGCAGGGCGCTTCAGAAGAACAAAAGCTACTATTATAAAGCAAATCATTTTGTATCCGTGTCTTCAATGGCATATCGAATGAAGCGCAACGGGGCCGGACTTGCTTCAATCTGCATACTGATTACCATGGTTCTGGTGATGATTTCTTCGACGGCATGTCTTTATTTCGGCGCAGAGGACAGCATTCATACCAGATACCCCAGAGATGTGGCGGCTGACGTGGAATTTGAAATTCCGGGAAGCCTGAGTGACGCTAATGTGGCGGATTTGCGGGATAGATTCGAAGGAGCTGCCTGGGAGAACGGCACAGATCAGTTAAATATTCTCGACTATCGCTACGGCGTTGTAACGGGGCTTCTTAAAGACGGAATTTTGAATACCGATGTCAGTGATGGGGATATTCTGGCTTTCGGAGTTAATTCGTATTCAAATGTTAATCAGGTATACTTGATTCCTGTAGCGGATTACAACCGGGTAATGGGTGCGAATGAGACTCTTGAAAAAGATCAGGTTATGATATATTCGGCGAAGGAAGAATATCAGAAGAAGACTTTTACAATCAAAGACGGTAAAACCTTTGAAGTAAAAAAGGTTCTGAATGATTTCTTTGACGACAGCACTTCAGATATTGACGTAATTTCTTCATTATATATAGTTGTATCGAATCTGGACGAAAGTCTGGGCAGCATAACTGAACTCAAGGATTACAACGGTAATTCCGCTTTGAAGCTGCATTGGTATTACGGATATGATTCGGATGCAGGAAAGGAAAAGGAATCTGCTGCCGCAGCAGGGATGAAAGACTGCATAAGAGAGTTTTTTACGGAAAACTATGATGGAGAGTGTTCATATAATGTGGAGTGTCTTGAGGACAACAGAGAGGATTTCTACTCAACCTTCGGAACTCTGTTTTATATGGGAATCCTTTTGAGTATTGTGTTTATTTTCGCGGCGGTTCTGATAATTTATTATAAACAGATTTCGGAGGGATTTGAGGATGAGCGCAGATTTGAGATAATGATGAAAGTGGGAATGACAAGGGAGGATATCAAAAAAAGTGTAAATTCACAGATGCTTACTGTGTTCTTTCTGCCGCTTGTTACCGCGGTTATACATACCTCGTTTGCATTTCCTATGATTAGAAAGCTTCTTATTCTCTTCAATCTGAATAACCTTAATCTGTTTCTTACCACTTACGGACTGAGTGTTCTGATATTTGGAATTCTCTACGCGGCGGTATATAAAATAACCTCCAATACATATTATTCCATTGTGAGCGGAAGAGAAGCTGAATGAAGAGGCAGAAAGGCGAGGGGCTGTCGCCCTAACGGATAGTATTCGTTAGGGCAGCGCCCTTTTTCTTAGCAGGTTTTTATGGGTCGTAATTCGGTTGAACTCGTGAAGCGAGCGAAATATAAACCACCAGCTATGTGGGTGCGCGACGATTGAATTGAAACCAAATCACGACATAAACATGGATGTTCCGGAAATGAAAACAACTGTGTTAAATGGCATACAAATGATTTAATTCATTATACCTAATCTGTCAGGATTTTGCTTCCACAGTGTCCCAAATTAGCTTATCCCACGGGCAGTAAAAAAGAGAGAAATGGGATAAGCAGCCTTATCCCGCCGGCAGTAAAAATCTGGAAAACGGGCTGTTTGTTCGGGGAAATGTCGTTTGTGTTGCAATTATAAATGAAGTGACTGCTGCTATTGCAGCCAGGGCATCTTTTGTTCGTGCCGGAGAAATAAAGTATCAGAGATGCCGTGGTGCAGAGGATGTATTATGCTGCGGATTATATTAATCCATTCTGCTTAACCGGTTAAAAACACTGCATAAAAAGCGCTTGACTGAAATAAGAAAATAGAGTAATATTATACAAAAGAACAAATGTTCACTTTTGCTTGGAGGTAAGGATGGAAATTAATAACGAAGAAAGAAACAAAGCCCTTGAAGCGGCTATGCAGCAGATACAGAAACAGTTCGGTAAAGGCGCGATAATGCGTCTTGGAGATGAAGAAGCGAAACTTAATATTGAGTCGATTTCAACGGGAGCTCTCAGTCTTGATATTGCAACCGGAATCGGCGGAATACCGAGAGGAAGAATAATAGAAATATATGGCCCGGAGTCATCAGGTAAAACAACAGTTACTCTTCATATAATTGCTCAGACTCAGAAAAACGGCGGAAAAGCCGCTTTTATCGATGCGGAGCATGCTCTTGATCCGGAATATGCAGCAAGACTTGGAGTAGACGTCAACGAGCTTATAGTTTCTCAGCCGGATACCGGAGAGCAGGCTCTCGAAATATGCGAAGTACTGGTCAGAAGCGGAGCCGTAGATGTTGTGGTTATCGATTCTGTTGCTGCATTGGTACCGAAAGCGGAAATTCTGGGAGAGATGGGAGATTCACATGTGGGTCTTCAGGCAAGACTTATGTCCCAGGCATTAAGAAAGCTTGCGGGAGCTATCAATAAATCAAATACTTCGGCTATATTTATTAATCAGTTAAGAGAAAAAGTCGGTGTTATGTTTGGAAATCCGGAGGTCACCACCGGAGGTAAAGCACTGAAATTCTATGCCAGCATGAGAATAGATATCAGAAAAGGCGAAGCGATAAAGATGGGAGACGAAATTCTAGGCAACAGAACCAGAGCAAAAATAGTAAAGAACAAGGTTGCCCCGCCTTTCAAGGTTGCAGAGTTTGATATTATGTACGGTACGGGTATTTCAAGATCAGGAGATATTCTTGACTGTGCTGTTAACGTAAAAGCGGCAGAAAAAGCCGGATCATGGTACAGCTTCGATGGACAGCGAATCGGACAGGGCAGAGAAAATGCTAAGAGATTTCTTGAAGAGCATCCTGAAATTATGGGAAAAATGGAAGCTCAGGTCAGGGAATACTACAGAAAGAAGAGTAATCCGGATGCCGATGCTGCGGCAGAGTCAGAATTGCCGGAAAATGATGAATTATAATGAATTCATATAATGTAAAAAAGGGAAGATGGGGAGAGAATACTGCTGTAGAATTTCTGCAGAAAAGGGGATACGGAATTGTGGAGCGAAACTATCGGTGCAGAGCCGGTGAAGTGGATATTATCGCAGAGAAATCCGGTGTGATTCACTTCGTGGAAGTTAAGACCAGAAGCGGAGAACGGTTCGGCAGTCCTCTTGAGGCGATAAACTATTACAAATTAACCCATATAATAAATACCGCAGGGTATTATATTTATACTAAGGGTTTGGAAGGCAGAGAAATAAGTTTCGATGCAATAGGGATATGCGGCGACAGGATTGAGTTCGTTGAGGGGATAAATATTTGATGAGATTAGACGCATATATTGTATTTTCAATATATGCGTCTTTTGGGAGAGAACATGAAAGAAACCGTAAAAATTAAAGCGGAAGAACTGGTAAGAAAACAGAGGGAATATTTTACTTCAGGGGCCACAAGAACCTTTGAGTTCAGGATTGATTCTCTGAAAAAGCTGAGAGAATCCGTATCGGATAATGAGAAACTAATAGCGGAAGCTCTTAGGGCAGATTTAAACAAGCATCCATTTGAAAGCTATATGTGCGAGACCGGGATTGTGCTTGACGAAATCAGATATCACATAAACAACCTGGGAAAATGGATGCGGGAAAAGCGCGTAAAGACGCCTTTGGCGCAGTTTTATTCAAAGAGCTTTATTTCTCCGGAGCCTTACGGAACTGTACTTGTTATGTCGCCGTGGAATTATCCGGTTCAGCTATGCCTGGAGCCGTTAATAGGGGCAATATCTGCAGGAAACTGCGCAGTGATTAAGCCTTCGGCTTATGCTCCACAATCAGGAAGGATTGTAAGAGAGATAATATCCGAAACATTCCCGGAAGAATATATTGCGGTTGTTGAAGGCGGCAGACGAGAGAATGTTGAACTTTTGGAGCAGAAGTTTGATTATATATTTTTTACGGGATCTGTGGAGGTTGGCCGGGATGTAATGGCCGCAGCTGCAAAGAATCTTACACCGGTTACTCTTGAACTGGGAGGAAAAAGTCCTGTTATTATTGATAAGACAGCTGATTTGAAATCCGCAGCCAAAAGAACTGCTTTTGGAAAGATATTGAACTCAGGTCAGACCTGCGTCGAACCGGATTATCTTCTTATTGAAGAGTGTATACGGGATGAGTTCATTGAATATTATAAAAAAGCCGTTACGGAATTTTTCCCGAACGGGGATATGTCAGACATGGTCACAATAATTTCCGAAAAGCATTACAGAAGGAAAAAAGAAATGCTGGATAATCAGAAGGTAGTTTACGGAGGTAAAACCGACGATGAGCGCAGATTCATTGAGCCTGCTGTAATAATTGATGTTGATCCGAATTCACTGATTATGAATGAAGAAATCTTTGCGCCGATTCTACCCGTTATTACATGGAGGGATTTGTCAGAAGCGATTGATTTTGTGCGTTCCAGACCAAAGCCGTTGGCATTATATCTGTTTACCGGAAGCAGATCTGTTGAAGAGCGGGTACTGGGAAGCTGTTCCTTTGGAGGAGGATGCATAAATGATACAATTGTTCATCTGGCTACTCCTTATATGGGTTTTGGGGGCGTCGGAAACTCGGGAATGGGGCAGTACCATGGGAAAAAGAGTTTCGACACCTTCACTCATTACAGGAGCATACTGAAAAAGAGCAGCCTGATAGATATCCCTATGA
>JAUNCY010000001.1:0-58162 GCA_030526325.1 Bacillota bacterium
TTAAATCCTTCGGAATTAAAGAATTTTATTCCGTTGTATTCAAAAGGGTTGTGGGATGCGGATATTACAACACCTGCATCGGCATTATATTTTTTTACCAGATAAGCAATAGCTGGAGTCGGAAGGATTCCGACTTTGATTACATTCGCTCCCATGGCCATTATTCCGGCCGAAAGCGCATCCTGAAGCATATCTCCGGATACTCTGGTATCCATTCCTATTATTACAGTAGGTCTCTCCGCTTCTCTGGCGAGAACATAAGCGCCCGCTTTTCCGAGATTAAAAGCCAGTTCAGGCGTAAGCTCTGAATTCGCAACGCCTCTGACTCCGTCAGTTCCGAACAGTCTTCCCATATCATTCCTCCCCATCTGATACAATATCTGTATGATTTACTTTAATTTCTACTTTTATCACCACAGTCCCGTCAGCCTGTCCTTCAACGGGCTTTCCAAGACTGTCCACGACCGCCGCGCCGGCAGGTATTTTTACCACCGCATTAACGTATGTGTCTTCTGTTATTCCGGAAACATCCACAGTTTCGGTTTCAATAGAATCTATACCGGTTATATCTTCGTATTTTCCCTTCAGGGATATTGGCGCAGAATCCGGCATGACAAGGGAAATGCCTTCGGCCGGGGTTCCTGTATAATTCACTTTTACCTCAAAGGACTTAACAAGAGTCTTTACTGCCTGTATATTTACGGAAGGCTCCTCAATTTCAACGCCTTTGACCGCCTTGCCGTCCCTGTCAACGGCAATGAGGGATATTTCCTGAGAATAGTCCTGCTGACCTTCCTTTACCTTAAGAACTCCCACTACAGAATCCACCTTGTCTACGTATGTGCTCGGTCCCGACACTTCCACAGAAGATCTGCTCATCTCTGTGATATCCATTTCGCAGCCGTCTCTTAATTCTCCGCTGACTACCACATCAACCGGTTTTTTCTCTGTAACCAGCCGGTCAACAACTACTACCATATCTCCGTCTACAGCAACGGCTTCCTCAATATTGCTTGGTGCCGTCACCTTTACGCTGACCTGATTTTCCCCTTCCGCGCAGTCTGAAACGTCTATCCTTGCCGAAAGACGATTTGCCGTCATCCCGTAAATTTCACTGCGTCTTCCCTTAATAACCGCGCTGATTACATCTTCAAATTCGGTAATAACCACAAGGCCCTGAGACTCCAGAGTTTTTTCACCCACAATGTTGAGAGGCACTCCCTCAAGAGTCTTCTCAGTCTCGGGATTGACTTCTCCTATTACGTAAGCCCAGAGAATAACCGCAAGCACCACAGACAGAATAATGTTAAGCGTTTTTACTCTTCTGCTGTTTTCCGGCTTGTTTTTTTCATTTCCTGCTGACAGCTTTCTAAACAACCTGTTATCCATTTATCTTCCCTCTCATCCTGTCAAAAAGCGGCTTGAAGAAGAAGCCCCGGCTGTCATCCTCGTTCATGAATACGCTTCTTATTATTTTCTCCATGGCAGTTGCATCCATGAATCTTGAAATATTTCCGTTTGTTGCAACGGACATAGCCCCTGTCTCCTCCGAAACTATAACTGCTATGGCATCACTGATTTCCGTCACTCCTATTCCTGCTCTGTGTCTCGTTCCCAGTTCGGAGCTCAGATTGTTGTTTGAGGTCAGCGGAAGCACACAGCCCGCCGCAACTATCTTGTCTCCTCTTATTATTGCGGCGCCGTCATGCAGAGGCGCTCCGGAATAAAATATATTTATCAAAATTTCTTTTGTAATATCCGCATTCAAATATGTGCCGGATTCAATAATGTCCCCCAGCACGGTTTCTCTTTCTAGAATAATAAGCGCACCTACCTTGTTTCTGGATAAATATCTCAGAGCGTTCATCATGTTCTCCGTAAGATAATCCGTGGTCTCCCCGTTGATTTCAGAAGACTGTCTGGAGAACACCCTTCCTCGCCCGAGATGCTGAAGTCCTCTTCTTATTTCAGGCTGGAAAATAACGATAAGTGCAATTCCTCCCACTTTCAGCAGACCGTCCAGCAGCCAGTTGACCGTGTACAATTTCAAAACATCGCTCAGCACAGTAGCTATGAGCAATACAATAAGACCCTTTAAAAGCTGTGCCGCCCGGGTCTCCTGAATAAATTTTAATATTTTATATATTGCAAAGGCAATGATGGTTATATCAAGCAGATCCACCCATCTCACCTGGGATATCATAGTTGTCAGATACTCTGTCATCCGAATGCTCCCGCCTTTATAGTATCAGTGCAAAAATATAGGGCGACAGCATTGCCGCCCTGATATTATATTTTAGTAATTCGGTTCCAGCAAACCGTATTTATCGTCGCTTCTCTTATATACAACATTTACCGTTTCGGTATCAATGTTGATGAATACAAAGAAGCTGTGTCCTACAAGTTCCATCTGAAGAATAGCCTCTTCAACGCTCATAGGCTTGATATCAAAGCTCTTTCTCTTTACTTCCTTGAGTTCTTCTTCTTCCTGCTCATCATCCGGAATAGCTTCAAATAAAATTTCATTTGCAGCATGTCCCTTGTACTTTTTCTGGAGTTTTGTTTTATATTTTGCCAGCTGTGAAGCCAGTTTATCCGAAACCTTATCTATTGCTGTGTTAAGGTCTGCAGCCGCATCCTCAGCTCTGAAAATGGTTCCCTTGGCAAAAATCGTTGCCTCCACTCCGTGTCTTTCCTTCTGCTGAAAAACATTTACTGTCATTTCAACGTCTCTGTTAAAATACTTGTCGAGTTTTCCGAATTTAGTGTTAATCAATTTTTCAAGATTATCGCCAACGGTAACGTTTTTTCCTGTGATTAAAATCTTCATTAGTAACACCTCCAAAAGCAATATCATCAAGTATTATTTACTTACTTTATTATATCAATTTTTCTGGCGTTTTTGTTGAAAATTTATTAAATTTTATAAATAAATATTTGTAATGATTAAGCGTTGAAATTTCAACAAAGAGAGTCCGGACCGCACGCCTGACCTGGTCTTTGACCCCACACCCGCCTGCTGGAGGGTTCGCAAAAGGGTCGCTTTTACTACTGCCCCTCTCGGTATATCCGGCAGGACTTACTTCTAAACCGCGCCATGCTCACCGTCCGCCCTTTTGCGGCCGGCTTACGTGGATCCCTTCGCCCGCGACTGGCCTGGACTTTCAACCACAGACACGTGCGGTCCGGGCTCTCTTCAATCGTAATTTTCATAAGGCGATGCAAAAACCGCCAGATATACTTTTTCGGCTCCCGCTTTCAGCAGAACTCCGGCACATTCATCCGCCGTACTGCCGGTAGTCAGCAAATCGTCCGTCAGAAGTACGGTTTTCCCCGCAAATTCCTTCCCGTTTCTGACTTCAAACGCTCCCCGTATATTATTCCTTCGCTCCTCAGGAGAAAGGCCGCTCATAGCCCCCGTCTTTTTTATCCTGACAAGATTACCCCCGGACACGGGTTTGCCCGTAATTTCACCCAGTTTATTCGAAATCAGGGTGGTATGGCAGAATCCCCTTGAGGATTTTTTGCTTTTGTGCATCGGAACAGGAACTATTATATCATAATCTCCCATACTTTTAACAGCGTCAGTCATAATATATGCTATATTATCCGCCAGATAACCTTTGCCTCCATATTTCAAAGCGAATATTATCTTCTTCGCTTCCTTTCCGTAAACCACCGCCGCCCTGCCCCTGTCGTACACCGGAGGCACAGCTGCGCAGTGCCCGCAGAAATGCGTCCTCTTATTTCTGACAAAATGGCCGCATCTTCCGCAGCTCTCAGGAAGTCCCCCGAGCATTTTTCTTCTGCATTCCCCGCACAGCGACAAACCGCCTTCATTCTTAATGGGCATACCGCAGCCTATGCAGTAAATATTCCCTGGAAACAGTACCTCCCGGAAAATATCTCTCAATCCCTTATTTACTTTACTCATAATCCAAAAATACCCTAAGCCTTGCTTTCAGTCCGGAATACCTGTCGGTAATCCGGTTGTTGTCGACCATTTCATTCATCACCGAAGGATTTCCTACTATAACCGCAGCGGTCTTAGCCCTGGTCACTGCAGTATAGAGGAGATTTCTGGTGGCCATCACAGGAGGTATCCAGGACATCGGCATTACTATTACAGGATATTCGCTGCCCTGACTTTTATGCACCGTTACAGCGTATGCCAGTTCCAGCTCGTCAAACCTGGCTGCGTCATACAGCGCAGCCCTGACATCTTCAAAGATTACGGTAATCTCGTTAAACTCATGATCTATACTGCTTATATAGCCTATGTCTCCGTTGAATATCCCCTGTCCTTCCGAAAAATCATTCAGGTTCTTCCATTTGATATCATAGTTGTTCTTTATCTGCATTACCTTGTCTCCCTCACGGAAAACCCGGTTTTTAAATACCTTTTCATTTTTCCCTTCATCCGGAGGGTTAAGGACCGTCTGCAGTTCTTTATTCAAATTTATCGTTCCGGTAACGCCTTTCTTCACAGGGGAAATAACCTGAACATCCTTTACAGCGTCACAGTCTTTATAAAACGAGGGCAGTCTGCTCCGGCACAGTTCCATTATAGTCTCCGCTATCCCCGCCGGCGTTCCCCTTTTAAGGAAGAAGAAATCCTTGTCCTTTTCATTGTAGTAAGGATATTCTCCCTTATTTATTCTATGAGCGTTTACAACGATAAGACTTTCCTGAGCCTGTCGAAAAATTCTGCTGAGCTTTACCGTGTGAACCAGTTCACTTTCGATAATATCCCTGAGTACATTTCCCGCTCCCACCGGAGGCAGCTGATCCGCATCTCCCACCAGCACAAGCCTGGATCCCGGCTTCATTGCTTTCAAAAGCGCATTCATCAGAAGAATATCTATCATGGATGCCTCGTCTATTATCACCACATCCGCGTCCAGGGGCGAATTCTCGTTTCGCTGAAAACTCATTCCCTCGCCCGAGCCCGGAGACGGTACGTATTCCAGCAGACGATGGATGGTTTTCGCCTCGTATCCCGAGGTCTCCGTTATCCTTTTGGCAGCTCTCCCCGTAGGTGCCGCCACCGCAGTTTCAAAGCCGCTTTCCTCAAAAATTCGAATAATCGTGTTTATAATCGTGGTTTTTCCTGTACCCGGGCCGCCGGTTATAACGCACACACCATTTTCCGCGGCACTTTTCACGGCCTTAATCTGCTCCTCTTCCAGCGATATATTCATATCCGCCTCCGCAGCTGCGATAAGGCCGTCGGTATCAGTCATTATCTGCTTATGCTCTTCTTTTATAAGCCGCACCAGATTTGAGCACACGCCTGTTTCCGCATAAAAATACATCATCAGAAAAACGCAGGTCCGGTTCTCTATCGTCTCAATTCTTATGTCACCCTTAAACGGCATCGTATCCATCACATCCTCCACAAGAATCGAATCCACACCCATAACGTATACCGCTTTGTCAATCAGTTCTTTTTTCGGAAGATATGTATGTCCGTCGGAAGCCTCTCTGGATAAAATATATTTTATTCCGCTCTCTATCCTGTACTCGGAATCCCTGCCGATTCCCAGCCTCTCAGCTATTGCGTCGGCTGTTTTAAATCCTATTCCCCATATGTCGTCAGCCAGTCTGTAAGGATTTTCCTCTATTACCCTTACAGCCGAATTTCCGTATTTCCGGTATATTGCCGCAGCGTAGGAAGCTGATATCTGATATTTCTGCAGAAACATCACTATGGAACTCACCTCACGGTGCTCCCGGAAACTCTCGTTTATCTGCTCCAGCTTTTTCTCGCCTATTCCCTCAACCTCGAGAAGCCTTTCGGGACAGGTCTCCAGTATATTAAAAGTGTCCTCTCCGAATCTTTCTGTAATTGCGGCAGCGGTTTTGGGGCCTATTCCTTTTATTATTCCCGAGCTCAGAAATGATTCTACAGCTTCCCTGGTAGTCGGAAGTATTTCCCGGTAATCCTCAAAAGAAAACTGAGGCCCGTAAGAAGGATGAACCGTTTCTTTTCCAAAAAATGAAAAACTCCTGCCTTCCTTTGCGAAAGGCAGATTTCCCACAACGGTCACCGGTTCCTCCTGCTCGGTAACGGCAAGGGCCACCAGGTATCCGTTTTCCTCATTGTAGAATACGATTTCTTCGATGCGGCCTCTGAGTTCTTCCATTATTACTGTTCTCCGAATAAAGGTTTATATATCTTTCTGTTGTCCATGGACCATATTCTGTCAGAGAAATCTCCGGGAGCAACGTTTTCAAGCCACTTTTCCATGTCATACATACGTGCATCCACTATATCGAGATAGTGCAGAACCTCAGCCTCCGGAAACATCGGCTTCTTCGGGCTTCCGTATTCAGGTTCATAATGATGTGAAAGCACCATATGCTCCATCATTATTCTCTTTTCGTCGGAAATTCCCAGTTCTCTGCATTCGGAATCTATCATTTTTATGCCCTGTACTATATGACCCAGCATCTGTCCCTCAAAGGTATATCTGTCCGCCATACCCAGTTCATCCGCGTCTATTTCCTCCAGTTTAGCAATATCATGAAGGATTACTCCGCAGTAAAGCAGGTCTCTTGACAATATCGGGTATATCCCGCACACTGCCTGTGCAGTAAGCAGCATTCTGTAAACATGATACATAAGACCGCCTTTTATCGCATGGTGGTTTTTTGAAGCTGCCGGGAAGTACACCAGCTTATCTCTGTTCTTCTCCATCAGAGAAGCTGTAAGCTTCCTGAGTTCTTCGTCCTCAACCTCTTTAAGAATGCCGTATATTCTGTCATAAAGCTCCTCTCCGCTTACGGGAGCGGTTTTTACAAGCTTTGAAAGTTCTACTTCGTCTTCATCCGTCGCCTTCCTGATTTTTATGACTTTTATCTGTTTTGCGCCGTTCCATTCGGTAACAACGCCCTGAATCTTAACAATGTCACGGTTCTCCGCATTTCTGGCCTGAGCAGTTTCTTCTCTGTTCAAATCCCATACCTTTGCGGCAATTTCACCGGAGTTGTCGGATATTACCATATCCATGTACTCTCCGCCCTTGTTGGAAGTTCTGAGCTCGCAGCTTTTTACCAGATAAAAACCCAGAACCTTTTCATCTTTTTTATATTCCATCAGACTTTTGCTCATTTTTCATCTCCGCAGTTAAATTTTTTATGTAAATATAATAGCACATAAAAATGAGACCCGAAAGTCTCATCTTTACAACTGTTAAATACATTTTCAGACTACAGTTCCGAAATTAATTCCTTAAGTGCATCAAGCTCTTCCTTGGTAAGAGTAATCCCCTTAGACATCTTCGTGTGATCCGCCGACCAGTCTCTAAGGTCGTATTTGGGATCCCTGTCGTTCCAGCTGACCAGATTCAGTTCCTTGCTCCAGCCCTTTTCATTGCTGGAAATCACACCAATATGCTCAGTAATCTCAAATTTTAAATCTGCCATAGCCCCTCCTTGATTTCTAATATATAACTTGTTTTCCATAATATACCATATGCTTTGCAGATTTTCAATCCTTTTCCTGACTTTTGCATAATTTACCGGAAAGCCTGCATAAACGGATTCCCGTCACGTCTACAGTTCTATTCTCTCCCTTCCGACTCCGGACGCATATTCGAAGTCATAGAGAGCCATATTGTAATCCGCAACCGATGCCATGAGAAGCTGGTTTGCCTGTTTTACGGAAACCTGCGCCTTCTGCACATCCGCTGCAGTGTTCATTCCTGCCTTAAACATCACTTCCGCTGCTCTCAGAGATTCCTCTGCCATGTTAACGGTTTCCCTGCTTTCCGCTATGGTATTATATTTGCTTTTTAAATCTATATATGCGCTTCTCATTTCTATCTCAATGTTCTTCGGCATATTTTCCAGAGCCAGTTCCGTAATCTTTAAAGCTTCCTTCTGCTTCTGATACGCTCCGCTGCTTACCGTTGATGAAAGCCCTATAGATTTCAGAGACAGTTCCTGTATCTCACAGGCATATCTGAGCTGAACTATGCTCAAACGGTTTTTCAGAGCGCTGTCGATTGCCGCTTCAAGGTTTATGTCCTGCCATCCTCTGGGAGCAAGGGTGTCTGTGAGGATTACGTTGTCCGTAACCTCAAATCCCAGAAGCATGTTGAAACTCATCTTCGCCTTTTCAGCGCTGCTTTTCGCGGTTTTAACATCCTGTTCCGCAGAGTTTACAGACATCTGCTGAGCCTTAACCTCTATCGAGGTTGCTGCTCCGGCAGAATATTTTATTTCTGTGTCTCTCAGCAGTTTTTTCTGAAGTTCCAGATTTTCCTCGCAGACCCTGAGATTTTCCTCTGCCTGAAGTATTCCGTAATACAGTGTTATTGTCTGATACTCTATGGCATTCATCTCAGCTTCATAATTGGCATCTATGTTGTCCTCTGCAAATTCTTTCTGAAGATTAGCCATGTCAAGGTTGGCCTTATTTACGCCGCTTTTTTCCATAGTATCAATGGCGTTTATTACATCCTCTAAATTTTTTTCAAGCTCGGCTTTCTGTTCATCGGGAAGACCTTCAGTATTCAAAGCCCCGCTGATCATCTTCTTTTTGGATTCAAGGTCTTTAAGGGTCTGCAAACCTTTTTTCAGGGATTTTGAATTGTCCGAATATCCTTTTGCTATAGCTTCGTCGGATAACCTGTTAAGCTCCGCCATCTCCGCAAGATATCCCTCTGTCTTCATTATTTTTACCGCATCTCCCAGTGAAAGTTCAATTCCTTCCCCGGAAATCCATTCGTAATCCCCGTCATCATAAACAGGTCTGTCACCGGCTGCGCTGCTGTCCGGAACCTCTTCCTTACCTCTTTCCCAGAGGCTGTCAAAGGCACACTTTATCATCATGGCTGAATCTCCTCTGGATGCCTGGCTGCCGTAATCAAAATCTTCAGTTTCCTTCGCAGAAAGCGAAGCAAAAATATCGTCGTAAAGCTTCAGAGCCTTCGCTTTTTCCCGGAAATTCTCAGGCCATGTTCCGGAAAGCTCAGAAGCCTTGTATCCCATAGCCTTAAGAACCATCGCCGATAGTTCGTCGTAGGTTATATTACCCGCAGGTCTGAAGGTGCCGTCCGGATATCCGTCTACAGCTCCCATAGCCGCTGCATAGTTTATATATTTTTCCGCCCAGCCGTATTCTGTTCCCACATCTGTGAAGGAGTTTTTTTTCGCTGCCGAATACTTTATCTCTCCCGGATCCATTCCTTTAGATATTGCAGTACAGATTTCAGCTCTGGTTATGCTGCCGTCCGGTCTGAAGGTGCCGTCTCCGTATCCGTTCAGTACATTTTTTTCCGCAAGAAACTCTACCGCCTCCCTGCAGTCTGTTCCGTCCAAATCCGAAAACTCCGCAGCGGCGAAGACAGCTCCCCAGCTGCCGAAAATCAAAGCTGCCGTCAGTACTGTACCGGTAAATATTTTTATTGCTCTGCCATTATTACTTCTCATTTTCCGCCTCCGTTTCCGCTCATCCGATTCCGTTGAGTATGAAATCGACTATCTCCTCTTTCCCGAAACTCTGCACCGGTTCACTTCCGTGAAATCCCTTGTTATGTCCTTCAAACAGACCGAAGGAGGACAGCGCCGATATCATATACGTTCCCACAGCAGTCATAGTGAATATGGCGGCATGATGAATATCGGATTTTCTTATCTCTCCCGATTCCATTCCCTCTTTTATTATAGTGTGCAGACGAAGATACTGATCCCGGCTCATTTCCTCCACTAAAGCCATAGCCTCGTCGGAATTCACTCCCGGGTTAAGCACAATCTGTTCTTTAAACATAACCGCATACAGTCCGTATTTTGAAATCATCTTCTCCCAGTGCCCGATGTATTCCACCAGTTTTTCTCTGAGAGAACCGACCCCGTCCAAATCAGGAGCCATCAGCAGATGATCCTTTCTGACTATATCTCTGATGATAGTTACCATGAGTTCTTCCTTGCTTTCAAAATACGCATATACCGTTCCCTTGCCTATTCCGGCTTTTTCCGCAATATCTATTATTCTGGTATTGGCATAGCCCTTTTCCAGAAAAAGCGCCATAGCCGCTTCCATTATGAGCTGTTTTTTGTCTGCTTTTATTTCTGCTTTTGAATAATTTTTATTGCCCATCAGCATTATCCTCCATTGCCCACTTTCTTTCGAGTTCCGCAACCTTTGCGGCCTTTGCAGCCTTCTTCTCAGCCCTCTTAATCTGCCTGTCGTCAATTATCGAGTACAGCACCGGAATGAGGAACAGAGTTACCAGTGTGGATGCCATAAGCCCGCCTATTATGGATATTCCCATAGGAGCCAGAAGCTCACCGCCGTCTCCCAGACCGAGCGAAAGAGGAATCATACCTATAACCGTAGTTCCGCAGCTCATGAGAATCGGTCTCAGTCTCATGACGCCGGCCTGAACAAGAGCTTCGTCCCTTCCCATAATCTGCTTGTTCTGGTTTATAAACTCAACCAGCAGAATAGAATTGTTTACTACAATTCCGACAAGTACTATGAGTCCCAGGAAGGACGTCATTGACAGAGCCGTATTGGTTATGAACATTGCTAAAAAGGCGCCTGTCATAGCAAAAGGAATCGCCATGACTACAATAAACGGCATTGTTATGGATTCAAACTGCGCTGCCAGAATAAGGAATACAAGCAGAACAGCAACAACAAGAGCCGTCAGAAGGTCTCCGAACATCTCCATCATCTGCTCCTCCATTCCGCCGCTTTCATAATAGTATCCTTCCGGGAACGGGAACTCGTCAACCACCTTCATTATTTCTTCGCTGGCTTCTCCCAGATCATCACCGATAATATCCGCATTTACAGTTATGTAATTGCTCTGATTGTAATGACCTATGCTTGTCGGAGAATTATCGTACTCAAACTGAGCAATCTGGGATACCGGAACAGCTGTACCGTAAGATCCCGTTATCAGAATCTGCTTCATATTTTCGACGGAATCCGCATAGGAATCTGTCAGAGACAGACTTACCGAAAGATCATCGCCGTCTATAGTTACGCTGGTGCTGCTCGTGCCCTTCAGTGCAGTTGAAAGGCCGTTAGCAACCTGATAAGCGGTTATTCCGTAAAATGCCGCCGAGTTTCTGTCTATTTTAACCTTGATTTCCGGATTTCCCTCCGTAACGTCGGTCTCTGCTGTTTCAACGCAGTCAAGAGAACGTATTTGAGATGCCAGGTTTTCTCCTACTTCCTCAAGTGTATCGTTTTCCTTACCCATTATGGTAAGAGATACGTCATGAGATGCAAACATCGATTCAAGACTGGATGAACCGCTTACAGAAATATCCGCTCCCGCAATATTTCCGGTGCATTTCTTGATATCTGCAGCGACTTCGTCGGTTCTTCTGTCTCTTTCAGAGCGGTCTTTAAGAAGAACCGTCACGGTAGCCCCGTCGCTCATAGACATAGCTGTCATCGCACCTGTAGTCAGTGAAACATGCTTAACCTCCGGAATATCAAGAATATAGTCCTCTATTTCCTCCAGAATTTCATTCTTGTCTTCAAGAGCCGTTCCGTACGGAGTGTTTACCGTTATTGAAATCGATCCCTCATCCATGGATGGCATCATCTCCCAGCCTACTATTGCAACCAGCATCATAGACAGCAGAAATACTCCCGTGCACACTGCAATGAAAGACTTTCTTCTATTCAGCACCTTTTTAACATATACCCTGTATCCGTCTTTAAGACTCTCGATAAGCTTAATGAATTTCGGTATAAATTTGTATTTATATCTGTGAGTTCCCAGTCTCAGATATGTTGTGGATACCGTTCCCTCCATCAGTTTTGAGGAGAACATAGGAACAACAGTAACAGCTACAACCAGTGACGACAAAAGAGCAATTACTATAGTGAAGCAGAAATCGTCAAACATAACAGCTGCTATTCCGCCGCTTAAAGCTATAGGCAGAAATACCAGCACTGTGGTCAGTGTCGATGCAATAACCGCCATAAATATTTCCTTTGAGCCCTTTATTGCTGCCTCTTTTGCATCTCCGCATGTCTGTCTCACCCTGAAAATATTTTCAAGCACTACAATGGAGTTGTCTACCAGCATCCCGACTACCAGAGTCAGGGCACAAAGGGTAATCAGATTCAATGTCATATTCTGGAACTTCATAAGCGCAAAGGTCGCAAGCAGTGATGTAGGTATAGACACTGCAATTACAAGCGTTGTTCTGATATTGCCCAAAAACAGGAATACCACAATTATCGCCAGCAATGCTCCCGCCAGAGCCGATGATGCCACCGATGAAATAGAGCTGTTTATGTAATCCGCAGAGCTGTATCCCACGTTAAAGCTCATATCCGGATAATCTGCTCTGAGCTCCTCCAATACCTTTTCGATTCCCTCGCACACTTCTACAGTGTTCGCGTCCGACTGCTTGGAAATCATGATTCCGACAGCAGTTTCTCCGTCCATTCTGGTAATGTCCGTCTGTTCCTGATACTGCCTTGTTATTGAGGCTACGTCTCCCAGCCTTACAACACTGTAATCCGCCACGGTTACCGGGAGATTCTTAATATCTTCTATTGATTCAAATTCACCCATGGTTCTGACGATAACCTTGGAGGATCCCTTTTCAACCTCTCCGCTCGGAAGATTGATATTTTCCGCAGACAGTATCTGGGAAATTGTAGAAAGATTCAGCCCGTATCCGCTCAGACTTTCCTGATTGAATTCTATTGCAATCTCTTCCTTGACTCCGCCCGCCGCACTGACGGATGCCACTCCGGAGCTTCGTTCAAAATACGATATAATGTCATTCTCGATAATGGAATTCAGCTTCGCCAGTTCCATGTCTCCGGAAACATAAACCTGCATAACAGGCATCATGTCCATATCCATTTTCATTACCATAGGCTCGGACGCATCATCCGGCAGATAGTCCGAAATCAGGGCTATGGCTTCTCTCATGTTAAGCGACGCGAAATTCATGTCGGTGTCTATATTAAACCTGAGCATAACCACAGATATATTTTCCATGGAATATGACACCATTTCCTCCAGATTTTCAACAGATGCCAGAGCCTGCTCCACAGGCTTGGTTACCATGGTCTCTATTTCCGCCGGAGACGCTCCTCCGTAATTGGTCATAACCAGAGCCACCGGCATCTCTATATCCGGCATGAGATCCTTAGGAATGCTCAGCATGGAATATATACCCAGCACCACAACCATAAGAGTAAGCATTACAGCTGCGACAGGTCTTTTTACAGATAATGATGATAAATTCATTTGTCTACCCCTTTTACTCTACTATTCTGACTTCTTTTCCCTCTTCAACATAATGCTGTCCGGCAACGACTATGACATCCCCGGCCTTTATTCCGGAAAGAATCTCCGCATATTCTCCGTTGTCTATGCCTACTTCTACAGGATTGAACTCAGGTATATTTCCGTCAAGGGTAACAACAATGGTTTCCCCGCCTTTTACAATAACTGATTCGGACGGTACTATAAGAGCGGATGCCTCCTGTGCTGTCTTTATTCTGACCTCGGCAAACATACCTGCCATAAGTTCGTTTTCAGGGTCATTAACAGATATAGTAACAGGATAGGTAACCGTTCCTATCGAAGGAACCTTTGAAGCGGTAGTTACACTTCCGCCGAAGGTTTTATTCAGAGAGGACACGTATATGTCCACCCGGTCTCCGACATTGATTTTTCCTGCCAGATTTTCAGCCACCTTTGCATTTATCACAAGCTGTGAGGTGTCGGCTATGGCAGCCGCCATGGACTGTCCCGCAACACTTCCGACCGATACATCCATAACCGTAACATATCCGCTTATCGGTGCTGTTACGGTATAATAGCTTGCGGATTCAAGCGCGCTGCTGTAGGCAAGCTCCGCATTTGTATACTGCGCTTTTGTGGACTCGTAATCCTGCTGGGAAACGACTCCCTCACTGTACAGATATTCTATTCTTTCAAAGGTTGTTCTGGCAAGCTCGCAGGCTTCTCTCGCCTGGGTAATAGAGCTTTGAATCTGTGTGTCATCTATTTTAAACAGGACGGTTCCCTGTTTTACGTAATCTCCCACTTTTACGCCGACAGATGTGACTTTTCCCGCCGCCAGGGGCACAACCGCCACTTCTTCTTTGGCTTCCAGCTTTGCCGTAACAGGCGACTCCAGATAAATATCTCCTATTTCCGCCACAGCAGTTTTAACATTTATTATTGTCTCAACACTTTCCTCGTCATCCTGGAAATAATTTGTCATTATCCTGTAGCCCGCAAGCAGTGCAAGCAGGATAACAATAATCATTACAGCAATAATCCCCTTTTTACTTTTTCCGCTGTCTTCGGGCCGGTTTTCGCCTCCGGACTTTTTCTCCCGAGGCTTCTTTTCCTTCCTTTTAAGTTTTTTTGCTTCCTTGCTTTCTTCAAGTCTTTCAACTCTGCTTTTGGCTGCAGCCGGTTCGCTGCTGACTTCGTTATTGATGATTTCTTCTCTTATGCCTTCCATCTTTATAGATCTCTGCCTCCCGTTTTTACTTTTCGACCCACCGGTCGATAATCTCATTCTACTTACCTCAATTATTCCTGTCAATAAAAAAATGACCCGCGGGTCATTTTTTTATCTGTTTCTTATACAGTATTCATTTCCTTTATTTTTCAAGGGATGTCACCGGATATTTGCCTTTATCTTTCCCGATATAAACCACGCCAGTGCCATTTTTATTATATCCGGAATTATGAAAGGAATAACACACCAGCCAAGAGCTGTCATCAGGCTTACAGCCCCAGAAGTTTTAGTATACACTGCCATAAACCATGCGGTTCCGAATCCGTAGCATGCTGCCAGTCCTGCAATCATAGCCATAATTTTTACCGGCTTTCTCTCTCCTGCTATACCGGTCATAGCCCAGTATATCAAACCCATCACAATAAATCCGATAATATATCCTCCGGTGCTTCCGAAAAGAGCTCCCGGGCCTCCTTTAAAGCCTGAAAATACCGGCACGCCCACCAGACCGGTCAGAACATAAGCGCTTACGGTAACAGTTCCCCATTTTCCGCCCATCACTAACAAAGTAAGAAAAACCGCAAAGGTCTGCATCGTAAACTGCACTGTCGCCGGCACAGTAATCCACGAGCAGACAGCCGTCATAGCTATAAACATCGCCCCGTAAACCATATATCTGACTTTCACGCTGTTATTCATAATTATTTCTCCTCTCATTCCTTAAATACAGGCTTTATGCTTATTTCTCCCGAGTTCAGGTATTCCTGAGTACCGTCGTCGTATTCAACCTTAAGCCTGCAGCTGCTGTCGATATCTAAAGCCTTCGCACTTCTTGAGATTCCTTTTCCCGAAACAACAATCTCTCTCCCTTTTACAAAGCTTCTTTCCCTGTATTCATCCACAAAACTTTTATCACTGAAGTTTGCATATATGCTCCAGAACTCCTTCAGTACTGCCGCAAGGAGCCTGTTTCTGCAGTCCTCAACAGGCTTCTCAAAGAAGCATCCTGCCTTATCCCTAAGCTCTCCTTTAAATCCTCCTTCCGGAAGATACATGTTCATTCCTATTCCTACTATTACATAATCCAGAGAATTCATCTCACCGTTGAATGCAGCTTCTGTGAGTATTCCCGCCGCCTTTTTCCCGTCAACATACACATCGTTCACCCATTTTATCACAGGTTTTATGTCCGATATGCTTTCAACGCCCCTGCATACTGCCACAGCCGCCGCCACAGTAAGCAGAGTTGTTTCTTCCAGAGGAATCTCCGGTCTCAAAAGCAGACTGAAATACAGACCGCTGTTCTTTGGGGATTCAAAACGTCTTCCCATCCGGCCCCTTCCTCCGGACTGATATGCGGCAGCTGCCGCAAGCCCTTCGGCGGCTCCTTCCCCGGCTCTCTCCTTCAGCACGTCGTTCGTGGATGTCACCGTATCATAAATTTCGAGCCTGATAACACCCTCAAAATCCTTCAGATACTTTTCTGCCCCCGCAGCCGACAGTACATCTGTATCGGTCTTCATTACATATCCCCGGTTCCCGGCGGACTCTATTCTATATCCCTCCGAAATAAGATTTTTTATGTTTTTCCATACAGCGGTTCTGCTTATTCCCAGCGCTTCCGCTATATCGTTTCCCGAAAGATATTCTCCCCGGTTCTTTTCAAATACTTTTATTATCTCTTCTTTCACACTCATATCTCACGCCTCCAAAGAATATTATATACAGCCGCAAACCATTGTCAACCTTTTTGTTTATTTAGGTTAACCATATGGCCCGTCCCTTTCCTTATTCTCGCTCCGGTTCAAGGCCTGCTTTTAAAAAATAAAAAATACCCCTGCAAGGCAGGTCTGAACCCGCCTTCTCAGAGGTATGGTAGGTTAACAGGTTAACTCCGTCAAAACATCCGGAAAATTAACTCTATATATTGATTATAACGGCAGAATCTTTCCGACTCCCTTTTCAAGAGCCATTTCAATAGCAATAGGAGTAACTGCAAAATCATCCACAGCCATTCCGCTTGGATTTGCCACAATTATCTGATCGTCGCTTGTTCTTCCCGCATGCTGTCCCGCAATGATATGACCCAGCTCGCAGTGAGGAACAGGAATTTCTCCGTAGAAATATCCCTCCTCAACCAGATGCTTCTGCTGCTCCATACTGTCAACTACATATAAGTCTGCTCTGTTAATCGTGTCCGGATGGAACTGGGAATGGAGGTCTGTAACAATGATGGTCTGACCCTTCGGAACCCATTCGTCTTTAATGGTCGGTTTAGGGTCGGTACTGAAAAAGGTTGCTGAGGCAAGCACATCAGAACTTCTTACAATCTCCTCCAGAGATTTTGCCTTAACCATCGGTACAGGAACCTTATCGGCATAATCCGCAATTGCTCTGTCCATAGCCGCTTCGGACACATCCCAAACGAGAATCTTCTTCAGATTAGGCATGCCGTCCTTTACAACATCGAAATGATTTCTTCCCTCTCTGCCGAGTCCGATCATTCCGAATACTTCGGAATCTTTTCTCGCAAGATATCTTGCCGCCACCATGGCGATAGCAGGAGTTCTTGTTTCCATTATATGAACGCCGTCCATAAATGCTATAGGCCAGCCGCACTGATAGTCGCTGACAAGAAGCATTGCGGAAAGTGACGGAAGTCCATAGTCTTTAATGTTGTTATTGTAAGCACTTACCCACTTAAATCCGGTGGATTCCATTCCTGAAATGAGAGCAGGCATTCCGATGTATACTGACTGAGTGTCAGGGAAAACATGGGATTTTGCCGGCATCTGGGTTTCTCCCAGACTGTACATGGACAATGCTTTTTCAACCTGCTCGTATAGAACAGCCTTAGGAATGTTCAGACCTTTTACATCCTCTTTGGTTAAGTAGAGTATCTCATGTCCTACATTCAAATACTCTCTGACTTTTTCGCTGAAACGTTTTTCGCTCATGTGTGACGCTCCTTTCATTTTCGTTATTTATTATTAAAACTTATTTATTTTTTACAGCTCTTATCTGCTCCTGAAGCTCCTCTATGATTTCCTGAGAATCCTTTATTCTGCAGAACAGATCCGTAACCTCAACAGGGAATTCCTCTCCGTTCAGAAACTTATCAAAATAGAATCTGCCCACTTCTTCCATACAGCTGTTTATCTTTGATTTTTCCTCGTTGATTTTAATATTCAGCTTTGTGGTTTCCACCACGTCCCCGGTTTTGTCCGCCGCTGTTTTTGCTATTGCTCCCAATTTATCTTTTAATGCCATATTACGCACCTCCGTTTTTCATATCTTGTTATCCACATTTTAGCATAATATTATTGTTTTTCCTATAAATATTTGATTTTCCGCAAATAGTCAGACAATTCAGTGTAAAAAAGAACGCACCCTGCCGGTACGTTCCTGTATATAAAGCTAAGGCTCTATTCCTATAATAAATTGTCCGTTCTGATAGCTGACCACAACAAAAGACCCTTTGGAATTTCCTCCTCCAAAAAGATAAAGTCCGTCTTCTATGGTTTCAGTAACATCGTTTGTGTATCCTGCGTTTATGAGAGCTCCCGCGTATGCCTTGGCATCCACCATCTCCGCCCCCGTCATAAGAATACAGAATATACCGTTCTGCATATCAGTCTTTCTGACCGATCCTGCGGAAGGCTTTGGAACAAGCTTTGTATACTCATTTCCGGGCCAGTTCATGTTGTCCTGAGCCGGAGGCGGTTCCGGAGCCGGATTGCTGTTATCGCCGGAGCTGCTGTTATCCCCGCCCTGAGGCTTGGAATTTGCAGGCACCTTGTTGTCTTCCGTTTTCTGAGTATCCTTGCTGCTGTTTCCGTTTTTGCTGTCACCGGTGTCCTTATTACTGTCGTTTTTTTCCGTATCGGAGTTCTTCTGACTGTCATCCCCGGCAGGTTCTTCTTGAATACTGCCGTCCGGCGAACTGTCCCCCGAAACAACAGTGCTGCTGTTTCCGTCATCAGGGGTCTTTTCTTCCGAAGCATCATTATTGCACGCGGAAAGGAATAATGAGAACACTAAAACCATTGCCATAAATAAAGCAAGCTTTTTCTTCATACAACCCCTCCCCTGACAAGACATTTATGTCTTATATTGTATCATTTATAACAATCTGCGCAAGTACTATAATTATTTTTTTGAAATCTCCGCATTTAAAGGCCTTATGTGACGTTAATTCTGCATAATACCTTAACTCTTTCAGTCTCTGTCCGCCATTCCGTAATGCATTTCGGTATATCTTACAGCATCCATCGCATCAGGAGAGTATCTGTCGGCACCGATCATGTTTGCGTATTCCTCTGTCAGCACAGCCCCTCCCACCATGACCTTTATATCTCTGCCGGTTTCTCTTATTAATTTTATTGTCTCCTCCATTGAAGGCACGGTTGTTGTCATCAGAGCACTCAGCCCCACCAGGCTGCATTGTTTTTCTAAGGCGCAGTCTCTTATGGTCTCAGGAGCAACATCTTTGCCCAGATCTATTACATTAAAGCCGTAACTCTGGAGCAGAACCTTTACGATATTTTTGCCGATATCGTGAATATCTCCCTTTACAGTAGCAAGTATCACACTTTTTCCGCTGTCCTCTCCTGCAGACGGAAGGGCGGTTTTTATGACATCGAAAGCCGCCGATGCCGCCTCCGCGCTCATGAGGAGCTGAGGCAGATATGCTCTTTTCTCTTCAAAATCCCTGCCTATTTCATTTAAAGCCGGAACTATTGAATTATTAATAATATCAAGAGGTTTTTCCATTTTCAGAATTAACGAGGCCGCCTTTACCGCCTTATCTCTGAAGCCTTTAATGACGCAGTATTTCAAATCCTCTTCGCTTCCCGAAGAGCCGTTCTTTTCACTTTTTTTATCGGCCGTTCCTGCCGGTGCAGCCGTAAGTTCCGCTCTCTGCTCAGCATATTCTATATAATTCATGCAGCTTTTATCAAAGCCCTTAAGCGCCCTGAAGGCATGATATACATCCATCATCGAAGCCGAGAACGGATTCATAATAGCGCAGCTCATTCCCTGTTCCAGCGCATTTGCAAAGAAAACAGAGTTTATTATATCTCTTTTCGGCAGTCCGAAGGAAATGTTTGACACTCCCATGCTGGTTTTGATGCCCATGGATTTAAGTGTCTTTACGACCTCCAGGGCAACTGCCGCGCTTTCCTGATTTGACGAAATAGTCATAGCCAGAGGGTCAACAATAATGTCTTTTTTGTCTATTCCGTACTCTTCAGCCTTCTTCACTATGTCCAGCGCAATCTCTATTCTGCCTTCGGCAGTTTCCGGAATACCGTCCTCTCCTATAGTGAGAGCTATTACCGTTCCTCCGTATTTTTTAACGAGAGGGAAAATCTCCTCCATCACCTTTTTCTTTCCGTTTACCGAATTAACAAGAGGCTTTCCGTTGTATACACGCATTCCCGCTTCCATTGCCTCCGGGTCAGAGGTGTCTATCTGCAGAGGAAGGGCTGTTACCGACTGGATTTCCTTAACTGCATCAGCCATCATAGAAACCTCGTCAATTTCCGGGAGTCCCACGTTTACATCTAAAATATGTGCTCCCGCCTCCTCCTGACTTACCGCTTCGCCCAGAATATAGTCCATATCTCCGTTCCTCAAAGCCTCCTTAAGCTTTGATTTGCCGGTAGGATTAATTCTCTCGCCTATCAGGACGGGATCCTCTCCGATAACCACCGCATGGGTATACGATGAGACAAGTGTATGGTTTTTCTTTTCCGGCAGGACATACTCAACCGCAGCAGTCCTCTCTGCCATTTTTCTGATATGCTCCGGAGTTGTTCCGCAGCAGCCTCCGAGAATCGTTCCTCCCCGGCGGGCAAGCTCTTCCATATAATCAGCAAACTCGTCCGGTCCAATGCTGAATCTTGTCTCTCCGTTTACAACCTCCGGCATTCCCGCATTCGGTTTTATAATCAGAGGAACTGATGCATATTCCCTGAATTCTCCTATTATTTCCAGCATCCTGTCCGGTCCGAATGAGCAGTTCATACCCAGAGCATCTACTCCCAGCCCCTCAAGCATGGCAATCATTGCTGCAGGAGTGGCTCCGGTCATAAGTCTTCCTCTTTCATCATAGGCATTTGTTACGAAAACAGGAAGATTACAGTTTTCCTTTGCCGCAATAACAGCGGCCTTTGTTTCATAGGCATCGTTCATTGTTTCAATAACGATAAGATCGGCTCCGCCTGCCGCAGCAGCCTTCACATTATCGGCAAAAATCGATACCGCCTCTTCAAAAGGCAGATTTCCCAGAGGCTCCAGCATCTTTCCGAGAGGTCCGATGTCAAATGCCACAAACCTGTCATCATAGCCTTCGGCAGCTTTTTTTGCGCACTGTATTCCGGCTTTTATAAGTTCCTCATAGTTTTCGAATTTTTCCCTGTTTATTCCGAAAGTGTTGGTGAGCACTATGTTGCTTCCCGCTTCAAAATACGCCCTGTGCAGGCTTTCTATTCTGTCCGGATGCTCTATGTTCCATTTTTCGGGAGACTCTCCCGGCTCTATTCCCATGCTCTGAAGCACAGTTCCGGTTCCTCCGTCAAAAAATATTCTCTTTTGCTTTATTAATTCAATCAGTTTACTCATATTTTATCCCCATAATTGCAGTAACGGATTTTGAAGGTGTCATAAAACACGATTCGTTAAGGCTGATTCCGAGAGTCTTTTCCGCGTTTATTCTTTCAGTCAGCAGCCTCTGATATTTAATGTCGCAGTCACCGTATCCCGGACTGTATCTTGGTCTGCATACTCCGCCGTTCCCTGCCTTCACGGCTTCTCTCAGCGACAGATCCACCATATCGCAGAAGGATTCCACAGCAGCCGAAGCCAGAGCGTCAGTAATAAAATGCTCCGCAGGAGATTTTATCCCGAGGGTTCTAAGCAGCCTGTCTATACCTGCCCCCAGAGTCACCCCCATCATATACGCCTCCCGGCATTCTCTGAGATTTTTATACAGATCACGGCTTTCTATAATCCCGCATCCGAAATCACATACTCCCTCCTCGGGAAATGTCAGCTCCATTCTGGCCCAGGCATACCGGTAAGACACCTTTCCGTCGAAAACATTTTTGCAGGACTTCACCTCAGGAAGCTCCAGGCTGCCGCCTCCTGCCCTTCGCAGAAATTCCCCCGGGTCTATTTTTACTTTTTCAGGCTCCTCCGAGCCGTAAACCACATCAGTATAAATCATTTTATTATTTCCGAAAGATTGTTTTTAATTGCTTCGGCAACATCAGGCTTGTTCATGGAATATACATGAACGGCATTTACTCCGTTTGCATACAAATCAATTATCTGTTCTGTAGCATAAGCAATTCCAGCCTGCTTCATAGCCTCCGGCCTGTCCCCGTATCGGTCTACTATTCTGACAAATCTCTGAGGCAGAGCTGTTTTGGATATGTCGCAGATTCTTTTCATCTGAGCCGCGTTTGTAACAGGCATTATTCCTGCGACAACCGGCACATCTATTCCTGCTTTCAGCATTCTGTACATGAAATTATACAGTATGTTGTTGTCGAAAAACATTTGGGTGGTGAAGAACTCACAGCCGGCCTCCGCCTTCACCCTCAGGTATTCCAGGTCCTTTGCACTGTTTTCGCTCTCCGGATGAGTTTCCGGATAGCAGGCTCCGCCTATGCAGAAGTCCCCGGTTTCTTTTATCTCTTTTACGAGATCACAGGCATATCTGTATTCCATATTCTCCACGGAAAACTCCTCGGGAATATCCCCTCTGAGAGCCAGGATGTTTTCAATTCCAAGACTTTTAAGTTTTTCCAGCTCGCTTCTTATCATTTCTCTCGTTGAAGAAACACAGGTAAGATGAGCCATAGAAGTAACTCCGCATTTCATGAGTCTGGAGGTTATATCAGCAGTGTACATGGACGTTCCGCCTCCCGCTCCGTATGTAACGCTCATGAAATCCGGCTTCAGTGACGCAATTTTCTCCGCAGCCTCAACAACATTTTCGTATTTATCGCTTGTCTTGGGAGGAAAAACCTCAAAAGACAGACTGGGTTTTTCTCCTTTAATAATATCTATAATTTTCATTTCGTACCTCTTATTCCGATTTTAATATTTATTATGTTAATTATATAGTAAATACTTTTAAAAATAAAACAGTTTTTATGTCGGGGCGTAAACACGCTCCGCCGTAATTAATTTTATCCTCTTAATTGTTGTCTTTATAATAAAGCATACAGTGACAGTAACCCTCAAATTCCGGATTCTTCATCTGATTCTTAAACTCCTCGCAGATGCATTTGTTTTCCTCGGTCCGTTCCAGCCTGCAGGGGCAGTATCCTCCTGTCCTTTTCAGTCCTTCCTTTACAGTTTCCACTATGCTTTTATCTTCGTTCAGTCTTACAGACAAAGCTTTCACCTTCCTTTCAGCAGCAGTATACCGCGCCTTCGAAAAATGCCCCCTTATTCAGAGGACATTTTCATATATTTAAACTCTTATTCTATTTTTCGCTGTCTGCGCATCTTTTAAGCAGATCTTCCCATTTTTTGTCCACGTGTTTCTGTGTTTCCTCTATCGTCCATTCGTTTCCGGGCTTGAACATGTGTGAAAACCGGCCCTGTCTGGAAAGAAATTCTTCCACAGGAAGCTTTTTCTTCGGTTCATAGGTAAGTCTCCATACGCCGTCCTCTATTTCGAACATCGGCCATACACAGGTTTCAACCGCCAGCCGGCACATTTCCGCAATGTTCTCTGTGTTGTAGCCCCAGCCTCTCGGACAGGGTGCAAGGATGTTAATGAAATTGGCTCCCTTAATATATATTGCCTTGTGAGCTTTTTCGTGAAGGTCTTTCATGTTTCCCAGAAATGTAGTCTGTGCCGCATAGGGAACTCCGTGAGCCGCCACTATCATGGTCAAATCCTTCTTGTTCTCTCTCTTTCCCGGCAGATCGTGTCCCGCAGGAGATGTTGTGGCATCCGCGAACCTCGGTGTGGATGAAGATCTCTGAATACCGGTGTTCATGTATGCCTCGTTGTCATAACACACATATACCATGTCATGGCCTCTTTCAAGGGCTCCCGACAGAGACTGAAGACCGATATCATAGGTTCCTCCGTCGCCTCCGAAGGTAATGAATTTGAAATTTTCTTTTACCTTGCCTTTTCTTTTCAGCACCCTGTAGGCGGCTTCAACGCCGGATGTGGTTGCTGCTGCATTTTCAAAAGCGCTGTGTATATAACTGTCCTCGTATGCGGTGTAGGGATACATAAAAGTCGAAACCTCCAGGCAGCTGGTTGCATTTGTTATAACCGCCTTGTCCTCCGGATTCAGGGCTCTGAGGACACCTCTTACCGCTATGCCCGCTCCGCAGCCGGCGCAAAGTCTGTGGCCGCCGGCGAGTCTGTCTTTTTTTGATACTTCTTTCTTTAAATCATATGCCATAGCTCTTATACCTCATAAGCTTCTCTGTCTTTGCCGTAATTTCTTGCAGCACCCTGATGGTATTCTTCTTCCATCATTCTCTGCTCTTCCGTGGTGTATCTTGAGTCTCTTACGCCGAGATATCTGTATACGTCTCCCGGATCATCGTTTTCGCAGATAACGTATAAATCCTTAAAAATATCGTAAAAGTCTTCTACTCTGATGTCTCTTCCGCCCAGGCCGTAAATATAGTTGATTGCGTACGGCTTGTCCGGCAGATCATATAATGAGCTTCTTGCTTCGTTGAACAGAGGTCCGCCGCTGTTCGAAAAGCTTTCCGCCTTGTCCATAATAGCAACCGCCTTTACCTTGCACATTGCCGCAGCCAGCGGTCTTCTGGGGAATGGTCTGAATACTCTCAGCTTTATCAGCCCGACTTTTTTGCCTTCGGCTCTGAGACGGTCGACAGCCTCTTTCCCGGTGCCTGCGCTTGAGCCCATAACCACCAGGGCAACATCAGCGTCGTCCATCATGTATTCCTCAAAGAATCTGTATTTTCTTCCGGTCATGGCTTCAAACTTCTTAGCCACGTCCAGAATTACGGGCATGGAGTCCTTCATTGCCTGAGCCTGTTCTCTCTTGACCTCCATATAATACGGAGAAGTTCCGTAAGGGCCCACCGCCAGAGGATTTTCAGCCTTAAGCAGGTAGTTTTCCGGCTCGTATTCTCCTACGAATTCTTTTACCTTCTCATCTTCTATGAGCTCTATGTTAGAAACTCCGTGACTGGTAATAAATCCGTCCTGGCACACCATAATAGGTATTCTGCATCTTTCGGAAATGATTACCGCCTGAATAAAGTTGTCGTATACCTCCTGATTTGTTTCAGCATATATCTGTATCCATCCGGAATCTCTGGCCCCCATAGAATCGGAATGGTCATTGTTAATATTAATAGGACCGGATAAAGCCCTGTTTACAACAGCCATTGTAATAGGCAATCTGGAGGATGCCGCTACGTAAAGCAGTTCCCACATATATGCCAGCCCCGCAGAAGATGTGGCTGTCATTGCTCTTGCGCCGGCAGCCGAGGCTCCTATGCAGGTGGACATTGCGCTGTGCTCAGATTCAACAGCGATAAATTCCGTATCCACCAGCCCGTCCGCAACGTATTTAGAAAAATATTCCGGAATTTCTGTGGAAGGTGTAATAGGGAAAGCTCCCACCACGTCCGGGTTTATCTGTTTCATGGCATAAGCCACTGCTGCATTTCCTGATTTTCTGTCTCTTATTGCCACGTTCTAGCCCTCCTTTACCATATCTATAGCGCCGAAAGGGCATACCTTTGAGCAAATGCCGCAGCCCTTGCAGTGCATGTAGTCAAAACCTTTCACGCTTCCGTCTGTTATCTCCACAGAGCTGTCCGGGCAGTACAGAAAACACATCATGCAGTTTTTACATTTTTCTTCTGCGAAAACAGGTCTGTTCACTCTCCATTCGCCTGTATTAACAAGTTTTGAAGTGGCAGGTTCGTATATTTCAGCCCCTATGGTCAGTTCCTGCCAGGTAGATTTTTCATTTATATCCTGAGCTCTTTTCTTTCTCATCAGTCCGCTTTAAACTCCTTTAATGTTCTCTTAAGTGCCTGCATATTTCCTTCTACCAGATGAGGTTTTGTAGGGAATTTCTTCCTGAAGGATTCTTCCATGTCTTTAATAAACTGCTCTGTTTCAATAACTTTGCTTACCTTGACAGCCGCAGCCAGCATAGGCGTATTAGGGAAATACTTTCCGAGGGTTTCCACAGAGATTTTCTCAGCATCCACAGTGCAGATTTTTCCGTCGTAAGCGCCGTTCAGCTCTTCCCTGATTTCGTTTGCGGTTCTGTGAGTGTTGATGATAAGAGCTCCGTCTCTGCTGAGTCCCTTTGTAACATTTACTGTCTTCAGTAATGTCTCATCCACTACTACCACATAATCCGGATTGTATATATTCGAATGAACTTTGCAGTGAGAATCCGAAATTCTGTTGTATGCAGTTATTGGCGCTCCCATTCTCTCCGGACCGTATTCAGGAAATCCCTGAACGTCTTTTCCCGAATTGAATGCAGCCTCTGCCAGAAACAGGCAGGCTGTTTTAGCACCCTGGCCGCCTCTTCCGTGCCATCTGAATTCCACCATATTATTGCACATTTCTCTATTCCTCCTTAACATATAAAAAGACTTCGTCCCGTAAAGAGACGAAGCCGTAAATCTTCGCTGTACCACTCTATACTATATACGGACATACCATCATATGTCTTCTCTGTCACGGGAGAACCCGTCAAAGCCTACTTTCATGAACTGACGATTTCGGTTTGCAACTCAGGAGTGATTTTCGGTTAAATACTACTTGTATCAGGCTTCCAGCATCCCCGACTCTCTATAACTTTCATAGATAACTTACTCTCTCCGTCAAAGTCTTTATAGTCTGTATTTACTTTTCGATTTATTTTATATCCGTGATTTTCGTTTGTCAACCACAGATATGCGAAATTTCAGGCTTTTTTGTCAATTTATCCCCAATTCTCCGAACTATATATGCAAACATTTCTTGTATCGTTCGTATTCCGCTTTCGTCCGGAATTCTCCTTGTTTTCTACACAATTATTAGAGGATTGTCCCTTCCCGCTTCCATATCCAGTACAGGAACCACTGTGTTTTCAGCCATGCTGTAAACGGCTTCATCTGTGTAGAATGCAGTGTGAGGCGTAAGCAGTACATTAGGGAACGATCTGAGAACAGCCATATTTCTGTTGGCAATGCAGTCCCCTATTCTGTCCGCATAGTACAGCCCGTCTTCAACCTCCAGCACATCCAGCCCCGCAAATCCGATTTTGCCTGATTCAATACTGTCAATCAGGGCGTCAGTGTCGATAAGACTGCCTCTGGCTGTATTAATCAGTATAACTCCGTCTTTCATCATAGCAAAAGTCTCTTTATTCAGAATATGGAAGTTCTCCTTTGATGCAGGCATATGGAGCGAAATTACATCGCTTTCGGAGAGCAGTTTCTCCAGAGAAACATATTCGCATATACCTTTAAGACTTTCATCCTCATATAAAGAATTGGCAAGAATTCTGCATCCGAAGGACTGAAGATGCCTTACAACGGTTCCTCCGATCTGCCCTGTTCCAAGAATTCCCACAGTGCAGCTGCTGAGGTTTCTGCCCAGTTTTCCTCTGAGAGTGTAATCCTGCAGCTTCGATCTCTCGATTATATGGCTTATCTTCCTGCAGCCCATAAGCATCAGCATCACCGCATAATCCGCCACTGTTTCGGGTCCGTATTTTACGCAGGACACTCTCATGCCGAGTTCCCTTGCTTTGTCTAAATCAATATGTTCAAAACCAATGGATCGGGCGCATATATATCGCACGCCCTCCTTATGAAAAGCCTCTACCAGATCTGCTCCGCACTCGCAGGGTGTAAAACTGACAGCATCGCAGCCCCGGGCATAATGAGCATTTTCGACACAGGGATACTCCGAAGAATATTCGTATTCAAAACCGTATTTTTCGCTCAGCTCGTCAAAACAGGCTTTTTCATCGAATTCACGAAATGTATACACAAATAATCTCATATTCACTCTCCTTTAAAGCAAAAAGGTCTGTTTTCTGTATAATTATACTATATTTTTCCTGTTATATCAACGAATCTGTCTATCCTCATTTCATCCTCGCACACGGTGCAGCCAAAATAGATAATTCTGACTCCGGCAGCCGCTGCCTCCTCCAGAGCAGTTTTAAACTCCGGATGGGTCTCTTCGTTCGGAAGAACAGTATTTATGCCTTCCATCTGAATCACGAATCCCAGACAGCAGTCATAGCCCTCTTTTGAAGCCCCGGTAAGTTCCCGAAGATGCTTTACGCCTCTCTCTGTAGGTGCATCAGGGAAATATCCCTGCCCCTGCCGCTCAAGGGTGACACCTTTTATTTCCATAAGATACTTTTTTTCACCGGCCTCCATGTAGAAATCCACCCTGGATTTTCCGAATTTATACTCAGGTTTAATATATGTTATCCCCGGGAATATTTCCCCGGCATCCCTGCTTTCCCTGAGCCATTCCAGCACTGCCTTGTTAGGTGCCTGACTGTCCACATTTACCCAGCCCAGTCCCTCTTTTTTTACAGTCACAAGATCGAATGCGGTTTTTCTGTCCGGATTTCCGGATTCCTCCAGTACAACCTCCGCTCCGGGAACAAACAGTTCCCTGCATCTTCCGGTATTTTTTACATGAACCCGTTCAACTTTTCCGTCCAGATCGATATCCGCCGTGAACCGGTTAATTCTGGATATGAATCGTCCTTTTCTCGTTTTAGAATATTTCATAATTATGTTTCCCTATACAAAAGGCGTCCTCCGGACGCCCTGTATTAATATCTGTTGTCAAACACTCTTGTTGATTTTTTCTCGCTTCTGGGCAGATCTCCCAGATCCACCGGCTTAACAATAGGAGTCATTCCTATTCTGGATTTGAAGTCGGAAATCAGCTGACTTTCCACAGCATATTTGTTCGCGCCTGCTTCAACCTCCACAAACAGAGTCAGCAGGTCTTTTCCGTTTATGTGGTCTATCATAATCTGAAATTCGCTTGAAGCTCCCTCAACCGATTTGAGCAGTTCATCCACCTGACTGGGGAAAATATTTACTCCCTTTACCTTTACCATGTCATCGGTTCTTCCCAGAATAGTATCTATCCTCGGATATTTTGAACCGCATTTACATTCTCCGGGAATCTTTCTGGACAGGTCATGGGTTCTGTATCTGATGAGAGGAGCTCCCTGTTTTCTAAGTGTTGTAATTACTATTTCCCCTATTTCACCGTCAGGTACAGGTTCTCCGGTCTTAGGATCAACGATTTCTATGTACACGAAATCGTCCCAGTAATGCATTCCGCATTCATAATCACAGCTGATCGCAATTCCCGGGCCGTATACTTCTGTGAGACCGTAAACATCATATAACGTTACGCCTAGCTCTGCAGCTATTCTTTTTCTCATTTTTTCGCCCCATCTTTCTGAGCCGATTATTCCTTTTCTGAGACATATGCTGTCACCCACTCCTCTTTTAGCGATTTCCTCCGCAAGGAGAAGCGCATATGAAGAAGTAGCGCACAGTACAGTGGATTTCATATCCTGCATCATTCTTATCTGCTTGTCAGTGTTTCCCGGTCCCATAGGAATGGTCATTGCGCCGATGCTTTCAGCACCGTTCTGGAAGCCTATGCCCGCGGTCCACAGACCGTAGCCCGGGGTGATATGTATTCTGTCCCGGTTCGTTACTCCCGCCATTTTATAGCATCTGCCGAACTGCAGCGCCCAGTCATCCACGTCCTGCTTTGTATAAGGAATGATAACCGGTGTACCCGTTGTTCCCGAAGAAGAATGGATTCTTACAATCTCCTCCTCCGGCACAGCCATGAGTCCGAGAGGATATGCCTCCCTCAGGTCTCCCTTCCAGGTGAAAGGCAGTTTTCTGAAATCTTCTTCGTTCTGAATTCCGGCAACGTCTATTCCTTCGAATTTTTTCTTATAAAAACAGTCTTTGCTCGTCAGCTTTATAAGCTGTTCCTTAATTAATTGAAACTGTGTGTCATTCATTCTTTTATCCTCTCATTCCAAGCTCAAAAGCCTTTTTATTAAGTTCATGAAGTTTTTCCGGAAGTCTTTTCAGCAGAGCGTCCAGGGTCTCCTCAGGAGTTATTCCCAAAGCTCCGCTCTTTATGGCAGCTCCCAGCAGCACTACATTCAAAACCTTGTCGGATCCGCATTCGGCGCAGATTCTTTCTCCGTCCACTATTATTATGTTTTCTGCAGCCTTTTTCAGGTAATCCACCATTTCATGACCGCTGTATGAGGAATTTGTCAGAGCCGCGGTAACGGGCATTACGGATTTGCTGCTCACCACAACGGTTCCGCCTTTTTTCAGATACTTAATATTTCTTACAGCCTCTCCCGGCTCAAACCCTATTATCACATCCGCCTTTCCCAGAGGAATTATAGGTGAATGGATATCCTTTCCCGTTCTGACGTATGAAGTGACCGGGCCGCCTCTCTGGGCCATGCCTATGGTTTCCGTGGTCTTGACCTCTTCTCCTTTTGCTATGGCAGCCGCAGCCAGAACCTTCGCGGCCAGGACTGTTCCCTGACCTCCTACTCCGCAGAGCAGATAATTCATATTCACTTACGGTCACCCCCCTCTTTTGAAATCGCATTTACAGGGCATACAGTCTCACAGATTCCGCAGCCGAAACACATGGATTTTTCTATAAATACTTTTCCGTCCCTCAGCACAATAGCCGGGCAACCAAGCTCTTTTATACATTTCCTGCAGTTAATACAGAGATTTTCATTAATAACCTCCCTTTGAGCAGGTTTTGTAACCGCAATGCAGGGCGATTTGAAGATTACAGCCTTGACGCCCTTTTCCTCAGCGATTTTTTTAATTATCTCAATCGAATTCTCTAGATCCAGGGGATCTGCTTTTACCACTGTCCTGACTCCCATACCTCTGAGCACCGTCTCAGGGTCGACACATCTGACAATATCTCCCATCATCGTTTTCCCCGTTCCCGGATGAGGCTGGTGACCGGTCATGGCCGTTGTGGAATTGTCCAGCAGAACAATGGTTATATTGGCCTGATTATATACCGCATTCACCACTCCTGTCATGCCCGAGGCAAAGAAAGTGGAGTCTCCGATAAAACCGAAACTGTAAACATCTTCCTCCGCGTGCGCAAATCCCTGAGCCATGGTCAGACCTGCACCCATGCAGAGACAGGTATCAACCATGTCCAGCGGAGCCGCATTCCCGAGGGTATAGCAGCCGATATCTCCGCAGTATCTGGTTTTCTTTCCCTCCATCGCCTTCTTAACTGCATAGAACGAAGCCCTGTGAGGACATCCCGGGCACAGCACCGGAGGTCTTTCCGGAAGCACCGGGGCTTCAATATCGTCAGAAGCACCCGAAACAGCCGGCTTCTCTTCGCCCAGAAATTCCGCGATGCTTTCCGACACCTTGTCCGCCGTGTTCTCTCCCGCGTTTACGGTATTTCCCGTGAGCTTTCCGTATACCTTCACACTTTTTCCGTATTTTCCGCATACATAAGTGATTTCTCTTTCCAGTACAGGATCCAGTTCCTCCACTGCAAGTACCGAATCAAGTCCTTCCAGAAATTCCAGCGCAAGCTTCTCCGGGAAAGGATTTGCCGTGGCAGCCTTGAAAATTTTAATATCCTGCCTTTCCCCTACTGCCTCTTTTACATATTCATAGCTGACACCTCCGGTTATAATTCCTTTAGTTCCGGAGCCGGACACGGTATTGAATCTGTATGTACTGAAATCCTCCGCTATCTCCGTAAGCTTTTTTTCAAGCTTAATGTGATTTGCATAAGACATTTTAGGAAATATTACCCATTTTTCCGAATCCTTTACAAACCCTTCCACAGGTCTGTCTTCCGCCTCTCCGGAAATTTCCACGGTCTGATAGCCGTGACAGATTCTTGTAGTCGGCCGCATGAACACCGGTTCCCCGTATTTTTCCGAATACTCGAAGGCATCCTGTATCATAAGATAAGCTTCCTTAGGAGAGGAAGGGTCGAAAACCATCATTTTTGCAAACTGCGCAAAATGCCTGGTATCCTGCTCTGTCTGAGAAGATATCGGGCCGGGATCGTCTGCAACGAGAATTACCATTCCGCCCTTTATTCCCACATAATTCAGACTCATAAGAGGGTCCGCCGCCACATTCAGGCCAACCTGCTTCATGGTCACCAGGGTTCTGGCTCCCGCATATGCTGCTCCGGCGCCCACCTCAAGGGCAGCCTTCTCGTTTACCGACCACTCCACATGTATATTTCCTTTGTTATTTTTCGCTATTGTTTCAAGAACCTCCGTCGAAGGGGTTCCCGGATATCCGCAAACCATTTTCACTCCCGCCTTTATGGCGCCGAGAGCGATGGCTTCATTGCCCATGATCAGTTGTTCGGACATATTATTTCTCCTCGCTGTTGATTTTCTAATAATATTTGTAAACTTTATTATACAAAATCAGACCCTGCAGTACAAGGTCTGAAAAGTTTTGTCATTCTATGAAGGGATTCTCTCCGGATTTTTTCCGAGCTTAATTTCGTTCAGAAGAGCGAATATGAGAATGAAGGCTCCTCCCGCCATCTGTACTATTGAAACCGGCTCTCCGAGCCAGAGCACAGAAAGAATTACCGCAACCAGAGGATCTATATAACTTAAAACAGCCGCCTGCTGTCCTCTGAGTTTTGCAAGGGACGAAAAATAGAAGCAGTACATTATTCCCGTATGAACAACCCCGACGATAAGCACGTTTACCGCTCCGGCCCCATCCAGCTGTCCCGCATTGAAGCCGCAGGTGAAAGCAACATACGGAACTAGTATGACTGCCGCAAAAACTATCTGCAGCCAGGTTCTTGATACATCATCGGTTTCGCCCGTAATTTTATTGCACATTATGACCACTGCATAAAGGAAGGCTGCGCCCAGACCATAGAGTATTCCCTTCAGGTCGCTGCTGCCGCCTCCGGCAATTCCGATTATCATAACCAGTCCTGCCGTCGAGCCCAAAAAGCACACTATCTGCTTTAGAGTAAGCCTTTCTTTAAGCATCACTGCGCTGGCTATAATAACCAGGGTGGGGGCGAAGTAGTAACTCAAAGTTGACAGTGCCACACTGGTAAAATTGTATGCCTCAAAAAGCAGAATCCAGTTAAAGCCCATCGCCGCTCCGGAAATGAATAGCTTCGACAGATGCTTTTTCATCAGTCCCAGCCTTTTGTGTCTGCCTGTTATCACAATAACTCCGAACAGTACTGTTCCCGCAATAACGGCTCTGTACAATGCTATTTCAGAAGATGCCAGCGGTATGTTTTTTACAAAAATACCTATAGTGCCGAAAGCTGTCATTGCCGTAATTATCTGCGCTCTAGCCAGAGTCTGATTATTCTGTTTGTTCATATTGCACCTCTCAGGTTTGAGAATCTGTTTTTTTACGGCGTTCTTTTCTCTTCTTCACAATGATGAGTATAACTGACAAAAGTAATACAAGGAGTACCGCTCCCGTTAATATCTTCCGCCATACCGGGTTTGTTCCTGTGGAAGCAACACAGAAGGTCCCTTTTGTTCCTGTCATTTCGACACAGAGATACTGCCCCTTCACGTCCGCTTCTATTTCTTTCCACTCTCCGTTTTTGTATTCCCAGACTCTGGCCCCCCCGCCGTCTGCATTCAGCAGCCGCAAAGGCACCGGGTCATCTTTGCCGGTATCACTGTTTGAGAGATTTATATCCCATACATATACGTTTTCGTATGCTGCGGATATATCCGGTTTGCCCGCACTGCTTTCCGCTGCAGACAGCTTCACTTCGTCAGTAAAGCTTCCTTCTGCCAGAGCAATAGATTTTCTGCCGCCCTCAAAGGTTTCTTCGCTGGCTGCGGCAGTCAGATATTTATGGTATTCAGCTTCTATAACCCTGTCCGTCAATACCGCTTCTTTCGATTTCTCGGGCCAGACACCGTAGCAGCCTTCTTTTTCGGGGATATCCGGAAGCTCTGCGGCAGACAGTCTTTCACCGTAAACAACGGGAATCACTTTCACAACCTCATCATCCGCGGTAAAAGTCAGCCGGAAAGATTTAAACTCCTCAGGGATTCCGTCTTTTAACGCCAGGGTGCTGTATTCGGCCGGTTCCGCTTTTCCGCTGTAGCTTATTCCGTCTACGCCGGCGGTTTCCTCCGATACAAACAGATTTCCCTGCAGTTCAGATTCTTTGACATCAGCATATCCGGCTACGGAGCCGACATACTCTGTACCTCTGTCAATTTCTATTATAGAACAGCAGTTTATTATTTTCGAGCCGCTTCCGGCGATGCCTCCTACATAGTTCTCTCCCGAAACGGAGCATTTAGCATAGCAGCTTCTGATAACCCCATCGCTGAAACCTGCTATTCCCCCTGCATAGTCTCCCGAATAAGACGAAACTTCTCCGTAGTTTTCGCATAAGACTATGGTTCCCAGGTCCATTCTGCCTGCCGCTCCTCCTGTGCAGTCCTTTCTTCCTTTAATCGTTCCGCGATTAATGCAATTTTGAAGCACTGCTTTTGTTTCGAATTTAGTATTAAGAGGATTTCCGTCGAAAATATCCTCCTCCGGGTCAAAATCAAACTCTATTGCTATCGTTCCGGCAATTCCTCCTGTATTTCTGTCAGCCTCAACAGCCCCTTTGTTTTCACAGGAAATCACCTTTCCCAGCCTGGTAGCGGATATATCGCGGTCTGAAGTATCCTCCAGATACTGCTCAATTCCGTCTCCCGTGCCATCTCTCAGATTCTCAACAGTATTTATAAGCAACTGCATTATATCATTAAATTTGCTGTTTATGTTCCTTAAATCCTGAATTAACACATCTGAAGATGAAGAAATTTCGTTTTCAAGCAGAGACATTAAGCCTGATATTTCCGTCATAGCATCAAAAAGGCTGTCGCTGCTCTGACGGAATTCCTCTCCGAGCTTGACGAATTCCACAGGTTCCTGCTCCGAAAGGTATTCTCCTATCTCTTTAAATCCGCGGCAGCATGATGCAAGAGAATCAAAAGCTCTTGACATAGAGTGAGAAAAATCTCCCAGAAGTTCCGAAGCTTTCATTAAATGTTCATTCGCGGTCTGAAAATCGTCCGCAGCATTTTTCAGATAATTCATAGCATCGCTTATCTGCTCCGCCGCTTCCTTCATATCCCCCGCAGCACTCATCAGCTCCGAAAGAGCCTGCTGAACTTTTTCCCAGTCTAACGAAAATCCCTTTATGGCATCGGCAAATCCGTATGTGCCGGCAGAAACCGTATCATTTATTCTGCTGCAGTAAACCTTCACCGCCGAAGCTGCGTCTCTGACTGCCTGATTAAAGTCCGTATCTTCTGTAATTCCCCCGGTACTTTCATCAGAGGTTATCTGTTCAATAACAGCTGCCCGGCTGTTCACCTCATTTACAGCTCCGGACAGTTCCTGAAGAGCCGAACTCAGTTCTTTTAATGCGACCGAAGACGCTGCGTCCCTGTCATCTCCGCTGCTTCGGTATACTGCATCAGAAAGCGATTCCAGAGCAGAACTTATTTTATCAAAAGCAGCAATTACTTTCTGATTTGCTTTTTCAGCTTCCTGAACAGCCTTTTTCAGTGATGACAGGCCGCTTCCGGCATTTTCTCCCGCCGCTTCAATCTCATCAAGGGCTTTTTCAAGAATCTTCAAAGACTTGCTGATTTTTTCCGATGCCTCCTGTGCGTCGTCCATAACAGGAACCATCCTGTCCGCTGTATCCGATATAATAGAACTGAGATCATTTACCTCCTCCACATTGGCATCGATGAATTCGGACACCCTGTTTATCAAATCCTGAGAGCTGTCTCTTGCAGTATCTGCATATCCTGAAACCGCGTCAAGATATCCCGATACGCGGGAAGAAGTATTATCCATGTCAGTAAGCATTTTGTCAATCATACTCTGCATAGTATTCAGTTCGGTTCTCATCTGAGACAAGCTGTCCGATGCGGCGTTTATAAGTATGTACGGCTCCATCTGACCTGCTATTCCGCCCACGTCTTTTCTTCCCAGGACAAGGCCGCTGTTTTCGCATCCGGTTATAAAGCCGTTCTGCCTTCCTGCTATTCCGCCCACATTGTATCCGGTATGTTCAAATCCTATTTTGCCTCGATTTGTGCAGTTTTGAATTATGCCTCCGGAATATCCGGCTATTCCACCGGTATCCGAAACTGTGTTGTCAAGGACACGTTCCAGATCCTCCTCCGCAGGAGATGTCAGTCTGTCTATCAGCGAATCTGATGAATCCTGTCCGGGTCCTCCGGCAGTCTCACGGTTGTTAACTGACGCATCGTTTTCACACTTCTGAATCAGGCCTGAATTTTCACCGCAGATTCCGCCCGTTCCCTTTTCTCCCAGTACTGTGCCTTCAACACTGCAGCCTGAAACCGTGCCGTCCTCCGTATTCGTTCCTGCAATTCCGCCTATGCAGTATTTACCTGACACATCTCCGTAAAATGTACAGTTAATTATTGTTCCCGAATTGCTCCCCGCAATGCCTCCCGCCTTGTTCTTGCTTCCGGAAGGCTCAATATTGCCTTTGACATTCAGATTTCTTACTTCGGCGTTTTTCTGAATGTAACGGAACAGTCCCTGAACCGAGCCTGCATTTACAATGTTCAGCCCTGATATCATATGACCTCCTCCGTCAAAGGTTCCGCCGAAGGTGGGAATAGGAGTAAATTCTTCCCCCCTTAAATCAATATCATTATCCAGAATAATTTTTTTACCCTGAGACCATGTGTCCAGTGAGCATTTTACTGCAAATTCTCTGAGATCTTCCGCCGAGGAAATATGTACAGTCGAAGATGCATTCTCCGCAAAAACCTCCGCCGCCGGCTGAACAGCCGCCAGCACCAGAGCAAATACTAAAATTAATGCTGCGCTTCTACTCAATGTAATTTTCATTCTGCTTTTCATCCTCTGCGGCCTCCTTTCCTTCTGTCTCTTCATCCTCTTTTTTCTCTGACGTTCTGTTGTCAATAACAGCGTTTACCGTACCTTTTACAGTTCCTTTAAACTCTCCGTCAACAATTCCGGATACCTGACCTTTTATGTGACCGTCCACCCGCATATAGCCTGAGCTGATCTGAGGTGTCACGGGTTTTTTAAGAGTAAACGAGGTTTTCTCAATTATCCGGTCGCCTATGTACAGCAGCTGCGGCAGCAGGAACATAACAAGAACAATAGATATTATTGTCCCTCTTCCCAGAGCCACTCCGATTGATGCCACAACCTCCGAAGAGGACAGCAGCCCGATGAGAACTCCCGAGGACGCAAGCATGGTGCCTGAGGTTATGATAGTCGGAAATGCCTGATTCAGAGTCTCCACAACGGCCTCTTTTAACGGCATTTTCTGCTTCAGACTGTAATACCGATTTGTTATTACAATAGCATAATCGATGTTTGCCCCCATCTGTATAGAGCTGACTATGAGATAGCTCATGAAAAACATGTTCTCGTCCAGAATATACGGGAAAGCAAAATTTATCCATATACTGCCCTGAATAACCAGTATCAGCAGCACCGGTATGCCTGCTGATTTAAATGTAAACAGCAGCACCAGAATTACAAATACAATGGTAAGTATATTAATAAGAATATTATCTGTCTTGAATGAAGATGCCAGATCCGCATCACTTGTCGAATCTCCCACCATAATGCAGCCCTCTTCATAATATTTTTCAGCAGTTTCATGCAGGGTGTCCAGAAAATCAAAGGTTTCCCCGCTTTCCTCCGGAAGGTTTAATTCCATGACAAATCTGCTGTAATTGTCCCCCAAAAGCTGAAGCTTTGCATCTGTCAGCGCGTCATGCATATCTTCTATATCATTTTTTGCTTCATCATCCAGGTTGATATACCCTTCATCCACTCTCTGATACAGAAATTCGAACATATCCAGCAGCGGCACATCGTAACTGTCTATTCCGCTGATAATTTTGCCGTAATTCTCTTCCTCCGCAGCATATGCGGAATACAGCATTCTTGCGGTATCGATGTCCATATCAGTCAGCTCCGCAAACTGTCTCGGAGAAAGATATTCCGCAAGCATGTATCCGTCCTTAGCCTCAATATTTGCCAGACCGGTTACCGAATCCACTTCCTCCATTCTTTCCAGTTCTCTGATCAGTCCTGCTTCTTTTTCATAATTTCCTGCGGGCACCAGCATGGCCATAGTGTTTTCGCTGCCGAAGGTTCCGGTAATCTTTGCATGAGCTATCTGCATATCATTTTTCGTTATGGTTGACAGGGTGCTTGTACCGTAAACATACGGGCACATGTTTGACAGAAACAGCGCGCCGATAATAACGGCAGTAAAAACAGGAAGGCTTATTTTCCTGCATTTAATAACAAATTTTCCCCAAATATTAATTTTAGGAACAAAGCTCCTGTGATGAGTCCTGTCTATCAGACTGCTGAATGACATCAGCAGGCCCGGCATAAGAGTAAATACACAGAGAAGACTGATAATTATTGACTTTATCAGCACCATTCCCAGGTCAAATCCTATCCTGAACTGCATGAAAGTTATGGCAGCCAGCCCCGAAAGAGTTGTAAGACTGCTTCCGAGAATTTCCGGTATGGACTTGCTCAATGCCGCAACAACAGCCTCTCTTGCCTCGTGAAGTTCTCTTTCCTCTGTATATCTATGGCATAGAATTATTGCATAATCCACAGCAAGAGCAAGCTGAAGCACAACAGCAACGGAATTTGATACAAAAGAAATCGTTCCGAACAGATAGTTTGTTCCTTTATTTATCAGTGCCGAGGAAATAAATGTCATGAGCAGCACAGGTATTTCGGCATATGTATGAGAAGTCAGCAGGAGAACCGACACAATAATTACCGCCGCGATGCACATTACCGTTCTCATCTCGCCTGCCAGCTGTTCCGCCATTACATCTCCGACTCCGCTGCTGATATAAATGTCATACCCGGCATATTTTTCTTTAATTTCATTCAGTGCCTTCACACTTATTTCATCTTCCTCTTCGCCTTCAAAGGTTACGGAAAACAGCCCTGACACGTCTTTATAATGCTCCTCCGAGTCATCATACTCTACAGATTTTACACCTTCTATATTTTCCATCCCTTCCGAGATTTTTACGCCCTGCTCATATGATATGTTCTCTATCATTATATCCGCAGTTCCGAAAGTGGTGAATTCTTCCTCCATTACTGTCAGTCCCTGTCTGGTTTCGGTATTTTCCGGCAGATAATCCGTAAGAATATTGTCAACCTTTACCCATCCCGACGAAATAATCGAGAAAATCAAAAGACCTATATAGATAAGATAGAAGGCCTTTCTCTTATCGACAATAAAAGCCGACAGCCTTACAGTAAAATTTTTCTCGTCCCTATCGTATGACTTTTTTCTGCTCAATTACGGCTCCCCTCCTTTTTTCGTATCCCTATTCTATAAAACACCTCTGATTTTTGCCATATACAAATGTACTGCGTTTGTCTGATTATTTTCCCCGCGTTATGATTTTATCCGATTGTATTTGTAAAAACGGTGTGATATCCTGTTTAAAGCATACTGCATTACTATGAAAAACGAAAGGAAGTCCTATGCCGCAGAACAACAGAAACTACCATACTAAGCGCCAGCTTACAGAGTCTTTGAAAAAGCTCATGGCCTTAAAACCTTTAAACAAAATCTCCATACGGGAAATATGTGAATGCTGCGGAGTCAACAGACAGACTTTTTACTACCATTTCGAAGACATATACGACCAGGTCAAATGGATGTTTCGAGATGAAATAATTACTGTACTGAAGGATTTCAGCTATTCCAGGCAGTGGAAAGAAGGTCTTCTTATTCTTTTCAAATACATTGCCGACAACAGGGCGGTCTGCCTCTGTGCCTTGAATTCTCTCGGGCACGAGCACATGAAGCGTTTTTTCGCGGATGATATTTCAACTATTGTACACAATGCAATTATTTATTTCTCCGAAAATCTGCCGGAACACGTAAGTGTAGAAGAATATGAGAATTTTCTGATTAAATATTACTCTGCAGCGATTATGGGAGTCCTGGAGAACTGGCTTCTCGGGGAGATAGACGAGTCTCCCGAGCAGATGACCTTATATATATGCACTATCATAGAAAATCAGTTTTACGGAACCGCGGCCAGAAATTCTTCCGGCTCTGCTCCGAATCCAAAGGAGGACTGAATATCGTCATGGAATATATACTTTCCGCTTCGGGTGTGAAATATCTGAATCTGATTGAATACCCTGAAATAAATATCGAAGAAAACAAAATGACTTTCATAAGCGGGGAAAGCGGAGTCGGCAAGACAACGCTTTTCAGACTTTTCAACGGAACCGCCTCACCGTCCGAAGGTAAAATCTTTTTCAGAGGAGAAGACATCTCCGAAACAGACACTATTTCACTGCGAAGAAAAATCTGCCTGGTTTCCCAGGAACCCTACCTTTTTGAGGGCACAGTGAAGGATAATTTTGACACATATTATTCATACCGTGGAGATGCCCCTCCGGGCGAAGAAGAAATGAAACACTTTCTGTCGGTATGCTGTGCTGATTTCCCCGTTGAAAGGAACTGTCTGTTCTTATCGGGAGGAGAAAAGCAGAGGCTGTTTACTGCCATATTCCTGTCTTTTTCTCCGGAAGTCATACTGCTGGACGAGCCCACCTCGGCTTTAGACGAAATCACCGCAAACAAGATGATGTCCGGCATCAGAGAACACTGTCGGGAAAACGGAATTACCGCGCTGGTAATAAGCCATGACAAAGGCATGATCGGCAGATTCGCCGATTCCGTGATAACTCTGGAAAGGAGGCATGACTGATGGGCGGAATAGTTGAACTCCAGCTGGCACATTTTCTTCTGGTATATCTTCTTTTTATCATAATCACCGTAATAATGAAAATATGTCATGTGGACAGGGTCAAGCTGCTTCTTATATCGGGCATGCGCATGTCTGTGCAGCTGATGATAGCCGGCTATGTTCTCACATATATTTTCAGGCATCCCCATCCGGTGCTGACTGTCCTCTACCTGGCATGTATGACAGGCTTCGCGATTCACCGGGCCCTTGCCGGCAGCGAAATGATGAACAAGGATTTTAAAATAGTAACGGGGCTTTCTCTGAGTTTATCGGGTTTCATCATAATCGTCTTTTTTATTTGCATAATCATGCGGGTAAGCTTTTTCAACCCCCAGTACGTTATCCCTATTTCGGGAATGGTAATGGGAAATACCATGACAGGAGTTTCTCTGGGTGTGAAAACCTTCAGAGAAACAATAAAGGAACAGCGCCCGCGAATTAACGCACTTCTGAATTCCAGCGCGAAGCCCGAAAGCATACTGCTTCCGTTCATGAGGCAGTCTCTGGAAACGGCTCTCCTGCCTACCATCAACTCTATGCTGGGAATGGGCATAGTATCTCTGCCGGGCATGATGACGGGTCAGATACTGTCCGGAACCCTGCCCACAACGGCTGTACTCTATCAGATAGCAATGATGATATCCATATGTACGGCGGTGTGCCTGTCCACATTCGCATCCCTTCATTTCGGGATGAAAACAATGTACAACTCCAGAAATCAGATAATTATTCCGTAAGAGAATACAAAAATCAAGGCGCAGATTTAATCCGCGCCTTTTTTCTTCTGCCGGGTTTTTAATTTTTTTACAGGATTCTATTTCATAAATCCGTTGATAATCTGCTCTTCCGCTTCCTGTTCGGTCAGGCCGAGAGTCATAAGCTTAATGAGCTGCTCTCCCGCAATTTTTCCTATTGCAGCCTCATGAATAAGGCTTGCGTCAATATTGTTGGCTGTGAGCTGAGGACTTGCCGATACACTTGCATCGTCCATAATGATGGCGTCACATTCGCTGTGGCCTCTGCATTCGCTGTTTCCGTTAATTACCGAGAAAAATTCCTGCCTGGACTTGTCTCTTGCAACAGATCTGGAAATAACGTTGGCACTGCTGTCCGCACCGTTCAGATCAACAGAAAAATCAGTCTTTGCATACTGCTTTCCGTGAGTCATAATATTTTCCCTTATTTCAAGAGTTGCTCCTGCCGCGAGCTTTGCAGAGGTTACTCTGATTGTGGAATCTATGCCCTTTATCTGTGTAGTCTCCATCTCCATATATGATCCTTCTTCCATTTCAATAATGGTTTCGGGATTCATAATTCTCTCGCCGTTTCCGTCTCCTGCTCCGTAATGCTTTTCAACGTACTTGATTCTGGCATTTTTGCCCACATAGAAAGTATGAATGCCGTCATGCTTAGACGCTTCCATCCCCATGTTGTGGATTCCGCAGCCTGCGATGATAACCACATCAGCACCTTCGCCGATATAGAAATCATTGTAAACCATGTCATCAATGCCGCTTTCACTGATAATTACCGGAATGTGAACACTTTCGTTCTTTGTTCCGGGTTTTATTATGATGTCGATTCCCGGTTTGTCGGACTTCGTGACTATATCGATGTTTGCAGTGGTGTTTCTGCTGTCCAGCTTTCCGTTTGCACGGATATTATATGCTCCTTTAGGCACATCGTGAAGATCTGCCACCTGCTCAAGCAGATTTTTCTGAATTAAATCCATAACTGTATTTCTCTCCGTTCCTAACTGTATTTTCTATCTGAAGCCGCTTCTGCGGCCGTCCCGGTTATCTAAATTTTATCCTGAAGTCTCTGGCAGCTTCCCGCTTCAAGGAAGAGCTTCGGGAAAACCTCTTCTTTCGATCCTATGCTGCTTATCTCGCCGTTTGCCAGTACAATAATCTTGTCCGCTATGTTGAGAATTCTCTCCTGATGGGAGATTATAAGAATTGCTCCGTTAATATCGTCTCTCATCTTCTCAAATACCTTGATAAGGCTGTTGAAGCTCCAAAGGTCTATACCCGCTTCCGGCTCGTCAAACAGAGAAAGTTTGGTTCCTCTTGCAAGTATCATAGCAATTTCAATACGCTTCAGCTCTCCGCCGGACAGACTGCTGTTGACTTCTCTGTCAACGTAATCTCTTGCGCAAAGTCCAACCTCCGATAAAACATCGCATACCTGATGAGTGGTCATCGTTCTTCCGGATGCGATGGAAACCATGTCCTTGACAGTCAGGCCTTTAAAATGAACCGGCTGCTGGAAGGCAAAGCTTATTCCTTTATTGGCTCTTTCTGTAATATTCAAATCCGTAATGTCCTCCCCGTCGAGAAGAATCTGACCCGCGGTCGGTTTGATTATTCCTGCAATAATCTTTGCAAGGGTAGATTTTCCTCCTCCGTTCGGACCTGTTACAGCAACGAAATGTTCACTGATTTCAAGATTAATATTCTTGAGGATATCCTTTTTTTCTCCGTTTTCATCCACCACCGAATAAGAAATATTTTTTAACTCTAACATTGACTCCTCCATATATGATTTAAGTCTCTAAAGACCTTTTTTCCTTTTCCTATCAAACATATAAATATTAATCCATTTTTTGAAAAACTACAACAATTTTGCGAAATATATTAAAATTTATTGTGCCTCCCGAAATTCACGTTGATTCCTGCCTTTGCCGCCTGACTGCATAAATTGCGAACCGATACTGTATATTTCTTACCGTCCTTGATAAAGTGCGTTCCCAGCTGCCTGAATTCAAAATCAACTCTGCGTTTTATGCACTGCTGTCTCAAATCCAGAATCCATTCATAATCCAGCGGCCTTGCGTACATATCCGACTCTCCGCCTGCCACTACAAGCTCTATATCGTCAAGATATTTCTCTATATCGATTTTTTCCAGAAGAGGCTGTGCAGTTATACATTTGTGCTTAATGGGCAGCCTGCTGAATATTTCCAGCCTGCGTTCTGCATTTTTCCGGTTTTCCACTGTGCAGCACACTACCACATTATCGTAACCGTCTCCCCAGTCCTCCGGTACGGTCTCTTCAAATCTTTCAATCCGCTTTGTAAGAAACAAAAATGTCAGATCCTGCCTCTGCTTCATCATTTCCCAGCATTGAGGTCTCCATTCGTCCGCATCTTCTATGAGGAAATCTGACGAAAAGCATGTGTAAACTATGCCGGACCTGATTCTGTAATTTCCGTTTTTGAATCTTTCCACAGGCCTGTAGAATTCTTCGGTTCTGACTATATTTTCCGTATTGATGTTTCTCCTGCGGTCTCTTTTGTGTATATAACAGTGTCTGCAGCCCTCGCTGTATCTTCTGCATCCCCTCCAGGGATTCCACATAGCCATAGCATTCCTCCCTCCGGCCTGTATAACCGGATTATATCAGATTTGTAACAAAAAAACACGTTATCAGACGGTTAAGCCGTATATAGAATTTTCTCGTTTTCCCATCACTGTGCAGTAAACTGACTGAGGACCGGAGTCAAACCGGTCCTCAGTGAATTTATTTAGCTTTTGACATGCGTTATCCTCAGCTTATGCCCCGAAAACGCTCAAACCGGATCAGGTTTATTTATTTGCTTCAAGAAATCTCTGCAGGATTGCTGCAGCTTCTGCTCTTGCAGCATTATTATTTTGATTTCTGCAAATATGACATCTCTCTTTCCTTTTTAGCACCGAATAATACGGTCAGAATCCCTTTAAAGATTCTTGTATTGATACTTGCTCAAGTATACTTTTACTCTATCATATTTTTTGCTTTAATCAACAACTATTCTTTGTTTTCAACAGCGCTTTTTACTACTCACTGAACCGTATACGGTTAATAAGTGTATCTCTGTTAAGGTATTTGCCCAGCGCGAAGACAAGTACAAACTGCACTGCCGCCAGAACCACGGTCACTATAAGCGCCGCCTCCCAGGGATAATGATATGTGCTTATGTTGAACATAGAGTTCTTCTTTGCCCACAGGAATACCGGATATCCCAGAAGGCTGCCTGCGCCAACAGTCAGAATCAGGGTTCCCACCGTATAGAACAGCCCCTCCAGACTCAGCATATTTCTCAGCTGACCCGAGGACATTCCCACAGCCTGCATCATTCCCAGTTCCTTCTTTCTCACATGCACACTGTATATCATTGTGTTTATGAGATTCATGATGCATATCGCCCCCAGAATTCCAAGAAATACCGAGCAGGCGGCCGTTACAACGGTCATTGACATGTTCCATTCCTCATATTTTTCCTGTCTTGACACTAACCTGAGTACATCGCTTTCCTCCATCAGACTCCTTATATCCGCCTCAAGCTCCGCATCGTACATCTCATCAGCGTATATATGTACAACGTCGTTCAGGCTGCCGGTACTCATTGCATCTACAGCTTCCTTTGACATTATGAATGCGCTGTAACCCGTAATTCCCATGGAGTATTCTCCTATGGCTATTATCTCCACTTCCCTTTCTGCCTTTGTCTCTCCGTCATCGGTTCTTATTGTCACCTTATCTCCTACTGCCAGGTCATGATACCAGTGAAGAGATGCGCTGTCCAGAATAGCTTTCTCCCCGGATTTCAAGTCCTCATAGGATGCTGAGCCCTCAATTATTCCGTCCTCTATTTCCTTTTTATAGCTTTCAGGTATACCGCATATCCATTCGCTGCTCCCATCCGTGATGAAATCCGAATCGAATCTCATCTGAGAGAAAATCTCCGCCTTCTCTACTCCGTCAAGAGACTCAATACTGCTTACGAACTCCGAGTCTATAGGATTGCTGCGGATTACGGCATTCCATTCTCTTTCAGGATGCTCTGCGTTTCCTGTTTCCGTCTGAATAACCACCTTATACTGACCCGGAACATCCTCGGCGGCACTGTCCGCCGGATCCGCACATGCCAGTACTGATGCGACGCACATAAGGAATATTCCGGTAATACTCATAGCCGCAATAGTAATTATGCTTTTCTTTCTGCTCTGAAGCAGGTTTCTTGCAGCAAGTCTTCCCACTGTCATATTCTGATATCCCTTTATTGACTTTCGGAATTTCCTGTTTCCTTCGCTGTAATTCATAGCCTCTACAGCCGAAGCCTTTGACGCTGTTTTCACAGGTTTTCTCAAGGACAGGAATATCGTGAAAAATGATGCTGCCGCTGCAATCAGGTATATCCACCAGTGGTAAAGAGGAACCGAGCCGTTGTTAATAAGGGCACGTGCAGTCTCCACCATAACGTTGTCGTCGTTCAGAATTCCAAGGAAAACGTTTATCAGAACCTTAGTCGCCAGGGTTCCCGCCGCAAGTCCTGCAGGAACGAATATCAGGGCTGTGAACATACCTTCTCTTACCACTATCTTCTTTATCTGCTTTTTTGACGCTCCCAAAGCTTTCAGTCTTCCGAATTCTCTTACTCTCGGAGCCATAGATACATAATATATGCTGTATATTGTCACTATGCCGGCGACCACTATAATTAACATAATCCCGACAATTGAAGGCAGGAAAACCGGATCCACATAATTAGCCGACAGGTATTCTCCGTTAATATTCATATCTTTTTCAGATATCCCGAAACCCGATGCTATATCCTTAATTTTCTGCTCCAGCTCATCCGTTGTGCTGTCGCCGTTCCCGAAGACTCTGAACAGAAATCTGTAGGAAATATCCTCAGCCGGCACCACGCTTCTCATGAACTTTTCAGAAACCAGTGCCGTATATGACGGTGCGTCCTCATCCCGAACAGATTCCGGAAGAAATCCGCATATTGTAAAATCTCTCTCCTCTGTATAATCAAGTCCGCCGTTCCTTAACACCTGATAAGGAATCCTCACAGTATCTCCAATCCCTCCGGATATACCCGCAGCTTCGAGCAGCCCTTTTGACACAACAATTTCTCCCTCTTCAACCGGATATGTTCCGGACTCAAGCCGGACTTTATACATTTCCCTGCCTGCTTCATCGATATACATCATAGATATATCAGCATTTTCAGCCGCCGCCTGCGCCACATCACTGCGCAGCCCGTATTCAGCTATATCATAATGAGCCGAAAGCATATTTACAGTGTTTTCATCAACATTTCTGAACAAAGCATGCCAGGTAGGATAAAGTTCATTTACCGACGCAAACTGGGAATCGATAATGCACTTTCCTATAGACGGCACCGCAAAAAGCATCAACGATACGAGGAAAACCGCAATCCCCACGAGGAGGTTTCTGGTTCGGCTGTATTTCAGGTTGGCCAGCGCCACCTTTGATACTGTCTTCATTAGCCTCTCACCACCTTGCCATCCTCAATAACGACAACTCTGTCGGCCATCTGCGCTATACTTTCATCATGAGTTATCATCACGAGAGTCTGTCCGAATTCCGTTACGCACCTTCTCAAAAGGCTTGTAACTTCCAGTCCGGTGTGGGAGTCAAGATTTCCGGTAGGCTCATCCGCAAGTATTATTGCCGGATTTGAAACCAGAGCCCTGGCAATGGCTGTTCTCTGTTTCTGACCTCCCGACAGTGCGGAAGGCATGGATTTCCTTTTATCCGCTATTCCTATTCTCTCAAGAATCTCTTCTGCCTCTCTTTTGTTTACCTTCCTGTTATCAAGTCCTAAAGGAAGTACAATATTCTCCCAGACATTCAATGACGGAATCAGATTAAAATCCTGAAAGATGAATCCTATTTTTCTCCTTCTGAACCCGGCGAGTTCGTCATCCTTCAATGCAAAAATATCTTTTCCGTCGATTATTACTTTTCCCGAGTCCGGTCTGTCAAGGCCTCCAAGCAAATGCAGCAGAGTGGATTTGCCTGAACCTGATTTCCCCACCACCGCCGTAAATTTTCCTCTTTCTATCAGAAGATTCGTGTGGTCCGCTGCTTTAACCAGATTTTCTCCCTTTCCGTAGTATTTTACCAGATCTCTTGTTTCCGCAATTATGTCCATTCCTGTTCCCCTTTCGTTTTTTGTTTTATATTATCATCCGTGAATTACAAAACCCTTACAAACCACAATTAAGAATATAACAGTTTTGTAAGGGTTCCTAATTTTTTATATAATGCTTTCTTTCAGCCGGAACTACTCCTTTGGCAGAATTATCCTGAAGGTTGTACCGCATTCCCGGCCTCTTACTGCGGAAACAGTTCCTCCCTGCGCCTCTATTATCCGTCTTGCCAGATAAAGTCCCACACCGGCTCCCTCTCCGGACATTTCCGACGCTCTTTTTCCACGATAGAATCTCATGAATATCCGGTTTATCTCATCCTCCGGTATTCCTATGCCCCTGTCTGAGATTTCAACGAGGACATTGGTTGCCATTTCGGATACTTTTACATCTATTAAGCCGCCTTCGTATGAATATTTTATGCCGTTATCCATAACATTCAGCAGTGCCTCTTCCGTCCATCGGCTGTCGTGTCTGATTATTACGGAGTCTTCCATTTCCACCCGTATTTCGGTTTTTCTGCTGCGTGCTTTCTGCATAATACGGCTCACCGCTGCGGCAACCGTTTCTCTCAGATCTGACATTTCCGGATTTATCTTTATCATACCGGCCTCAAGTCTTGACAGACTCACCAGCTCATTCATAAGATTTTCCAGCTTCTCTATGTCCTCCGTCTCGCTTTTCAGGAAGGAATTTCTCTCCTCATCATTAAGATAAGATGTCATCACCAGTTCATGGCTCATCTTCAGAGAGGCAAGCGGCGTTTTCAGCTGATGTGAAATATCGGTAATAAGCATCTTTGTGCTCTGCTGTTCCTCTTCGGCCTTGTCTTTCAGATTTCTGAAATATGCCCCCAGAGAATTCAAAGTCTCCCTGACCCTTTCCGCCTCCTCACCGACAGCAAATGTATCAGGCGGGAGCTGTTCAAAATCCCCTCTGCGGAATTTTTCCAGACATTCATAAACACCGAGCATCAGCTTTTCCTCTTTCTCTCTCTCTGCATTTTTCTTCCTGTTCTGCAGCGCCAGGGTTAAAACCATGCAAAGAGCAAGGATTCCCAGGCTCAAAGCCCACACCTTCCATATTCTGTCCTGTGAGACACCTCTTCTGAAGGAATATCCGTATTTTTTCTCCAATATATCCAGAGCATCTTCCCGGGCAGACGATTCTTCCTCTGAGGGCTTAGAAAAGAGAGATGATTCTTTACCGGACTTCTGCCACGCATTTACAACCGCAGCTTCATTCTCAGGACTGACGGCTATAAGCTCTGCCGTCAGGCTCCGCTCGCCGGTCTCGTTCAATACCGCTGCAGCCCAGCAAAAACCGGTGAATATCACGGCAAATGCCGCAAAAATCAAAATATATCTCTTTATTTCCCTGTGACCTTTTCTGTCCATATATACCCAAGACCTCTCACATTTGAAATGCAGTCCGTTTCCAACCTGCTTTTCAGTCTGCTTATGTTAACCGTAACCGTATTGTCGTCAATAAACTGTCCGTCAATCTCCCAGATATGCTCCAGAATCTTTTCCTTTGATACAATATGCCCCGCATTATCCACGAGATATCTGAGAAGCTGGTATTCCTTCCGGCTCAGATTTATCTGTTCGCCGTTTTTGTATACCTGCATTTCCTCTGTCCGTATCTCAAATTCTCCGGAAATCAGCACCTTTTCTTTTGTCCCTTTTATTCTGTTCATTATGGCATTTACCTTTGACACCAGAACCATTAGAGAAAACGGCTTTGTCATATAATCATCCGCTCCCGAGTCGTACCCGCTGACGATGTCTATCTCCTTATCCATTGCAGTCAGATACATCAGATAGCAGCTGCTTTTCTCCCTTATGCGTCTGCCGATATCCATACCGCTTCCGTCCTGCAGCGTAATATCGCATATGGCAAGTTCAAAAGTCTCTTCGTCTATTATTTTTTCTGCCTCAGCTATACTTTGCGCCGAGAAAACACTGTATCCCTCCTTCCGTAGAGTCATGCTAATTCCCCTGTTCAGATTCTTATCATCTTCCAGCAGAAAAATACCGCTCATATAATCTCTTCCCTCCTCCTGCTTTTCTGTTTTATCCGTTTACAAACGGAATATACCGACTTTAAAGCTCAAACGACTCCAGATCTTCCGGGATATAAAGATTTCCACTAAAATATCTTCTCCCTTCGTCGCTGTATATCTCCCTGCGGTCTGCCTTATGATCATCCTCCGTATGGTAAAGCACCAGATTCTTTACTCCCAGTTTCTGAGCCGTCCTGCAGGCCTCCATAACAGTCGAGTGATGTATCTCGTGGGGATGATACCGGTCTGCTTCTGATTCGAGACACAATGCCTCGTGAAGCATCCATTTGCTGCCGGCTGCCAGTTCTGCCGCCCCCTCACAGAAAGGCTCATCTCCACAGAAGGTCAGCTTTTCCTCTTCGTTCAGATGTATTATACAGCCGAACTACTTTGTTTTAGCCGATTTGGTATCGAAGAAAACCACCTTCCTGCCCATTATATCCACTTCCTGACGGTCTTCAACAGGAACCATATGTATTCTGTCTCCGATAAAACGAGTCTCTTTATCCTGCATCAGGGCACGGGAAATATATTCTATGTCTTTCAAAAGCTCCGCATAGGAGTATATTCTGACATCGCCCTCATAATCATCGTGATTCATATGATGACATACCATTCTTATCATCCAGATTATTCCTGTTACATGATCTATGTGTTTATGGGTTACAAAAATGTCCTTAATGTTCTTCCAGTTTATTCCTGAGTCCTTCAGCTGTTTTAGAATTCCGCTGCCGCCGCCTCCGTCAAGAAGAAGGCATCTGTCATCTTCGCTTACAGCAAAGCAGCTCTGGAAATATTCGGTAACCAAAGCATGTCCGGTTCCCAGAACAGTCAGCTTCATCGCCTTATTCCCCTTTCACAAAATCCAGCTGAACCAGTTTTTTTCCGTTGGGCAGTTCCTGCTCCGTTTTATCTGTCAGCCGGTAATTTATACTCTTCATATTATATTCCAGAATGTCTTCCTCCATCTGATGATGCACTTTGTCCAGATCATCGAAGGCATGGAGATAAGGCGAATCCGAAACAAAGCTGTCGTCTGTGTTTATCTGTATTATGCATGAAACATACCCGGCTCCTGCTTTTTTAACAGCATTCATAAAGCATTCATAACCTATATATTCAATCAGAAGATTGGCGACAACAAGCTCCGCCTCCGGCAGAACCGTGCCGTCATCCGTCAGATCAGCACATATGCACTCCAGGCAGCCTTTCAGTTCCGGATATCTTTTACTGCATTCCTCCAGGTATTTCGCGTTAATGTCCACACCGTAAACCCGGTCAGTTTTAGAAGTGTCTATATGCTCCAGCCCGTTTCCTCCCGCTATTCCGAAAATCATAACAGTTCTTACCGGATTTTTATAGAACTGATCTTTCATCATCCTGTTCATCGTCTGAAGCTGCATAACAGAATCCAGCTTCATATGGTTTTCATAATCGTCCAGAGATATGCTTTCCCATGGGTTCCTCATAATATCACTCCCTCTCCGTTTCCCGGCTCATTTTATTTATTATAACACGCGGCGCCGTTGCGTTCACCACAGTTTTATTGACATACTCGGCTCATACGGATATTATTTAGCTGTATACAGACAAAGGAGAATAATATCAATGAAAAGAGAAAGCGCATGGACAACATATACAGAAGAACAGCTTCTTGAACTGGAAGCCGTAAATCTCAGATACAGACAGTTTCTGGACGCAGGCAAAACCGAGCGGGAATGTGTAAAGGAAATCATCCGTCAGGCAGAAGCGGCAGGCTACGTAAATCTTGAGGAATTTGAAAAAAACGGAAAAAAACTCAAAACCGGAGATAAAGTCTATACGGTCATGATGAAAAAAGCAGTTACCCTGTTTAATATAGGATCTAGAAAACTCGCCAAAGGCATGAACATACTTGGGGCGCATATAGATTCTCCCCGTCTGGATGTGAAGCAGAATCCTCTTTATGAAGAGGGCGGTTTTTCATATCTGGATACCCACTATTACGGCGGTATCAAGAAATATCAGTGGGTTGCCCTTCCGCTGGCAATACACGGAGTAGCTGTAAAAAAAGACGGCACGGTCTGTGAGATATGCATAGGAGAAAAAGAGGACGACCCGGTATTTTTCATTTCGGATCTTCTTGTACACCTTTCCCAAAAGCAGCTCGAGAAAAAAGGCGCTGTAGTGGTGGAAGGCGAAGACCTGAACCTGACCGTGGGAAACATTCCTCTCAGCGTCAATGACAAAAAATCAGTTAAGGAAAACACATTGAGAATTATCGAAGAGCAGTACGGTATCCGGGAAGAGGATTTCATTTCAGCCGAGCTTGAAATAGTTCCGGCAGGCAAAGCCAGAGAATGCGGCCTGGACCGCAGCATGATAATGGCATACGGTCAGGATGACAGAGTGTGTGCATACACCTCTCTGGAAGCAATGCTCAGTACCAAAGCCGTAGACAAAACCGCAGTCTGCATTCTTGTGGACAAAGAAGAAATAGGCTCTGTAGGAGCTACGGGAATGAGAAGCAGATTCTTTGAAAATTCAGTAGCCAGAGTCATGAACTGCACGGACTGCTACAGTGAATTTGACCTTAGAATGGCTCTTCAGAATTCAAAGATGCTGTCCTCCGATGTCAGCTCTGCATATGACCCTATTTATGACTCTTCTTATGAGAAAAAAAATGTTGCCTACCTTTCAAAAGGCATGGTTTTCAATAAGTTTACGGGTTCCCGGGGAAAGAGCGGCTCCAACGATGCAAATGCGGAATATCTTGCGGAACTCAGAAAAATCATGGACGACAACAACGTCAGATTCCAGACCGCTGAGCTGGGCAAGGTGGATCTGGGCGGCGGAGGCACTATAGCCTACATACTGGCTCTTTACGGTATGGATGTCATAGACAGCGGGGTTGCCGTTCTCAACATGCACGCTCCGTGGGAGGTTACCAGCAAAGCCGATGTTTATGAAGTAAAAAAAGGCTACGAAGCTTTTCTTAAGAACGCTTAATACTTCCCCGCAGCCTATACTTTAAAATTTCAGGGGTACTGCCTCAGCCGGCGGTACCCCGTTTTTATTAAAATTTCTCTCTATGAATTTTTTTCTCTTCAATTTCATCTTTTCTGTGAGGCTCTGCAGCTTCTGCCGGAATTCCAAGGGATAAAACAGCTTCCAGCCTGTATTTTTCCGGCACTCCCAGCAGTTCTCTGACGTATTCGTCTGTGGTTCTGCCGTCGGCAGCCTCTCTCAGCCTTCCCTGAATCCAGCAGCTTCCCACTCCCAGACAGTCCGCCATCAGGTGCATATTTGACATGGCTATCGAACAGTCCTCAGTCCATACATCGCTGATTTCCGAATTCCCCAGCACCACTATTGCCGCCGCAGCCTGCTCCAGCATTGCGGCTCCGTGGGTTCTGGCTTTTGACAGTTCCGCCAGAGTTTCGGTATTTTCAACGATTATAAACTCCCATGGTTTCCTGTTCCTGCTCGTGGGCGACAGAAGTCCCGCATTTACTATCATTTGCAGCTTTTCCTCCGGAATTTTCTCCCCGCTGTATTTTCTTATGCTCCTGCGATGAAGTAGCATTTCTTCAAAACCGGTATGCATCTGTTCTTCTCTCCTCTCTCATTTATGTTACCGAAAGCATGTTGTACATTTTCATAAGCCTGATGTCGTTTTTTGAAATCTTCAGCTGGCTTATCAGGGCGGCGTCCTCTTTCAAAGGGACTTTGGAAAAAAGCATTTTTGTCGCTATAGGCATTATAGGTCTGGATGAGAATCCGTTGAAAAGCCCCCACTTAGTATCCGAATCCAGATACGATGCCAGAATCTGAACGCTGGCCTGCTCCATAGGAGTATCCCTGTTGAACAGCGAAATATATGTCAAAGCGTCATAGTGCTCTATGTATCCCCAGTAGGTAGTCTCGCAGTTCTGATAATTTACCGGATCGTCATAATTCATATACATCATTATTTTATACTTGTTTTCTTCCGTCACGGAAAGCACGTCAAAAATGCATCTGATAAGTCTGTTTATCCTTCCGTCATATAAATAGGAATGAAACTGGGACAATCCGTTAAAAAAGGCAGGATTATTTCCCCTGCTCACTATCTCGGCCCGGTCCGGGCGGCAGTACAGAAACTGTTCCACATGAACGTGGAGAGCATCCGCAATATCATACAAAGTCTCCACATCCACCGTTATTTCTCCCTTTTCATACTTCGAAACCGTGGATTTGCTTTTGCATATGTCTGCAGCAAGATCTTCTATTGTCTTTTTTCTCAGTTTTCGATAATTTCTTATCTGCTGCCCTACGTATTTGTTTATCTCCGACATATGAATCACCTCCAAAAGTTTCGTATAAATCTACTTTTCTGTAAATTTACTCTTTTTTATTATATTATTTTCAAAAGTGTATCATAAATGCGGGCTAAATTCTACTCTAAATAAACTTTTTTTGATTTCTGTTTACTTTAAAGAAACGTCACGGTTTTTGACGGAAAAATACCCTCCTGCTAAAATACTTTCAACATACAGCTTGCCGGTCAGGAATAAGAGAGTGTATATAAAATATCCGCCGGCAGGCAGTGCTCCCTGTAATGCCGTGAATACGGTCAGGGAAACCTGTCATGCGGACAAGAAAGTTGAAATAACCAATTACCACAGAACAAAAAACCAAACCTGCCGAAGGTCTGGTTTTTTGTTTAATATATTCACAGCTATTGTGCTGCGGAGGACCGTATATGTACGGATGAACCGAGCATGATATTCGTGTTTTCCTGCTATTTTGTTATTATAACTCTGCGGGTTTCGGCATCCCATTCAACCTTCGCTCCGAGAGTTTCTCCTATAAATCTGGCAGGAGTATAAGTCCTGTTATTTTCAATAACCGCAGGACTGTCCAGTCTGACATTATTGCCGTTTACAACCGCAGTGTCTGAGTTTATCGTCAGAACTATTTCGATTCCATCCTTTGCAACGGTTACCGTCCTCTCTGCTTCGTTCCACAGAACCTGAGCGCCGAGAGCTTCTGCCACAAATCTTGCGGGAGTCATTGTCCTGTCATTTCTTATGAAAGGAGCTGCGTCGCTGTATTCTGTCTTTCCGTTCTTTCTTACAGTCTGACTCGGAATACTTCCGGCTCCGTCAGGATCAAATCTGACAGTATAACGTGATACGGAGCTGCTTCCTGTTGACGTGACTTTTTCAGGCACTTTTCCCAGTGCGTATACCGCAGCGGTTCCGGATACTTCGCAGGCTGCCAGCAGGAGATTCCTGCCGTAAGGATTTTTGGATGCGGGGACAAATTCAAGACCTTCCGGCGCCACATCTCCTGCCATATCGTCCGTAAACTCACGGCTGTTGATATATCCTGCATAAGAAATCTTCTCCGGATCTGTAATATCATATGCCATTATACCTCCGATTCTTTCCAGAGCTATGAAGGCATATGTTCTGCCGTCAACTGTTCTGGTTATTACCGATTCAGGTTCCGGGCCCTTTTTTCCGGAACGGTCATCTATAGTTATATCATCATTTGAGCAGTTGAAATATTCCGGCAGCATCTCCGATGTAATTCTTTCAAAATCGTCGGCGCTGTCATACACCTCTTCAATTCCGTCTTCACCCGTTTCAAAAACGGTAAAACTTCTGCCGCCGAACAGGTAATCCTTTTCGGCATCAAGTCCGTCATAATCACCCGTATCAAAGAAAACGACTTTCCCCGTAAGTCCGCTGTTTTCCGGTGTAATATTTCCTGTAGGCGAAGCTTTTCCCTTCCCGAAATTTATTTCAGCTTCATTCAGATAGTCTCCCCACTCGCGGGAATCCCCTTCGTTTGCCGTAACAATATAAGTCCTCCCTCTACAGCTGAAAGCGGCTATTCCGTCCGGCATACGTATCCCCATAAGAGATTCGTAATTCTTTGGATCATATTTCTCATCTTTTTTATCAATGTCTACCTTAATTCTGGAGTAATCCTCAAATCAGACACTGTAAATTCCGGTAAAGGACTTTGACTCTATGTCCAATATAGCAACAGAGTTGGCTTCCTGAAGTGTAACATATGCCGTTCCTCCGGATACAGCTATGTACTCAGGCTCCAGGTCAGCGGAAGGAAGCTTATTCTTTTTCAATACCACGTTTTTATCGGTCAATTCATCTCGTTTTTCATCAAAAGAGGTAAAATCCACAACAGCAGAGGTATCCTTGTCTAAATTTATTACCGCAACGCTGCCCTTTGGGTCAGTTGTACCTTCTCCGTATCCTTCTCTGGGTTCGCCCTCATCCGCCGTGAGTATTGTGCTGTTGTCCGCAAATAAGATCATATCAGGCTGCACTCCGGTGTCTACAGCTTTCAGGAATTCAAGGCTGCCGTCTGCATTGCATTTAAAAATGACTGCTTTTCCGTTGTCGGTATAATCCTCCGCCTGTACTGCCGCCAGTGAAATAACAGCCGCCAGACCAACAGTTAATATCCTGCTTAATTTTCTTTTCATCACGCCACTCTTCTTTCCTATAAAATTTATCATCTTTTCGATGCAGTTAAATTTTAAACCCTGCTCTGTAAAATCTTCTACCGCTTGCCGGTTAACTTGAGGTTAAATTTCTGAGGGGTTTCAGTCGTATACCGTGCTGTGTCTTTTATCCCAAAAGAAAAAGCGCAGTTAACCTGCGCAGTTTATCTTTATTTCATATATTTTTCTTTATACTTTTCCGAATGCTCTATCAGGCAGATTTTCACTCCGTCAGGATCTTTTACGAAGGCCATCCTTCCCACAGTGGTGGAAACTGCCGGCCCTTCAGTATCGTATCCGTTTACTCTAAGGTTTTCAACGGCCTCGTCAAGATCGTCCACATCGGTACCTATCGAATACAGCCCTATATCAAAAGCCGGATTCTCAATCAGCTCCACGCAGGCTCCGCCTTCGCTCTCCATTATTGTTATGGCTCCGCCTCCCGGCAGTTCCACATGGTATCCTTCCTTAAATCCCAGCACATCCCGGTAAAAATTTACCGACTTCTCCAGGCATTTTACTATCAAAGTCGAATACTGCACCTTTATTTTCAAGAACTTAACCTCCCTTCCTGTTTACCTGAATACAGGTTATCATGTGTTATTTTCTGCATCGCGGTAATGCTTCTGCTTCGCTTCGTACATTTTCATGTCCATTCTGTACATGAACTTTTCAACGCCCCCGGCAGCCGCGTCGTAACGGCTGTATCCCATAGCAAAGGAAAGAGTATACGGTTCTTCCAGAGAAAGATTGAATTTGTCAGTATTATTTTCAATCAGCCTCATAACTCTTTTAACGTCATCCTCATTGTTTGTCCTGAGAAGAATAATAAACTCGTCTCCTGCATACCGGAAAGCAAGTCCCCTTCCCGACACCGAATCGGATATAATTTCTCCCATCTTTCTGATTGCCTCGTCGCCCTTGGAGTGACCGAAGGAATCGTTGATATTTTTGAAATTGTTCATATCTATCATTATTCCGTAAAGACTGAACTCCTGCCCGCCGCTGAGTCTGCTGAGAACATTGTCCATATATCTTCTGTTGAACAGACCGGAGAGAGGATCCACATACGAATTAAATGACTGCAGCTGAAGATATACAAACAGCAGTGATACTGCAACAGTTGTCCAGCCGATGGTCAAACCGTAAAGTAAACCCTGAACTATCGTTCCCGCCATGCACGGCACAACAAAATAGCAGATTGGGAAAAACATTATATGCAGGCCTTTTCTTTTAGCCTTTTCCAGAATGAAAATACTGTAAAAGAAATAAAAGAATAAAATCAGGTATGCTAAAGCCACCAGACTGCCTCTGGAATAAACATTTGCCTCTGACACTAAGAATATCACCCCACATCCGCTGAAATTTATGCACAGCAGCAGGATTTCCAAAGCAAGGGGTATAAACAAAATGCCGGCTTTTTTTCTGATGCTGCGGTCACTGTTATGTATCCGGTAATCAACATACAGACACCACAAAAACCCTATACTGCAGGTTCCTATAAAGCAGAAACTGTTCAGCAGGTAGGATAGCGGCACACCCCCCGGAAACATTCTTCCGTCTATGATAAATGTAAGAATTTCCGCAATACAGCCTGCTGCCGTGATATTTATCATGGCATCAAATATTCTGTCTCCCGAAAAGTTCTGTCCTTTTTTTCGAATCTGGTAAGCCTCAGGAAAATCATCAAAACAGCTCCAATAGAGTTAACAATGATAACCTCCGGCAGATTAATTGAATCCATATTTCACCATAACTATGTATTTATTACACAAAATAAAGGATAATTTATAGTTTGCAAAGTATTTTGATTATATCATCTTAATATATGTAAGTAAAGGCTGTATTATATCAGAATCTTACGGTGGCGGTTATCTTTCACTGATTTACGCGAAGCATCCCGTTAAGAGCCCCGTTTTCCGCCGCATTTTTCAGCCTCACTGCAATATTATCTGCCGCTCGCTCCAGATATTGCGAAATTTCTTCCCCCTCCTCGCAGTACATTTCCAGAAATTTTACAGCAGCGGTCTTTAATTGTGTCCGCACCTCATTCAGCTCCGTTTTATCAAGAAAGTTCTGAATTCTCAGGCAGTCCAGCTCCCCGAATTCACTGTCCCGCAAATTTTTTCCCACAAGGATGTGTAATAAAGCGTCTGTCAGTACAATTTCACAAATATTTTCAACCATGTCCCGGTATGAACTGCTGTATTTCCGCAGCACACTTACCGAGTAATCTTCCGGAAAC
>JAUNCY010000001.1:58172-93510 GCA_030526325.1 Bacillota bacterium
GGTGCAGGAATTTCTGCTCCATCCCTATGCATTTCAGATATTCATAAATACGGTCTGCTCCTTCAAATCCGGTCAGATCCTCGAGAACGGGATAATCCAGCGTCAGTATGGTATTCTGAGGGTCATAACCAATATCGTATCTTTGAAAAAACACCGGCATTCCTTTTGCAACAGTATCATAGAGGCATCTGTTTTCACAGTATATGAAGTCCTCCATAATCCGGTTATACATTTTCAGGGCCTCTTCGGTCTTCTTTTTCACGCAGGCAAGCCCTGCCTCATAGGCCTTCCCGGGAGATAAGCTCTGAGCTGCGGGCAAAGCATTCTGCTCCCATAGCCGAATCTCACGAATACAGTATAATATCGCCTCCATCAGCTGTTCCGCTTTTTCGTAAGTAATCGATGTGCTGTCATATCCTGCATATTTTTTTGCCAGCTTTTCGAAAACCGGCATAAGCTCTTCCATAGTATAATTCACGTTCATTCACTCACCTTAATCCCTTTATGGCATCTCCCGTTCTTCGATGAAGTCATCATAATCCGCAGCAAATTTACGATACTCTCCCCTGCCGCCGCTGATCTTATACCCGTCATATCCTGCTCTTACAGCTTCTGCAAAATCCGCCAGACAGGTGTTTTCCAGAAAATCCAGGTCGCCTCTGCATACATATTCAAAAAACTCTTTCATAACGCACAAAAGCTCTTCGTCCGAAATATTGTCAAGCATTTCGTTTTTGTAAATGTAGAAAATCTCCTGCAGCCTCACTATGGTTTCTGCATAGCACTGCTGATCGATATATGCCGAATCGCAGAATTCATAAATTATCCTGGGAGCAATACCTTCACCCAGTTCTATTCTTCTGTGTTCCTTCAGTGTGTTTTTTTCCTCTTCGGCAATCATAAGAGCATCCTGAGGGCTTAACACCAGGCCGAACCTGCCGGAGGTTTTGTTTGTCGCCGCCAGAATTTCCAGTTTTTTATCCTGCTTCATTATATACATTAATTCCGTATTCAAATATAATCCCCCCTTATACTGAGGGGATTATTATAGCATCGGCATAATACTGCTTCCAGTCTTGATTTTTTGCCCGATTTATGGTAATATAACAGTAGAAAATTTCAAAAAAACTTAAAAACCTGCCTGATTTTTACCTCAGTCAGGTTTTTTGTTTCAATTTAGTATTTTTATCAGTTTGCATAGTATCCTCAGAATTCCGCCTCTGTTGTCCCGTTAAAGGAATTTGGCCATACATCTGACAAGTCTGTCCGAATTTATCGGCTTTACAAGAAAATCATCCATTCCCGCAGCCTTGGCTCTTTCACGATTTTCTATAAACGCATTTGCCGTAAGTGCAACTATAGGAATGTTGGCACGGATTCTGTTCTTAAGCTTTCTAATCCTTATCGCCGCCTCGTAACCGTCCATTACAGGCATCTCAATATCCATAAGAATACAGTGATAGTATCCCGGTTCTTTTTCCCTGACCGCTTCAACAGCCTCGTATCCGTTTGAAGCCTCATCTGCTTCAAACTTGTGGTATATGAGGAGTTCTTTCATTACCTCCCGGTTGATTTCATTGTCGTCAACCACAAGAACTCTCATTCCTTCGGGAATTTCGGGATTTTCCTCTTTTATATCATCCTGCTCCGGTCTTATACTTTCTCCGAGAGCATATCCTATGCTGAGGTCAATGTTAGAAAGAACTCTCTGTATCTTACCAAGATATTCCTCCGCGCTGTATCCGTCTCTTCTTCCCAGTTCGGCATATCCCGCCACGCTGCTCAGTTCCGTTCGCAGCTCCTTCAAAGATTTTTTGTGATATTCCGCTGATTTTTTCGCCGCCTCGAGCTCCGTTTCAATCATGTCGGCTCTCTCCAGAAGGGTTTCGTAAATATTTTTAGAACTTTGAATATTTCCGCCCGGATAGCGGATTTCAAACTCTATGGTAACACCGAGCACATCAAGACACCTTTGAAGCTCTTCAAAAGTCATGCTTTCCCTTGCAAGCTTTCTGTACAATGAAGAAGGAAGGATGCCCATTTTCTTTGCAAGTTCAGCCTTTGTAACCCCCATTTCAGCACATACATTATTAATAGTTTCTGCAGTTTTCATATTAACCTGCTGCCCCTCTCCGTATCATGTTCCATTTTTGAAAGTATAACATTTATGACATATTATTGCAATAGGCTTTACGACACATTTTGTCTTTCTGCAGTGAATTGAGCATCTTCAGCAAATCAGCTGTATGAGTATTTACTTCAGAAACTCTCTTAGCGTTTCGGTCAGCTTCGAAATCTCTATAGGCTTAGTCAAATGTCTGTCCATTCCTGCTGCAAGCGCATTCTTTTTGTCCTCATCAAAAGCATTTGCTGTCATAGCAATAATAGGTATTTCTGACTTTTCCGGGTCTTTCATTTCACGGATTTTCCTTGAAGCTTCATATCCGTTCATGTTCGGCATCTGAACATCCATCAAAATCAGATCATAATAGCCTGCCTCTCTTCGCTCAAGCATATCAACGCATTCGGCACCGTCTTTCGCGTGCTCAACCTCAGCGCCGAAATCCTCAAGAATCGCCTCGGCAATTTCTGCATTAAGTTCATTGTCCTCCGCCAGGAGAATCCTCCTGCCGGTAAAATCAGGATTGTCAGCAGTCTGCCCTGAATTATCCGCCTTTAAATATATTTCCGGGTTGTCCACGATGCGATGCATCAGCCTTACGGTGAACCGGCTTCCTTTTCCCGGTTTGCTTTCAACTTCTACAGTACCGTTCATCAGGTCAATCAGCCGTTTTACTATTGCCATTCCCAGTCCGGTGCCGGCAATCCGGCTCTCTGTGGTGTTTCGCTCTCTTGCAAAGGACTCAAAGATAACCTTTTGAAATTCCGGGCTGATGCCGATTCCCGTGTCTTCTACAACGTACTGATAAGCTGCATAGCCTTCTTTTCCGCTAGGTATTTCGTCCAGAGTAATGTGAATACTGCCTCCTTCCGGAGTATATTTAACAGCATTTGACACCAGGTTCATTATTATCTCCCTTATTTTATGAGCATCCGCGTAAACATATCTGTGCTGTATATTGTATTCTTCCGAAACAGTAAGCCTCTTTTTCATTATTTCCGGCTCAAGAATTCTGATTACAGAGAATTTCTCATTCTTCACATCCATGAAGCCTTCATTGATTTCTTCTTTTCCGCTGTCGATTCTGGCAACCTCAAGCATATTGTTTATCAAAGTCAGCAAATATTCCCCGGACTCCTGAACCTTCTTAAGTTCCTGCTTCAGAGCTCCCGGATTATCAAGATTATTTTCCATCAGGCCGGTGAACCCCAGAATAGCATTCATAGGAGTACGGATATCGTGCGACATATCAAACAGAAATGAAGTTTTTGCCGCATTTGCCGCATCTGCCTTCCTTCTCAGTTCTTCAAGTTCCGAGTTAAGGGCATTAACCTTCCTTATATTAGCTTCTTTTTCACGAACCTGCGCAGCTTTTCTGTTCAGACTGATAACCAGCAGCAGAATGATGGCTCCTACTGTCAAAATCAGTGCCGGGAGGAGAATACTGATATTATCCGTGAAAAAGTCTTTCATGCTGTACTCATAAAAGCTTTCCATATATTTATATGAGCTTTCCATTCCAAAGGAAGCGCCTATTATTCTGAGACCACGGTTGAGAATCAGTATCAGTGCAGTATCTTTCTCATTAACACCGAAGCATCTGCTGTCATCTCCCTCCAGCTGAATGAATGACAGACTTTTGTACTCAGAATTTCTCGTAACAAGTTCCGTACGAAGGGTATTTAATATTGTTCCGTCCGCTCTTCCCGCCAGTACAGCCTTTAAGCACTCATCAATAGAATCGCAGAATATCATTTCGATTTCGGGGAAATGCTTTCGGCAGTAGGCTATCTGCATCTGGTTGTTTTCATTAACTGCAATTTTTTTAATCCGGTTCTTATCATAGGTTCCTTTATATACAAATGATTCGCTGCCCCGGACCACCGGTGAAGATGCATCAAGATTATTCTGCTCCAGTTCCCACAGATTTCCGTAAACAGGAAATATCAGATCCGCTTTTCCGCTTTGAAGAGCTTCTGCCATCTGATTAAAGCTTTTATACGGTACATATTCGATTGAAATACGATTTTCCAGCCTCAGCGATTCCAGAATCGCATTCAGCGTATCCGTCATAAGTCCTGTAGGATTTCCGTTTTTATCCGAAGACGAATAAGGAAGGTAATTGTCCAGATATCCGACGGTAATCTCCGGGTGTTCAGATACCCATTTTTCCTCCTCATCGGTCAGGGTTTTGTTTATTAGAGTGGTTCCGTAGTTGACATACTGCAGATTCTGCAGTATGAACGGGTCTATCGCTAAGATTATATTCAGGGATTCATTAAGTTCTTCCAACAGATTGGGGTTGTCCCTGCTCACTGCAAGATAAAACGGTTCTTCTCCGAGTTTTGCCGCAATTTCAATTCCTTCTAAACGCAAAACGTTATTAATTGTCTGTGCCATAAGATCGATTTCTCCCCGCTCAAAGGCAACTTCCTGTTCCTCAAAGCAGTCAAAATATACAATTTCCAGATTTACATTCTTCTCCTTCATCCATTCCAGAGTAAAATTCGAAATCTGATTGTCCCGGATTACTCCGGCCTTTTTCCCCGAGAAAGTGGAAAGCTGTGAAGAAGAGATGGAATTATCTCCGTTCCGTTTGTACAGATAATACTGATCCGTTCCCATAGCCGAATCCGGAAACAGCATGGTATCCATACGTTCTTCTGTCATGGAAACTCCGCCCAGACAGTCAATTTCGCCGTTCTGAAGCATATGAAAAAGCTCTGTCCAGCTTCCGTATACGTATTCATACTTCCAGCTTGTATAATCCGCCACCTTTTGAAGATAGTCATAACAGTATCCGCTTTTAATTTCGTCGTCCGAAGTGCCTTCCTGGAACATATCGCTCTGATACCAGCCGACCCTCACAATGGTATTGTCTTTGGTCTCCTGATTTGCATACACTTCCGGCACGCAGAAAACTCCGAATACCAGAATAATTCCCAAAACCAAAGTCATCACTTTTATATATTTATTTGCAGTGCCTGTTTTCTTCATTATTTTTCTCCTTTTGGGAATTATATCATATATTCTTATAAAATTACATATTTCTCCATTTTAATGTAAATCTTTAATGATCGTATTTCTATCCTTGTATCCCCGCTGCCGCTGCCCATCTGGGAACAAAAAAGGACTGACGAAGTGTCAGCCCGTAAATTTAACAAGCGATATATCCCTTTTGAATGCAGCTTCCTCTTTGAATACAGCCGCCGTCGTATTTGTCATGCTTCCTGAAGAAGCCTGCCAGCAGCTTTTCAAGTGTTATCGGAGCAAAAACGCTTTCTTCTTCAAGATATACTCTTCCGGAGTTCTCATCTATATAGCTGTCCGTAACATACACCGCCGTCATTTTAACTTTGATTGTATCTTCGGTTTGTTTCCATTCCATGTCTATAACGACGTAGTTCATTTCGTTCCTCCTAATTCAATTCTTTTGTTGTGTCAATCATACTGCTGATCTGCAACAGGAAAAATGACAGTATCTTAAAAATCTGACATGCTATTTTGATTATGATTACAAAATAACAAATCGGACACTGCTGCTAACCAGCCTTGCTGAACAAGTATAATACCCATTATCAAATTACTCCCGCTTTGCTTCGGTCAGGTCATATAAAAGAGCAGTGACCACATTATATAATGTATCTGTCACTGCTCATATTGAACTTGATTTTTAGAATCATTTTAGAATCACCGCAATCCGGTGAATCGTCAAAACCCAGTCATTTCAAGGGTTCAAAAGGGCATAACCCCCTCGGTGTTACTCGAATTCTATAGTTGCCGGCGGTTTCGGCGACATATCGTAGCAGACTCTGTTTACATTATCAACCTCTGCCAGGATTCTGTCGGTGATTTTCTGAAGCACATCCCAGTCTATTCTTTCTATGGTTGCACTCATAGCGTCGATTGTGTTTATTGCTCTGATGATTACCATATACTCAAAGCTTCTTGCGTGGTTCTTCAGACCTACAGATTTGAAATCAGGGACAACTGTAAAATACTGCCATACTTTTTTGTTGAGGCCCGCTTTTTCAAACTCTTCCCTGAGGATTGCGTCAGATTCTCTCACTGCTTCAAGTCTGTCTCTGGTTATAGCACCAAGGCATCTTACACCGAGACCCGGTCCCGGGAACGGCTGACGGTATACCATGGATTCCGGAAGACCCAGTTCCACTCCGCAGGCTCTCACCTCATCTTTAAACAGCTGTTTAAGAGGTTCTACCAGTTCAAACTTGAGATCCTCAGGAAGACCGCCCACGTTATGATGAGATTTTACCATTTTCGCAGTTTTCGTTCCGCTCTCAATGATATCCGGATAAATTGTACCCTGACCCAGGAAATCGATGCCTTCAAGTTTCCTTGCTTCTTCCTCGAAAACTCTGATAAATTCGCTTCCTATTATCTTACGCTTCTGTTCCGGATCCGAAACACCTTCCAGCTTACCGAGGAATCTTTCCACGGCATCTACGTAAATGAGATTAGCATTCAGCTGATTCTTGAACACTTCGATAACGCTTTCGGATTCGTTTTTACGCATAAGTCCATGGTTCACATGAACACATACCAGCTGTTTGCCGATAGCCTTAATAAGCAGCGCCGCCACAACGGAAGAATCAACGCCGCCGGACAGAGCCAGAAGAACCTTTCTGTCACCGACCTGGTTTCTGATCATCTGAACCTGGTCTTCTATGAAATTCTTCATGTTCCAGTTGGCCTGAGCGCCGCATTCTTCAAAAACAAATTTTTTAAGCTCTTCATCGGACGGAATAGCTTTATACTGCTTTTCACATTTTGCAGTAGGATGATCAACTGAAATCACAGGGAAGCCGCAGTCGTAAATTTCCGGTCTCACTTCTACAGCTGCTCCGTCAACTACTCTGTTTTCTCCTCCGTTAAGAATAATACCCTTTACATTGCTGAGGGCCTTGAGTTCATCCACGGTAATATCATGAGGATGAATTTCGCTGTATACTCCCATATCTCTAACAGCACGGGCAAGTACTGTATTTTCTGTGCTTCCGAGATCCAGAATCACTATCAAATCCTGTTTCATTGTATTCTCCCTTCAAAAATAATAAATTCTTACCGCTTAATTTTATTATAGCATTGCAGTTTTATCAATAAATTTCATGCAAAAACAGAAAATGCCTCTATGCTCAGCCCTCCTTTCCTCCGTCAAGTCCCTTCTGTTTCATGCGTCGTGCATAATACAGTGCCGGAGTATCTATAAGACTGGTAAAAATGAAAATCACATAGCTTGAAAGCATTACCGAAATCAGGGTCGGTGCGTCGTACCATCCCGCAAAGGCCACGGTAGTGAAGATAACTGTGTTCAGGATCTGGGAAATAAGGGTTGAGCCGTTGTTTCTTATCCACAGATACTTACTGCTGTTTCCGGTTTTTTCGGTTGTGATTTTCCACCATAAATGATACAGCCACACGTCAAACCTCTGAGAAATTACATATCCCAGGAAGCTTGCCAGCATCATCCTCGGTGTAGTTGAAAATATTGCTCTGATGTGCTCGCCTGCCCAGTCCGCCGGCGAAAGACTGTAAAGCATCCAGTACTGGGTAAACATAACCATTGCCGCAGCCGCAAAAGCACCCAGCCACACGGCTCTGGAAGCGCTCTCCTTTCCTTCATTCTCGCTTAAAATATCTGTTACCAGATATGTAGACGCGAACATTACATTCCCAAGGGTCTGCTCCAGCCCGAATCCCTCTATAAGAATCAGCACCTCAATATTTGCCAGAATTGTGGCTATTACGGTCATTGCATAAAGCCCGGTTTTTCCGAATACCCTGTATGCGAAAAGCACAGCTCCGTAAATAATAATAACGGAGCCTGTCAGAAGAAGCTCGTTTCTCATTTTACAGCACCTCCGTTTCCTACTCCGAAATCGGTATTGTTCAGCAATATGTCTACCCTTGGATTGTTCTCATAAAGGGGCATTACACATTTTTCAAATTCCTCTGATACCTTTCTGTCAGGCTTTATCTCTGTGGAATTTTCATTAAACATATTTACGCATACCCTCTCAAAATATTTCAGACCGGTTTCAATATCATATGTCATTCCTTCAGCGGTCTGTCCCGAAATTCCAAACATGAGACAGCATTCATCAAAGCCTTCTGCGATTGCCGCCGGTTCTCTGACCGGAATACCCTTTTTAAGCACCTTTTCCCTGAAATCATAATCAAAGGTTTCAACTCCGGTCTTTATTTTCAGTTCAACACCGGCATCCGCAAAAATCCTTCTCCAACCCGGAACCTCCTTTCTGTACAGATAATGACACTCAAAATGAAGAGTGCGGATTTTCTTTTCCCTGCACAGCGACACAAGTCCGTTGAGGGTATTCTTTCCCAGTTCAGGAAAGCTTCCGGAATTGATAACTTCCAGACGACCGTACACACCTGTGACGTTTTTCATAACATCAAAATTCAGCCTTTCGTTTGCGGCCTCATCTCCGCTGCTGTCCGTATGGTAGTCGCAGAATGTACATTTCTTCCATCTGCACCCGGTTCCTCTTAAAAGAATAATTTCTCTTGGATTTTTTCTGCTGATACTGCTGTAACGATTCATAAAAGCTCCTTTCACAAAAAAAGCGCCTTACGGCGCTTAATCTGTATGTTCCGTAGTTTTGTTTTAGGACAGGATGGTCACGAACTGTCCGTTATTCTTTTTATCTACTCTATTATATACGAGTTTAAAATTTCTGCAATATAATATACATGATAATCTCTGTTTGCTTCAGGGTCGTCACTTTCATGTTCCTGAGGATATAATTCCTTTTTATCCTCATCGGATACAGCCGCAGGATCCTGTTTCTGTCTGTATATCACTCTGCATTCAAGAGTCAGAGGAAGTTCCTTTATTCCCGGTACTCCTATTGAAACCGGTTCTTCAAGAGTCAGCTTCATGTCGCTGATTTTGTCCGTATCTCTTCCCGATTTGCTTCCGCAGTATCCGAGAATTTTCTTATCGTACTCACCGCAAGGAACATTTACTGTAAATTCTCCGTTTTTATCGAGAATTTCTCTGGTATATCTGCTTTCCCTTATCATTGCCACAAACACCGGTTTGCTCCACTGAATGCCTATCATTCCCCAGCCTATTGCCATGGTGTTCACTTTGCCGTCAGCACAGGAGGTAAGCAAAGCTCCCTTCTGCATTTCCTTCATAATATCTCCGGCATAATCAAATACATTGATATCTTTTTTCATCCGCGCACCTCCTTGGAATTCTTTTCCCGATTATATCATATTTTTCGCCGGAAAAACTATTCGTCAATAATATTTCCCTTTCTGATGTTCTCTTTTATCATAGACTCCATATGCTCCCATATTTCCGCAGAGCCCCTTCCGGTAAGAGCATTTCTTTTGTAAATTTGTGATTTGCATACCTTGTGTGTCCGCCAGTCTCCTCCGTTGTTTGAATCGTTCAGCAGCAGGGGCTGAAAATTATCCATAGCATGAACAAACCTTGCTTCCGGTGATTCGTAAGCTTCGAACTCTTCAAAAAGCTCCCTCAGTTCCTTCGCCTGGTCCTCCGGCAGCATTCCGAAAATCCGTTCCGCCGCTCTAGCCTCTTTCTCCTTCTGATGCATCAGACCCTCCTCATCATACGCATAGGTATCCCCCGCATCAATCTCCACCACATCGTGAATCAGAGCCATCATCATCGCCTTTGATAAATCTATCTCTTCATTTGCATATTCTCTAAGCAGATAAATCATCACCGCCATATGCCATGCATGCTCCGCGTCATTCTCCTGTCTCCCGCGGCCGCTCAAATGAGTCTGCCTGAAAATATTTTTCTCCTTGTCTATTTCCATTATGAAATCCAGCTGTCTTCCCAGTCTTTCCTTTTCCATATTATCTCTCCCTCGCTGCCTGTTTTCGGAATTCCAAATTCTTTATTTTCATTATATCACTATACAGAGGTTACAGATATATAAAAACCGGCTCTCCGAAAAATCTGCTTCCCCGGGAGCCGGAAACTTTATGAAATTTAATATTCTGCTTCTCTCAGACGTTCAACTATGGTTGACTTTGACTCTATCCGGTAAACCGCGAGAGGAATCAGGCATCCCAGAAGAATAAATACCGGAGACAGAACAATTATCGGCATAATTGTAAAACGGAAGGTGAAGAACCACATAACCTTATCAAGGCTTCCCGCCATAAGAGGGGTAACTGCCGCACATATGCAAAGCGCCAGGACAATCGAACCTGCAGCATATAACAGTCCTTCGTAAATCAGCATACGCTTCAGCTGTCTGCCGGTCATGCCCACAGACCTGAGAATTGCAAATTCCCGTTTTCTGGAGGTGATTCCGGTGAACACGGCATTGAAATAGTTCAGCACTCCCACCATTCCTACTATCACGCTTAACGCGCCGCCCAGTATCATAAACATCGAGCGAAAGCTTTCAAATTCCTTCTGCTTGGTTTCTCTGCTTTCGTAGTCCAGCTCAAGATTCACTTTTTCCGTATAATCGGCAAGAAATTCTCCGATTTCCTTATCGGCGCCCGCCTCGGCATTAAAAGCGTACAGCATTACCGAGTCAGTTCCGCTGTCTTTAATAAACATACTGTCGTTGAGAACAAAGGTATCTTCCCCATAATATCTGTAGCTTACGGCCGAAGGCACCTCTACCAGTGCAGCCACCTTATACTCCTCATCTCTGTATTTTAACGGCCGATTCTGATACAATTCATTTTCCGGAATTCCGTCCTCGTATACTTCTCCGGTTTCCGGATTAAAAAACTCATATTCCTCCACATAGCGAAGCGTCACCGTATCTCCTACCTTCGCCCAGTTGCTGGACATAACAGGATTTCCGTAATCGTCGGTATGGTATACAGCAGCAATAGCTTTCGCGGAAGGATCGTACAGATCCGACAAATCACCGTCTATTACATTTAAAAGTCCAAGGATAAAGCTGTCCATACCGTAAATCTGAGCAGAGGTCTCTAAGAGTCCCTTTTCGTTTTTCTCTGTCAATTCCACCAGGCGGTCGACAGACTCACTGTCGTTACACCTGCCCTCAATTTCTCTGAACCGCTGTTCTTCAATAAATTCGTCCACAAACGATGTTTTTCCGTAAACCCTGCCTCCTTCTGCGACTCCGTCCATAGAGCTCAGCATATCTGTAGTCTCTACGGGGAGTTCTCTGTTCTTTTCAAACAAACCTCCCCCTGTGTTGAAATATCCTGCATCTGCCACTACAAAATCACTGCACACAAAATTTGAAAGATATTTATCCATATCGAAGCCCTGGGTAAAGGTTGCCGTGATATTCAGCAGCACTGCCGCAAGCGACATAGAAATAATTGTTATTGCAGTTCTGCTTCGGCTCCTTCCCAGATTTGCTTTTGCCATAGCCGGCAGCGAGCCGCTTTGAGAAGTTTTTCTCTTTTTCCTTTTAACGGTATTGCCTTCCGTGTACCTGACCGCCTCAATCGGCGATACCGCTCCTGCCATTCTTCCGGGTCTGGCGCAGGAAACCGTAACCGTGATTAACGAGAATGCTGCTGATGCAATAAATATCACCGGTTTTGCCGATACCGTACTGACTATTCCGTCGAGCCGATTTATTATCAGCGGATTGAGAGCCGCTCCTGCCAGCCAGCCTAAAAGAAGCCCTGCCGGAATTCCCGCAGCCGACAGTAACAGTGCCTGTCTTCGAATAATCCTCCTTATCTGTCCGGGAGTTGTCCCTACGGTTTTCAGAAGTCCGTAAAATCTTATGTCTCTGGAAACCGATATGCGAAAAACATTATATATTATGAGATACCCGGTTAAAATTATCAGAACCAGCATAGCATCCACTGCTGCCGCCATTCCCGGGTCCATACTGTCGGTAAGCTGCGCTCCGGTATATCCCCAGTTTATGCCTGTGGCTATATATGTATCTTTTTCTGACGGAGTATCTGACTGATATCCGTGGGCACTCAGGATCTGCTCCATATTTTTTTCTATATTTAATGAACTGTCAAACATCATATTCAGATTCCAGCTTCCGGTCAGTCCGTCCATGCTGTTTTCCGGATCCACCCCCAGTTCTTCAAGAACCTGATTCACCCGGCTTTCAGGGAGCAGAATATGATTTGCAGTAATCGCCTCATCGTATTCCCACCAGCCGCTCAGGGAAAATGTCTGGGTTGTCTTTATCCCGTCAACATAAAAGTCAACCGTAAACTCCGCGCCAAGCTCAGGTTTTACTCCCAGCAGTTCCAGAACCCTCAGGTCTGTCGCCGCCTGATCGGTGCCCTCATCAGGCAGATTTCCTTCTGTCGGATCACAGTACATCCAGTGAGCGTCTTTTTCGCTGGAATATCCCAGTTCAACATCGGATTTATTGAACGGAGCATCCTCAGCTGTTCCGAGAGGGCGCCGGCATCCCCATTCCTTTATTGTCGGATCATCCTTTAGTTCCTCAAACTGAGCCTCCGTAAGATATTTGAAGGTGCCGTGAGAATATCCTCCCGCCTGCCGGAAGTTTGATTCCTGATAGCCTTCATTTATTGAGAACAGGATTGTAAACAGCGATGCAAACAGCATAGTTGTCAGAACAATAGCCGAAACCGCAACAAAATTTCTCGTTCGCGAGGCCTTGAGTGCCTTTGTACTGAGCCGGCTTATGCACTTTCTGTTAGATACTTTAATCATTTCCTCAGACCTCCTGACACAATCCTCCCGTCTTCAATACGGATTATCCGGTCTGCCGCCTGAGCAATCTCCTCGTTATGCGTAATCATTACTATGGTCTGATTGAATTTTTGGCCGGTCACCTTCAGCAGTCCCATAACGTCCTGACCGGTTCTGCTGTCCAGATTCCCGGTAGGCTCATCCGCCAGAATTATTGCAGGTTTAGCCGCCAGAGCTCTGGCTATAGCCACTCTCTGCTGCTGGCCGCCTGAAAGGTTGTTCGGCAGATTCTGCAGCTTTTTTTCCAGCCCGAGAGTATTTATAATTGAATCAATATATTCTTCATCGATTTCCGCACCGTCGAGCTGCAGAGGCAGCACTATGTTTTCATAAACATTAAGAACCGGCACAAGATTGTAGCTCTGGAATACAAATCCTATTTTTCTGCGTCTGAATATGGTAAGAGCCTCGTCCTTAAGAGAAAATATGTCTTTTCCGTCGATAATAACCTTTCCCTCTGTGGGTCTGTCCAGTCCTCCCAGCATATGCAGCAGAGTTGATTTTCCTGAGCCGGAAGTTCCCACCACAGCCGCAAATTCTCCGCTGTTTATCTGCAGATTAACTCCGTCCAAAGCACGTACCTCGGTATCTCCCCTGCCGTAAATCTTCTTCAGATTTTCAGTCTCCAATATCACCATTTTATACCTCCAAAAAATAATTATAGTCCGAATCACCTTCCGGCAATTCAGACTATACACTTAAAATCTTTCCACACTCTTTCTGAAATATTACAGTTCTGAAAGATTCTATTCTCTCGGCAGATATAGGGAAAAAACAGAGCCCTTTTCCGGTTTCGAAGATACCTTTACATATCCCCCCTGTCCCTCCGCAATCTTTCTGACAAGATACAGGCCTATTCCGACTCCCTCCTGTCCGCTGTGACTGCTGCTGCGGTAAAAACGCTGAAAGATTTTCGGTATTTCCTCCTCTTCTATTCCTCCTCCGTTGTCCCGCACATTTATACACAAAAACATAGGATATATTTCAGTCCACACATCAATATGACCGCCTTCCGGTGTATACTTGACAGCATTGTCCAGAATATTGAACACTGCCTCCTCTGTCCATTTCGGGTCAAATACTCCCTCACCATCCTTACTGCCCACAGTTATCGAAATATTCTTATCCTCCATCCTGTACTTCAGCTGAGCCGCCGCCTGCTCAATAACGGGAGCCGCCCTGCAAAGCGACGGATTTAGAGCAATCACCCCGGTTTCAAGCCTTGAAGTTTTGACAAGAGCTTCGATGAGCATCTGCAGCCTGTAAGCCTGAGCCGAAAGCGCGGAAATGCATTTCCTGCTGTCTTCCGAAAGCTCCTGTTCCTCCAGAAGCTGTGTATACAGAATAATATTAGATATAGGCGTTCTTGTCTGATGAGAAATATCCGCTATCAGGGATTTTATTTTATTCTTTTCCTCTGTCAGGTTCCTCGCCGATGCCGAAGACAGTGCCAGATATCTGGAAAGCCTTGTTTCCAGTGATGACAGCATACTCTCGTCAAAGTCTTTCTCTGTAAAATCTCCTTTTATCGCTTTATCCAGCATCCTTTCAAGGGTCCTGATAGTTTTCTTTGTTCGATGTCTGTACAGCAGAACTGCTGCGACTGACACAAAAACCGCTCCGACTGATGCAGCTGCAGCTAAAACCGGCCAATTCATATTATTTCACCGCCCAAACATATCCAATGCCGTATACCGTTTTCAGGTACCGGGGCTTTGAAGGGTTGTCCTCCAGCTTGTCTCTGAGGCGTTTTACACTTACAGACAGCGCATTTTCATCCACGTACTCCGCTCCGTCAGTCCATACCTTATCCGTCAGAGCTGTCCTGCTCAGGGTATGACCCCTGTTTTCAACCAGAATCCTCAGCAGCTTCTGCTCGGTTTTGCTCAGTTCCACCGGTTTTCCCGCCTTATAGAACTCCATCTCCGAAAATTTGAACCTGAAGTCGTCTATTAAAATCGTTTCATCCCGAAGCTGAGCCGCATTTCTGAGACGGGCGTTCACCCTGGCCCTCAGCACAGCCAGCGAAAACGGCTTAGTAATATAATCATCCGCACCTGATTCCAGCCCCACCACAATATCCATTTCCAGATCGTTTGCCGTGAGCAGAATTACCGGGACCGAGCTCGTCTCTCTTATCCTTTTCAGAAAATCCAGCCCGCTTCCGTCGGGCAGATTTATGTCGAGAATCATCAGGTCAAATTTTTCTTCCGACACTGCTTCCAGTCCTTCTTCAACTGTACGACACAGCACTGTTTTCAATTCTTCAGACCTGAGGGCAAGGCATATTCCGTTTCCGAGAGCTCCGTCGTCTTCCAAAAGCAGTATCTTTTTCATAACCCTTCCTCTGTTGTTCAAAATAAAGTTTTTATAATCATAACACAGTGCCGCATTTATGTCGAACAATCATTTCTTTGTCCCGCTTTTCCGGGATTCTTGAAAACCTATAAAATCTATGTTATTATTTACATCATGAAATGAGGTGCTTTTATATGAAAATTTCTACAAAAGGAAGATATGCACTGAGAATGCTCATAGACCTTGCAGCCCATGACCGGGAAGGTTATATTGCATTGAAAGACATCGCTGCCCGTCAGAATATTTCAAAAAAGTATCTGGAACAAATTGTTCCTGTCCTCAACAGGGGAGATATACTAAGAACAAACAGAGGCTATATGGGAGGCTACAAACTGGCAAAATCTCCTGAAAACTACACCGTAGGAGATATTCTCAGGCTTACCGAAGGCAGTCTGGCACCTGTCGCCTGCCTCGACCACAGTCCCAACGACTGCGAAAGAGCCGAAATATGCGCAACCCTTTCCATGTGGCAGGGCCTGTATGATGTCATCAACGAATATCTTGACAGCATTACACTTCAGGATTTGCTTGAAAATTACAAAGAAAACAGTGCGGATTATTATATCATTTAAAAACAGTTCCCGGATTCAGGCGTTTCGGGAAAAACAAAGGCGCCCGGAGTATTCGTTAGTACACAAATACTTCGGCACGCCTTTTTCAATTTTTATTTCAATTAATTATTTTGCCGTTAATGACTGTTCTTTTTCCTTTAAGTACTTTTCCGCTTCATCCAGTTCCTCTTCTCCGAATACTTTAAACCCGGCATTTCTAAGATACTCTACCGCCAGTCCCTGTCCTTCTTTTTTTGTGTCCGTAAATGTTCCGTCATAAATATATCTGCTTCCGCAGGAGGGACTGTCCTGCTTCATTACCGCAAATATCACATCGTTTTCCTCCGCAAGCCTCAGCACTTCACGGGCACCCTTAGTATATTCTTCGGTAACATCTTTTCCGGCGCCGGTTTTAACCTTATCTCCTATTCTCTGAGAATCAGGTCTGGGCACCGGAAGACCTCCAAACACCTCCGGACAAATCGGAATCAGGCGACCTTCCTCCTTCCACTTTAAAAACACCGGATGATTTTCTGTAACGTCTCCTCCGTCATATCTTACTGTTCTTCCCCCGTAGAGGCATTCGCTTACCAATATCTTCTTCATATTATACTCCTGCAATTTATTCTTATCCTTAATTTTCAAATTTAAGATTTCTTTTTTCTGTAAGTTATTCTGCCGCTTCCTCCCAGTATGAAGTGTCTATACTGTCATTAATATCTATCCTGCTCTTTATAAGACCTGACTGAAGGCCAAGATCAATTGTCTGAAGGATGCTTTTTTCATCGGGATATCCTATCTGTGATTCATCGCTTCCTTCCGGAATAACAGACTCCAGTACCTTTTCAGTCATTGCGATCTGATGCTCAAGAGTGCTGTTTTTTCCTGCTTCATACACAATCTGTGCAGCCTCTTCCGGATTTTCAGCCACATACTTCCATCCCTTAATGGTTGCTCTGATAAATCTTACCAGCAGATCGCGGTTTTCTTCAGCCCAGGAACGCTTTACGAAAAGGCAGTCCTCCAACATTGCTGCACCCTCCTTGTTCATATCGATAACATTCAGGTCTTCCTCGTTAAATCCGTTTTCCAAGAGGAGAAGGTATTCGTTATAGCTCATTGCAGAAGCCACATCCAGTTCTCCCGAAATAAACTGATCCATTGTGTAATCCTGCTGTTTCCATTCAATATCCTTTTCCGGATCAAGGCCGTTCAGCTGGGCAAGTGCATAAAATTCATACTGTCTTCCGCCAAACCAGCTTCCGACTTTTTTTCCTTTGAGGTCTTTTCCTGTCTTTATTCCGGATTCAGCCTTTGCAACCAGATACTGAGGGCTGTTTCTGAAAGTCTGGAATACGTTTATAAAATCATATCCGCCTTCCTGATATGTCAGCACGCTGCTGTAAAAAGCCACACCTACCTGCGCCACATCATTTTCCACCTGATCCTCTGAGCTGACATCTGTACCTCCCGGAAGTATTTCTACGTCAATCCCTTCCTCCTCATAAAAGCCTTTTGCTTCAGCCGCATAAAGTCCCGCAAACTGTCCCTGCGGAAGCCATAAAGACTGTACCGTAATCTTATCAAGACCGTTCTCAGCCCCTAAATCTCCGGAATCCCCGGCAGTATCCGCTCCGCCGCAGCCCGTAATCAAAGCTGCCAGCAGGGAAATTATCATCGCAAAAACCGCTGTTTTTCTTATTTTCATTTTATTCATTCCTCCTTCTCACTTTTCTTTTCCTTTATTTCTCTATTTCTGTCTCTTTATTTCATGTCAATCTGCTGTGATACATGCCAGCCGGTCACACGCTTTTCCGCCATACAGATAATTCCGTAAATTATGATGCTTAGTATTGAAATCGCTGCAATATATGCCCATCCCAACTGTTTCATATTTCCAACCTTAAGAGTATATTTAATCATGTATCCCATACCCGAGGTCTCACTTGAAAAGAACTCACTTATTATTGTGGCCAGCATTGCTGATGAAACGCCTATTTTTAATGCGGTAAACACGGCAGGCAGGCTGTTTGGTATTCTCAGTTTTATAAATACATCTGATGCAGACGACCCGTTTGCCTTCATCAGTTCCAGGCCGTTCTCCGGCAGATCGTTAAGTCCACGGAATGCATTTACCGCCATAATCCCTGAAACAACAATAGTAATCACCGCCAGCTTCGCCGCAAAATCATTTTCAAACCATCTGTTCATAAGAGGCGCGAGCGCCACTATCGGAACGGAATTAATCATTGTCATAATAAAAAGACCTCCGTATCCCCGGTCGGGGAATGCCGTTGCCAGTAATGCCGCAGCATATCCGATAATTGAGCCCAGCGCCAGACCTGTGACTGAGGGAACTAATGTAGTGACTGCATTTTCAGGAATACTGTCTGCCGCACCTGTAAACGCTGCCGCAATATCCAGCGGAAGCGGGAGCTGCAGTATCTTAATATTAAAAATCTTATGTATAACTCCGCATTGTAAAAGCAGAATAAGTGCCGCTCCAAATATTAACGGAGGCAGTACGCTGCTGTATTTCAGCCTTTTCATAATTCTGTCCCCTTTCTCCTTCTCTTCCACGGAACAAAAATGTACTCTGCCGCAGATATCAGAATGAAACTCATAAGACCCAGTACTGCAGAAATTATTAATGCAGGCCAGAACTGTCCGGCAGTGCCTCCGCCGTACAGTGTAAATATAATCACATATCCTATACCGTCTTTTGAGCTCAGGGTATCCACCAGTATAGCAGCAGTTACTGCCATTGGCGCTGATATTTTAAGCCCCGAGAAAAGATATGGCAGGGAGAACGGGAAAAGAAGCTTGAAATACAGCTGCCTTTTCCCCGATGCATATGATATCATCATGGTCTTTAATTCCTCTTTTACGGATTTTAATCCGCTCAGCAGATTTACAGCCACCGGAAAAAATGTTATGTATGCTGCAATGACAGTTCTGGAAACAGAAATGTCTTTGAATATTCCGAATACTATCGGCGCCAGTCCGAGAATCGGTATCATCTGTGAAAAAAGAAGGTAGGGCAGCAGCATTTTTTCACATAATCCGGAAAGACTCATCAGCACTGCCAATATTATCCCTGCCAATGCACCTATTGCAAATCCTGCGGCAGCATAAGACATTGTAATTCCCGCCTGTCCCATAAGCTCTGCTCCGTTTTCGGCAAAAGAAACTCCGATTTCCCATAACCCCGGTACTTTTTTTGATGCCATCGGGTCTTGTATACCATACTTTAAAATTAAAGACGCAGCCTCCCATAACGCGGCGGCTCCCGTAAACCATAAAGCCGTGCAGGCGGCCCTGCTATATGTTTTCATAATATCTCTCCTCAAACACTTCTCTAAGCTGCGAGACAGTTCTGAAAAATTCGTCGCTTTTTAAAAGAGCCGGGGTCCTGGGTCTGGGAAGACTGATATCCGTCAGCGCTGCAATTCTTGCCGGATTTGATGACATGACACATACTCTGTCTGACAGAAAAGCAGCTTCGGAAATATTATGTGTCACAAACACTATTGTCTTTTTTGTATTTCTCCATATCCTCAGAATATCCCCGTGCAGCCTCTCCCGGGTAAATTCATCCAGTGCCGAAAAAGGCTCATCCATGAGCAGGATCTCAGGATCTGACGCAAGCGCTCTTGCTATTCCCACTCTCTGCTGCATTCCTCCGCTAAGCTCCGAAGGATAGCTGTTTTCATATCCGTAAAGATCCACCAGACTAAGCTGCTCCATGGCAATCTCCCTTCGCTGTTTTTTCGGAATATTCTGCAGTTCTAAAGGCAGTTCTATGTTCTGCAGCACAGTTCTCCATTCAAGAAGTGACGGCGATTGAAAAACCATTCCGTATTTATGAGCAAGCCTTGCCTGTTCCGCATCTGTTCCCGATACGGTCACCCTGCCCTGAACGGGACGTATTAAATCTGCTATTATCCTCAGCAGGGTTGTTTTGCCGCAGCCGGAAGGTCCAAGAATGGACAGAAATTCACCCTTGCGAATATCCAATGATACATTATCCAGAGTTTTCCCCGTGATTTTTTTGCTGCCCGGATATTCCATGCTCACATTTTCAAGCCTTATTTCAAATTCCTCCACTCTTTTTTCTCCTTTCCGACTTACCGGTTATCCCCGGAAAGCCTGATCTAAATCTGCTATTATATCCTTTATGCTCTCAGTACCTATTGAAAGTCTGATGGTGTTAGGCTTTATTCCCTGTTCAAGAAGTTCTTCCTCAGAAAGCTGGGAATGAGTTGTGCTTGCAGGATGAATTACGAGAGATTTTACATCCGCAACATTCGCCAGCAGCGAGAATATCTGAAGTCTGTCTATAAATTCCTGAGCTTCTTTTGCTCCTCCTTTTATTTCAAAAGTGAATATTGATCCTCCGCCGTTAGGATAATATTTTTCATATAAATCATGGTTAGGGTGATCCTTTAATGAAGGATGGTTGACCTTTTCCACCTTAGGATGCTTTGTCAGATACTCTATTACCTTCTTTGTGTTTTCTCCGTGTCTTTCCACTCTCAGAGACAGGGTTTCCAGACCCTGGAGAAGAAGGAAAGCATTGAAAGGTGAAATTGTCGCGCCTGTGTCTCTAAGAAGGATTGCCCTGATTTTAGTTACAAAGGCCGTCGCACCCACTGCCTTTGTAAAAGATATTCCGTGATAACTCGGATCAGGCTCTGTCAGATAAGGGAATTTTCCGCTTCCTTCCCAGTCGAACTTTCCGCTGTCAACGATTACTCCGCCCAGGGTTGTTCCGTGACCTCCGATAAATTTTGTCGCTGAATGCACCACTATATCAGCTCCGTGTTCTATCGGTCTGAACAGGTAAGGTGTTGCAAAGGTTGAGTCTATAACAAGAGGTATCTTATTCTCATGCGCAATCTCTGACAGTTCATCCACATTCGCAATGTCGCTGTTCGGATTTCCCAGCGCCTCTATGAAAATTCCCTTTGTATCCGGTCTTACAGCAGCTTTGACTTCCTCGAGATTGTGAATATCGACAAAGGTTGTATTGATACCGTACTGTGGCAGTGTATGAGCAAGAAGGTTGTATGTGCCTCCGTAAATGGTCTTTTGAGCTACAATATGACCTCCGCCTGCTGCCAGATTCTGAATTGTATAAGTAATTGCCGATGCTCCTGAGGCCGTTGCCAGAGCCCCTGCGCCGCCTTCCAGAGATGCTATTCTTTTTTCAAATACATCCTGTGTTGAGTTGGTGAGTCTTCCGTAAATGTTTCCCGCATCAGCCAGTCCGAATCTAGCTGCCGCATGAGCCGAGTTTTTAAACACATAAGATGTTGTCTGGTATATAGGCACCGCTCTTGCATCTGATGCCGGATCCGCTTCTTCCTGTCCTATGTGTAACTGCTTTGTTTCAAATCCCCATTTTGCTGTATCTATAATGTTTGCCATTTTATTATCTCCTTTTCTTTTATGTTTTTCTTTTATTGATTTTTCCTGTAATGTCAGATGATTTTCTCTTCCGTCTTTTCTGTTTTCACATTCGACCGTATCTCCAGTTGTGACGGATGAGAGTAATTAGATACTCCACATAATTTACTTTCATTTCCGTTCTTCTCCTTTGCATAAAAAAAAGGAAGCAGTTTATCTGCTCCCGGGATTTTAAACACGATATCTTATATTCAGCTATTTGAAGAACCCAAAATGTGAATATGCCGATACTGCGTGCCGCAAAATCCCGAAGCACACATCATCATACACATGCACATATTCATAGCGGTTGAAAATACTGACTGTTTCATTTTGGTTTCTCCTTTCCTTTAATTTATATAACCTATCTGTTTTATATGTTTTGTATGATAACAGTCTTTATATTCTTTGTCAACCCCTTTTTTATAATTATTAAAATATTTTTCTGCTGTATTTCGATACTGCCGCCCTGCTCCCGCAGCAAGACCTTACTTCCTATAGACGGTTTCCGCCTCAGCGAAGCCGGCGTGTTCTCTTCATATAATATCTGTCAGAATAAAATAAAACCGGAAGTTCTCCCTGCGGTGAGTTCCTCCGGCTTTATTTCTTATTTATTTTATTTACCCCTTCTATCGTTATTTACTGTATGCAGCTGTAACTCCACAGATTCTTAGCCTGTGAAATTATCGTCTCGAGCTCCCATGCCTTTGCACTGTTTTTTTTGCTGCTCGGATCCCTTATCTCTATGAGTCCGTCTTTGTTTACTCCTGTAAGCACTATGTAATGACCTGTATCGGTAAAATCTCCGGGACCCATTATGCATATCACAGGGTGACCTCCGTTCAGTTCTGAAATTATCACGGACTTGTCCGGCGTAAGATTCTTTGCCTGAAGACCTATTTTCTCTGCCAGTTCCGTCATCATTGTCCAGGACGAACCGCTGCCGTCAACATAATATCCCTTCTCTTCCGCAAGCCTGGCCAGACTTTCCGGATTCCACCTTGTATCTCCCGTCAGTCCGCAGTATACCATTGACAGGCTTGTGGGCCCGCAGCCGGTGACTGCGAGAAAATCAGAGCCGTACATTTCATATCCCCATCTTTCATCCCACTGAATAAACAGAGGAATTTCTCCTTTTTTCACTTCTTCAGTCAGATCCGTATCCCCGGCTCCGTCTTCCCGGTTATTATATCCAAGCACAAATTCCCTTGCTTCGGGATTTCTGTCGTAAAGCTCCGCAAGACTTTCAGGATATCCATGCTCAATCAGCACTTCCGATGAGAGGATTTTTACGATTTCCCCTCCGCCCGTTTCTCCGGCAGCGTGAGCTGCGGTAAAAAAAATCAGCCCCGCAAATACGGCGATTAACGTTATTGCTCTTATTCGTCTTCTTCTTTGTCTTCGCTGTGCCAGCTTCCTTTTTCTTTTTCTTGCCTCGTATGATGATTCTGTCATAGTCCTCTCCCCTTTCGGGGCGGCTGCCGCATTTTATCAGGAACGTCAGAATACCCCGGTTTCTGATTTAATTAAACCAGAAAAAACCGGGGTATTTTTTAACACTTTCTCGGCAATTTCTTAAGATTTCTTAAAACTCGACGGAATCGTCACAGTAAATCTTATCCACTCGTTTTCACTTTCGCATATTACGGTGCCTCCGTGAAGAGTCACTATCTCCTTGGTAACGGCAAGCCCCAGTCCGGCTCCTCCGGTGCCCGAACTTCTTGAGCTGTCCAGCCTGAAAAACTGCTCAAATATATGCTCCTGCATTTCACGGGGAATAGTTTTTCCCTTGTTTTGAGTGATAAGCTGAACCGATCCGGTTCTCATTTTCCTGAGCTTCAGATCTATTTCCGTGTTTTCGTAGCTGTAATTCACTATATTTCTGAACAGGTTGTCGAATACTCTTTCCATCTTGTCCACATCGCAGACAAGATAAATTCCGTCTTCAATATCCTCGCTGACGGTAAGTCCCTTAGTTCCGAACTGAGGGCTGAACTCACTTATCATCTGCCTGACCATAACCGACAGATTAACATTTGATTTTTCCAGTATCATATGAGTAAAATTGAATCTGGTAATATCGAAGAACTCGTTAATCAATTCCTCCAGGCGCTGGGCTTTCTTCAGTGCGATATTCATATATTTTTCTCTGGATTTCTCGGGGATATCCGGCTCCTGACACAAAAGAGACAGATAACCGATAACAGAGGTAAGCGGCGTTTTCAAATCATGAGCCATATACATTATCATGTCATTTTTGCGCTGATTCGCCTCCCGGGCTGCCTGGCGGTTTTCTCTTGCGTTAATACGAATCTGATTCATACTGTTTTCCAGTTCCCCGAACTGACTTGGCAAAACGATTTCCTCATCGCTCTCCGCATACAGATTATCAACCGCCTCTATAATCTGTCTTATTCCCGAGAAAATCTTGCGGAAATTATATGCTGATATAAAAACCGCACAGATTAGTATGAGCAGCAGACAGATTGTGCTTTTATTCATATCGATGAAATTCAGCAGCTGATATAAAGGATCCTCCTTATACCATATTTTTCGCGAGCAGATATAGTCAAAAAAAACAAACAGCACCACAATCACAGCGAAGCATATTGCCAGCTGTCTAAGATAATCTTTCAGCCATTTTTTATGTAATGCGTTTTTCTTTTCACCCTTCATACAGATTCTCCCTTAATGCTTTCTGTTCTCCTTAACCGGCTGAATTACCAGGCTTCCCGCCTATTGATACGGACAGTCTTTTGAGTAAGTTCACTCCTCAAGCTTATATCCTACACCCCAGACAGTTTTTATAAATTTGGGTTTTCTCGAATTTTCATGCATCTTTTCTCTTATTCTCGCTATATGAACAAATACGGTGTTGTTGCTGTCCAGATATTTCTCCTTCCACACATTCTCAAATATCTCCTCGGAAGTTACAACCTGGCCGCAGTTTCTGCAGAAATACAGCAGAATCGAAAATTCTGTCGGCGTAAAATCAATCTCCTCTCCGTAAAGCCTGCATGTATGCTTGTCCGCATTTACTTCCAGACCCCTGATTTCATATACCTCTTCATCCGCGGTGCTGCCCAGGGCTCTGTTGTAGTCCTCGGCTCTTCTGAGCTGAGCCTTCACCCTCGCAATCAGTTCAAGAGGCTGAAAGGGCTTGGTTATGTAATCATCGGCCCCCAGCATTATTCCGTTTATTTTATCGGTTTCATCAATCTTTGCTGTCAGCATTATTACCGGGAAGAAGTATTCCTCCCTTACCCTTCTGCACAGAGTAAATCCGTCAATATCCGGAAGCATAACGTCGAGAACCGCCAGATCTATCTTGTTTTTTTCAATACACTCCCATGCATCGTTTCCGCAGTAGAATTTAAACACTTCGTATCCCTCGTTTTTCAGATACACTTCCAGCAAATCCGTTATTTCTTTTTCGTCGTCAACAATTAAGATATTCTTCATCCTTTTATCCATAGAATCCCCATTCTCCTTTTCCATGTACTATTTTATCACATCAAAAGTAAGAATTTCTTAAACATATCTTAAGTTTGTCAATATTCGCTGTCCTTCGACATTTGCATAAGCAAAAAACAGAGCGCTCTCACAAGCGCCCCTTACCGAACTTTTTATCCGCTTTTTTACATTTCAAATCCTGCCGTCTTATTGGCGAATATTTTTTCTACCTCGTTTTTATTTTCAAGAAATGCATCAACTATGTCCGGGTCAAAATCCGTTCCCCTGCCGTTTTCAATTATGCTGTAGCATTCTTCCAGAGGCATTGCATCCCTGTAGCATCGTTTTGCCGAAACCGCATCGAACACGTCCGCGACAGCCATAATTCGTGCGCAGAGAGGTATATCTGTGCCTTTCAGCCCCTCCGGATAGCCTTTACCGTTCCATTTTTCGTGATGATACATAGCAACCTGATAAGCCATACTTTCATATTCTCCGTTAAACAGATGTCCGAAGGTATCCTTAATAATCCTGCCGCCTATAACCGGGTGCTCCTTCATTTTTTCGAATTCCTCCGGAGTCAGCTTTCCGGGCTTCTGGAGAATTGAGTCCGGAATCCCGATTTTGCCTATGTCATGCATCGGAGCCGACTGAACCAGGTTATCAAGAAAATCCTTTGTTATTTCGCTTCTGTATTTTCTGCTTTTTCTGAGATTACCGGCTATAAGCACTGCATATGCAGATGAACGCCTGATGTGACCGCCGGTATTGTCGTCTTTATTGTCTACAAGGGTTGCAAAACCTGTAACCATCTCGTGATGATAATGCTCAAGACCGTGAATAGACGGATTTTCCATGGTTATGTAAATGCTGACAGTTATCATTGTTGCCGCCAGACAGGATACAAGAGCCTCAGGGAATATTATCTGCAGAGACATAATAATAACTATGCAGATCAGAGTTGTAACAAGACTCTCTCTCTTGTTTCTGGGAATATATCTGTATTTTGATACTATGACAAATACAGTAAGGACGCAGTATACCGCTACGCAGGTAAAGCATATATATACTGCAGTGCCCATTGAATAGTTCGTATATTTCCCTTCAACAAACTGAATTTCAGGTGTAAATAATAACGTGAGGCATATGGACACTATGCTTGGCAGGATATATGCCGCGGTTTTTATCGGTTTTTTCGGCATTCCCACGGTAACGGACACCCAGTACAGGAACAGCAGGGTAACATAAAGCTCGTACGAGACATACATTCCCAGATGAGTCAGCTGATTCAACGCCCTAGGCACCTGTTCAGTATAATTTATCGTACATGCGGTAATTCCGTCGAAAATTACTGCAATCTGTGATACCGCAAAAAACGCGTCGAATATTAAATTGCAGTTTGATTTTCGCGTAATCCGGTTGAGATTGTTTCCTTCTTTTATGTATATACTGCCGATATATGCCAGAATCATCAGACATATTATCTGCGTTTTACACCATTGTAAAATAATCATTAGTTCCTCCTGCAGGTTTCGGCACAATTTTGCCCCTGCAATTTACAGAATTATACTATATTACGAAATATTATATCGTGATTATTTCATATAGGCAACAAAAGCGACGTCAGTTTTAATTAACGTCAGCTGTGCACCTGTTATGAAAACAGCAAACTTTATGATATAATAAATTTCAGTTTTAATATTGTGTCAGGAAAGGTACAGTGTCATGGAAGAAAATTCGGTATTGCGGGCTTTGCGAAAATGCTGCAGATTAATCTGCCACCAAAAGGAAGACAGATGCTTTAGAATCCGGGGTTACCTGTTTCCTGTCTGCGCCAGATGCACCGGAATATTAATCAGCTTTCTGACTGCCCTGCTGTTTCTCACTCTGAAAATACATATAAGCTTAACCGCCGCGCTGATTCTGACCTCTGTTATGGCTGCGGACTGGGCGGTTCAGTTTCTGAAAATAAAAGAATCCACCAATACCAGAAGGTTTATAACCGGTCTGGCAGGAGGATTCGGTCTGTCTTATCTTTATTATTATATTATAGAATATCTGATTTCTCTTTTTTAGCCGGCATTCTGCATAAAAGCAGGTAATAGGTAACCGTTCCCAGAAGATATGCGATTACATCGCAGAAATCCGAAGTGCTGTAGGGAATGAAAACAGGGAAAAAGTATTCCCACAGAATTGCCACCCCCGTCATCATAAGAAGCAGATGCTGAAGCTTTTTCAAAGGCCTTCTATGATTGAAAACAAGAAGCATGTTTAGGTAAATACAAAACACAAAGCCTCCGATATAGTCATTCAGATGGCATCTGCAGATATACCCCAGCACGGGCAAATCAATGTAATATTTAAAATGCCGGTTTAAAAAGTACACCAAAAGAAATAGTACAAGAAACAGTAAATTTCTTTTTACCCAATTACCGAGAACAGAGCTATCCCGCAAAATACTGCTAATACTATTCCGCAAAATCCTATACCGCCGCCGTTTTTACCCATAATAAACCACCAATCTTAAAAAATTTATAATGCACCGAGCATCCGTTTCATTATATTACAAAATTCTAAACATTTCAATATTTTTCATCCGGTCTTCAGTATTCCACAACTTCAATAGAGCCGTTTTTCACACTGTCTATAAACAGCCTGCCCAGTACAGGGTCAAACTGCAGACCCAGATTTTTTTCTATCTCTTCAAGAGCCTGAGAGACCGGCATCTTATTCTTATACGATCTCTTCGATACCATTGCGTCAAACGAATCGGCTATGGAAAGGCATCTTGCGGTCACAGGGATGTCTTCGCCCCTTATTCCTCTCGGATAGCCCCTGCCGTCAAACCGCTCATGGTGACACAGTACCGCCGGTATAATATAATCCAAAGTAGGAAGGTGCCGGATCATCTGAATGGATCTTTCCACATGCTGACGCATGATAGCAAATTCCTCCGGAGTAAGTTTACCGGTTTTTGTAAGTATTACATCCGGAATTCCAATTTTTCCGATATCGTGCAGCAGCCCTGCCTGACGTATAACGGCCACCAGATCCTGCTCAAGTCCCGCAATTTCTCCCAGCTCCGATGCATATTTTGATACGCAGCGGGAATGGTTGAAGGTATAATGGTCCTTTGCGTCTATTGCCGCTGTCAGAGCAAAAATTGTGGATGTAAGTTCATTTGCTCCGCTGTTCTTTTCACTGCTGTCCCGCGGTTCCCTGCTGTCGTAGACTTTAGTGCTGTTTTTCCCCTGATGTTTAACCTGGAAAACAGCCATATTTGCATATGAAAGCATCTGACTTCCGCTGGAAGCCGAAGACGGATAACTGCAGATTCCCGCAGAGAATGTAAGGAATTTCTTAATGCGTTCCCTGCTGAGTTCGATATTTTCCGCAAGCAGTGCTCTAAGCCTGTCGGTTTTCTCGATTGCCGAATATGTATCGCAATGAGGCATCAGTACGGCAAATTCTTTGCCGCTGTACCTTGCAATAATATTTCCTGTTCCGAAAGTCCTCTCTATCATCCTGGAAAAATCTCTGAGCATACGGTCTCCCTCTTCACTTCCGTAAAGCTCGTTGTACAGGCTGAAGTCATCGAGATTCAAAAGCACAAGAGTAGCCAGAGAAACCCTTCCCGAAAACAGTTCCTCCATCTTTCTGTTGAATGTTCTTCTGTTGTACAGTCCTGTCAGCGGATCCATCAGAGCTTCTCTCTCAAGTTCATGGTACAGAACAGAATTTTTAAGCGCTATGGACGCAACCGAAGCCACGGATTCAAGGAATTTGATTTCCGCATATCCGTAAGGCTTGCCTGTCTTTTTCTCGGAAAGAATAACAAAGCCCAAACTGTTCTCATCTACATTAAACGGCAGAAAATATGCCGCTCCTATTTCCGCAAGCTGTCGTTTCTCCCGTTCCCACATGCTCTTGTAAGCTGCGGTTTTACAGAAATCCGAATGCATGAATCCCCCTCCGGTCTGCTCCAGTTTTTTAATAACCGGATGGTCAGAGCGCAGTGAAATATGCTTTTCCAGAGAGGCAATTTTATTATTCGTCGTGTATGTGTCGCTTTCCGCATCATACATGCATATATACATATGATTAGCCCCAATTTCCTCTTTTACAAGGTCTGAGAAAAGCTGAAGAATCTCATCGGTTTTAAGCGTAGAACTGACCCTGGATGAGAAATCCCTTACACGGTCTTCCCTTCTGACCTGCTCCCTTATAAACACACCTTCATTAAGGCGATTCAGTCCCATAAAAAGAATGATTGCAACGGCAGAGCAGGACACAGTAATAATCAGGGTCATATTGATACCGCCGTGGCTTACAAACTTCTGTGAAATCATGTCTATGGATTTATAGAACGAAGATATCACAATAGCGGTTATAACTATTGAAATTATGTACATTGAGCCTTTTGATGCAATCTGACTCAGCGCATAAAACCTTTTCTTATAGAATGCATAATATATAAAACATGCGTTGACTGCGCACCCCAGTGTGTCAGCCGGCAGAGACGGAAATGCCACGTTGAGACCGATTCCGGCAAGCATAGCCGCAATACCCGCAAAAATAGGCATAAGGTACGATACAGGCATGTCTTCTCTTAAAAGGGTACGTATTATCATGCGTCCTATAAAGAAAAAAATGACAAAAGTAAGTATCACCGGAAAAACAGCCGGCCATTTAACCGTGAAATCCGAAGTCACCCGTCCGTCGGAATTGACTATCGATGCCTTAGTCATGAAGACATTGAATGCGTTAAGTACAACCATCAGCACGGTTGCGGCACCGAAACATATTTTGAGAAATACTCCTTTTTGCTCCGTATAAGCCGAAAACAGAAGATAGTACATATACGGAACAAGGAATATTCCGGAAATTGACACGGTCCACCAGAATCCCGTTCCCGGATAAATCTGACTCCTCATCATAAGAGCCCCGCCGGACCATAATATAAACGAAAACAGCAGACCCATGAATGCCTTTATCGAGCTGTCTTTTCGGGCTGAAAGCATAGTAAAGAACAGGAATATATTCGCAACAAGGGCAAACATAGGGATTCTTGTGAACATTATTTCATTCAGCAATGTCACAGCAAAGCACCCCCTGCCCGGCACCGTTCTTTAAGCATGTTTTTCATATCAATAACATCCTGCATAGACGGATTTATCTTTCTTATCGGATGTCCGTATTTATTTTCAAATCTGTCAATAGTGCCTGCAGGAATAATCGTAACCAGAAGAGGCTCCACTCCCAGCAGACGTTTTAAATCATTGTAATCATGATCATAATGCCTGAAATATACACTGAAGTGCTCTTTAATCAGCTGTTCGTCAAGGTATGCAGCCTGAGGAGAGTTCACTTCGATTTCCACCCAGAAATGCAGGTATGATCGTTTGTCACCGTTGTATTCTTTCAGAGCAAACCATTTACCTGCCGGAAGGCCCGAAAGTTCCAGAACCTTATTTATGCTTGCTTCCGTAATCCGGGTAAATCCCGCAATGTCAATAACACTCGGCACTCTGTCTATATATTCAAAATGAGGGAGCATTACTCCGTCTTTCTCATTTACCGTCCTGAGGCATCTGTACATGTCCCCCGGTCTGTATCTCATGAAAGCTCCTCCCTTGAACAGAGTCAGTACTATCTCGTACTCCTGGTTAGGGATCACCTCATTCATAAGATAGGTTTTGGGAACATATGACGGATCTGCTTCGTTACGGAGCATCTCCTCCTTTGGAATGAATTCATAGAAAGCATTATCAGGGAAAAATACTATTCCGTTTCTTCTCCAGGTCTCCGTTCCCAGACATGAAGGCTCAGTCCCTCCGTGAATTTCGAGAGGGCGTTTTCCCCATGCCTCTTCCAGCTCATCCTTAAAAAGAGATGTATCCGTACCAACGCATACGAATCCTTTCAGATTGAAAATATCCTTCGGAAGCATTCCTCTTCCGTCTCTTTTGCACATGTATTTTGCTCTGAGTATTTTCCAGAGCATATGGGGTCTGACTCCGCTGAGTTTGCTCAAAGAAGTCCCTCCGCCTGATGAAGACAGCAGTTCAAAATTCTTTGTTATGGTATAAACAACGCTGCTCATTCCGAAAAACTGGTCAATCCCGTATTTAAGAGCCTGCGAAAAACCTTTTTTGTTCTGCTGACTGAAAGAAAGATTTCTGCGTCGTCAATAGACGGCATGAATTTCATTTCCATTTCCGGCTCTATCAGAAGAGGAAACAATCCTGTTGCATACGGAAGAGGTGCCAGTCCGTACAGGCTTCTGTCTCCCGAGCTGACTTTAAACTTTCCTTTTTCTTCACTCGTTGAAAGAATCATTGCCGCAAGAATATTGTTAGTATAAACATCCAGCATCTCACGGGTATAAGGTGCCAGCTTTTTCGGCCGGCTCCCGCTCTCCCAGGTGGTTTCCAGCCAGACAACAGGCTCGCCCGGAAGCATTTCCTTGTGCTGATTCAACAAAATATCCGCATAATCCTCGTATGTTGTCAGCGGTATCAGTTTTCTGAATTCGTGAGCAGAAGAAGGCCGTTCCCCTCGCATGATTTTTTTCCCCAGACCACATTCCTCAAAAATATGTATCTGTTCATCCAGAAGACGGTACTGTATATCCATGTACTCGTCTATAGACAAATCAAGGAAGCCGCAGTATTCATCCCAGATTTCTTTCGATGAATTTTTCTTAAGCTTGTCGCTGAAACGCATGAGTCCTCCTCCTTTCTGCCTTTTTTCTATGATTTCTTTTCATTTCCCTTAAACGGGAACATGAAAGGTGTATTCTCTCTGTATTCCCTGTATCCCTTAAGATAAACAGGAAAAAAATATCTGTCCTGAAGCAATGTATATATAAAATTTAATGCGGTACACAAAACCGCCGAAGCAAGTCCTCTCGGGAATGCCAGCCAGTAGCCGAAGGATACAGCCCCAAAACACCATATTCCCGGGTGCCTCATTCTGCCGTATATTCCCGCGCTGCCGGTCTCGCCGCCGATACTGTCATTAATATATGTCGCTGTTCCCTGTACCGAAAACAGCACATAGGCATAAGCAGCCATTCCCGCAGTCATAATCAGAAGCCCCGAAGCAAACCTGATGCTGCTGTCTGCGGGCATTCCTTCCGCTGCAGTTATGTAGGAAATAAACAGCATAACCGTTCCCGCGATAAACCAGTAGTTCTTTCTCGGGATTCCTTTCTTAAAACTTCTGCATTTTCTGCATTCAAAAGCAGTCAGAAAAACAAAAGCCGTTACGCCTGTAAGAATCCCTGTCATTTCGATTCCTTTCCCGTAAATGCAATTCCCGCACAGCCTGCGCCTGTATAAATGCCTATTACCGGTCCTACTGTCCCGATTTTTACATTAGCTTCCGGAACCTGTTGAAGAATAATATCCTTCAGCTGTTCCGCACGCTCGGGAGCTGCCGCATGAAACACCGTCACCGGATACCTGACATCTCCGTCCTCAATAAATTTATCTGTAATTCTCTTTATTCCGCCCTCAAAGCTTCTCGCTATCCCGTACTCTCTTACAAGACCGTCTTTAAAATACAAAAGCGGTTTTATTCCCAGCAGACTGACGGTACGTGAAGTGACAGCCCCCACTCTTCCGCCCTTTCTGGCATTTTCGAGGGTATCGAGTACAAAATACACCCCGGTCAATGACTGGATACTGTCCAGTTTTTTCATTATTTCTTCAGCAGAGCATCCTTCCCCGGCCAGGCGGGCTGCCGCCCTTACCATCTGTGCCATGCCGTGGGAGCACTGCATTGTATCATATACATATATTGGCGTCTTAATTCCCTGCCGTTTTGCTGTTCCTGCGGCAGAAACCGCAGCACTGTAACAGCCTGACATCTTGGAAGTTATCATGAGACACAATATCTCATCCGCTCCTTCGGCCGCTTTCCTGAAAGCTCTGAGAAAATCTCCGGGGGAAGGCTGAGAACTTGTAGGGATTTCCTTTGCCCCGGAAAGCTTTCTGTAAAACTCCTCCGCATTTATCTCAGTCATGTTGCGGTATTCCTCTTCACCGAAAACAACTCTGTCCGGAATCAGCTCTATATTAAGCATTTCCGCCTCTTCCGGCTGCATATCGCTGCCGGTGTGTGTCACCAGCTTTACTCTTTTTACTGCCTCCAAAATATATTCCTCCACTCAAGCCGTGATAACTGGGATAAGCGACACGTAGTCATAATAATGATAATATAAAAACAGCTTTATAGTCAAATACTGTTTTCGAAAATCACAAAATATGTTCAAAAGCAGTAAAAAGCGGCGCGCCTTGTCAGGTTGTGCCGCCGCGGAAAAGCAGGTATAATATATTTGATTAATGTTTACGAGGTTAGAGATGTCAGAAAATATTAACGGGCTTCAGCTTAGCAGGGGAATCATTGCCGCTGCAGATATGCTTGAAAAATACAAAGAAATCTTAAACAGTCTGAATGTTTTTCCGGTGGCCGACAGAGATACCGGAGTGAACATGTATATTTCTCTCAGGAAAACGGCAGACAGACTTCCTGAATCCGGAACCCCTTCCGAGATTCTTTATGCCGTGTACGATAACCTTCTCGAATATTCCCGCGGGAATTCGGGTACTATTCTCACGCTTTTTTTTGAAGGGCTCTCTTCAGCACTGCCCGAATCTGATGTTATTACCGGACGGGATTTTGCCCTTGCATTTAAGGCGGGAGCGGATACCGCATGTTCCGGCGTATCCTCCCCTGCAAACGGTACGATCCTCAGTGTTGCGGCAAAATGTGCTCAGGCAGGAGTATCGCTTCTGGATTTTTCCGACAGTGCAGAAGAAATCATTAAGCGAATCTCGGATGAAGCCCGAAGCAGCCTGATTAAGACCGCAGTTCAGAATCCGGTTCTTAAACCGCTCGGAGTGGTGGATTCCGGTGCTTTCGGCTTTTGTCTCATCCTGGACGGAATACTCTCTGCAGTTGCTCCCGAATCCGAACCTTATGCTTATCCCGAATTCATAATGAAAGGAGTACCCGACAGCGAAAATAAAATAAGCTCCTGCCGCTACTGCACAGAAGCTGTATTCAGGTTGAATAATCCCGGCTATTCCGATTCTCTAAGGGAACAACTTGCTCCCATGGGGAATTGCTTTATGTTCATAAAAGGGGCTTCTCTGTGCAAACTTCATATTCACACAGACTCCCCGGACGACGTTCTGGAAACCGCGGCAAAATATGCGGAAATAATTTCATCCAAAGTGGACGATATGGGAGGGCAGCATTTCCTTTAATATAATAAGGCTGATTTCCCGGCATTTTTACAGGGCTCCTTTCGGACAGTTCTTTCTGCATTCAAAGCAGAGTATGCACTCGGTTCCGTTCTTTCTCTTTCTTGAATTGTCTGTCATGTCAACATCCATCGGGCACACCTTCCTGCACCTGCCGCAGGAAATACATTTTTCTTCATTACACTTTACTCTGATTAGAGAAAAATAGCTCATCGGTTTCAAGAACACTGTTACGGGGCACAAATACTTGCAGAAAGCCCGGTTGTCTTTAAGCGAAAAAGCAAGTATGATTCCCAGAAGATAATACAGAACATTTCCCGCAATAAATGCGTAAAACATAATTCTCTCAATATTTCCCGCTTCAGACAGGAACAAGGCAGATACAAATATCAGAGATAATACAAAGGCAACATACCTCAGCCAGCCTGTTTTTTTCCGAGGATTCACGGGAACCTCATATGGAAGAAAGTCCAGTACCATTGCTGTCCAGCACGCATAGCCGCACCAGCCTCTTCCGAAAATCAGCGGACCGAATATTTTAGCTGCCGCATAGTGAATTGTAGCTGCCTCGAACACACCCATATAAAGGTAATACCAAAACCCTTCTATCTGCATATTCTCGCCGCCTATAATTCCCAAATACACAAGGATATATAACCCGACCAGCAGCTGGGTTACGCGTCTGCCGTGTTTATTTCCGGCAATAATCAATCCTGTCCCGAGTGCCACAGAAATACCTATGAAGCTGAAATTGAACAGATAAAATAAATTGTCCTTGGAAATCCACAGAGAAACTGCGATAATTTCAAAAATCGCCGCCAGAATTATTGGCACCGTATATTTTTTTATACTATTCCTCATTTTGCTGTCCTTTCTTCAGCACGGCACGGCTGGATTATACTTTAAACTGATGATTATTCTTCGACTCAGGCATATTCAGGCTCTCACAAGCCAGATTCGTCGGCTCCTTTGCAAAACCCGTTCTCCCGCCGTTTACTCAAATAAAAATTTAATCTTACATATTGAGCCGCATAATTCATTAAATTCCGGTTTTTAAAATATTTTCGGTTTCTTCAATATCCTTTTGAATCAGCGGCCGCATGGTGTCCTTGTACTTTAATAAATCAGCATTATTCAGACACGACAGTATCTTGGGAACATACTGAGGCTTTGCCTGCCCCACTTGCGCAAGGGCCTTGATACATTGTCTTGCCGTAATCGGTTTTTCGTCTGTTATATGAGAAAGGAACCTTTGGAAAGATTGCATTCTTTTAATATCTGCTCAACTCCCGTGTGATGGTATCCGTTTTTCAGGAAAAGCGCTGATGATTTCGATGGTGTAACCCTACCTATATTTCATTCATATTTGGAATTGTCAATATTAGTGCAGTCTGTAAACCCCCAAAATCTCTTAAGCGGC
>JAUNCY010000027.1 GCA_030526325.1 Bacillota bacterium
GTTTCACAAGCCTTACATAAGCAAGAGGACCCTTTTCAGGGTCCTCTGTTTAATTGAGGGGTTCCGAACTTAACAGCACGAAAAAATAAAAATATACCTATTGACATGGTAGGTAAATAGGTATATAATACAGCCATAACAAAGTAAAGATACAGGAGAGTGATATTATGAGCAGCAAAAATTATAGATTTGAAACATTACAGCTTCATGTAGGCCAGGAAAATCCGGATCCTACAACTGATGCAAGGGCAGTGCCCATTTATGCAACAACATCTTACGTGTTTAAGGACTCGGCACAGGCGGCAGGCAGGTTCGGACTCACTGAAGGAGGAAATATTTATACCAGACTTATGAATCCTACTTCCGATGTGTTTGAACAGAGAATAGCCAGACTTGAAGGGGGCGCGGGAGCTCTTGCAACGGCATCGGGCTCGGCCGCTATTACATATGCGATACAGAACATCGCAGTGGCCGGGGATCATATTGTTTCGTCATCCAATCTATACGGGGGAACATATAATCTCTTTGCCAACACTTTAAAAGAACAGGGTCTTTCAACAACATTTGTAGACCAGGCAGATCCGGCTAATTTCGAAAAAGCAATAAGACCGGAAACAAAATTAATATATGCGGAAACTCTCGGAAATCCGAATTCAAATGTACTGGACATAGAAGCTGTGGCGGAAATAGCTCACAGACACGGAATTCCTCTTATTGTTGACAATACCTTTGCAACACCTTATCTTCTCAGACCAATAGAGCACGGCGCTGATATAGTAGTTCATTCGGCTACAAAGTTTATAGGAGGTCACGGTACGGTTATGGGAGGCGTTGTTATTGATTCCGGGAAATTCGACTGGGCACAGAACGATAAGTTCCCGGGACTGAGCAGACCAAACCCGTCGTATCACGGTGTGGTATTCACCGAGGCTTGCGGAAATCTTGCATATATATTAAAATTAAGAACAACACTTATGAGAGATCAGGGAGCAGCTATTTCTCCTTTCAATTCTTTCCTGCTCCTTCAGGGTCTTGAGACACTGTCTCTCAGGTTGGAAAGACATGTGGAAAATGCTCTGAAAGTTGTGGAATATCTGAAAAATCATCCTCAGGTAGAGCGGGTAAATCATCCTTCTCTTGCGTTGGGCAATGAAAAGAAGCTGTATGACAGATATTTTCCTGACGGTGCCGCTTCAATCTTCACATTTGAAATTAAAGGAGACAGCGATACTGCGAGAAAGTTTACGGAAAGCCTTGAACTGTTTTCTCTGCTGGCAAATGTTGCAGATGTGAAATCCCTGGTAATCCATCCGGCATCAACAACTCATTCACAGATGACGGAAGAAGAACTTCTGAGTGCGGGAATCAGACCAAACACCGTAAGATTGTCAATCGGAACAGAGCATATAGAAGATATTATTGAAGACCTTGAAAACGGCTTCAAAGCAGTTAAGTGATTTATCGTAATTCGTATCCGCAGCTGCTTTTACGGAGGTGCATAATATGATGATTTCAACAAGAGGACGGTATGCGCTCAGAGTCATGACTGATCTTGCAGAGCATAACAGCGGGGAGTTTATTCCTCTGAAAGAGGTGGTTCAGAGGCAGGATATTTCTCAAAAGTATCTTGAATCAATAATGACAAAGCTGTCTAAAGCAGGATTTGTGGAAGGAGCCCACGGAAAAGGCGGGGGATACAGACTGAGCCGTTCTCCGGAGGAATACAAGGTTGGGGAAATTCTCATGCTTACGGAAGGCACTCTGGCACCTGTATCCTGTCTTGAATGCGGCGCAAAGCCCTGCAGCAAGGCGGCCCAGTGCAGAACTATTAATATGTGGAAAAAACTCCATATAATGATAAGTGAATTCTTTGACGGTATTACCCTTGCGGACCTTATGGCTGAAGAATGTGGGGGAGACTATATAATTTAGGATAATATGAATTGATTTTGAGCCTGCTGCCGAATTATTTTCGGCAGTTTCTCTTTTTTGTCTATTATATTGATTTATTTTTGATTACATGAATATTTATTGAATTTTAACAAATTGATGTGTATAATATAAAAAAAACTCATTATGAGGCAAAAGACAAGAAAATTTTACATTTTAGGAGGAAAAACTATGGTACGTTTTCACTTTCCACCGGTTTTCGATGAAAGTTTTAAGAACATTGAACAGGCTGTAAGATCAGGCAATACCTGCGGCGACGGAGATTTCACATTTAAATGCAACGAATGGATTGAAAAAAACATGGGAGTTTGCAAAAGCTATCTTGTAACTTCAGGTACAGATGCTCTTGAACTGGCAGCTATGCTGGTTGCTAACCCTGGCGACGAAGTAATCGTTCCTTCATTTACATTTGTAACATCAGCAAGTTCATTCTGCAGACAGGGAGCAAAAGCTGTATTCGTTGATATCAGACCTGATACAATGAACATTGACGAAAATCTTATCGAAGATGCTATTACAGACAAGACTGTAGCTATCTGCCCGGTTCATTATGCAGGCGTTGGTGCAGAAATGGATAAGATTATGGAAATCGCTCAGAAATATAACCTCAAAGTAGTTGAAGATGCTGCTCAGGGCGTTATGTCAAAATATAAGGGAAGACCTCTCGGCTCAATCGGAGATATCGGATGCTATTCATTCCATGAAACAAAGAACTACAGCATGGGTGAAGGCGGAGCTATCCTCTTCAGAGATGACGAAGCTCTTGCTGACGAAGGTGAAAGAAGAAGAGAAAGCGGCACAAACAGAAGAAGATACATCAGAGGCGAACTCGACAAGTATACATGGGAATTCCTCGGTTCTTCATTCCTTCCGAGCGAACTAAATGCTGCACTTTTACTTCCGCAGCTTGAAAGAGCAGAAGAAATCAACGCAAACAGAAACCACTACTGGAGCATGTACAATGAAATGCTGGCAGACCTTAACAAAGAAGGCATCATAGAAGTTCCTGTAATTCCTGACACATGTGACTTCAATGCTCATATGTTCTACTTCAAGATGAAAGACATCGACGAAAGAACAGAATTCATCAGATACATGATGGAAGACAAGAAAATCAAGGTTATGTCACACTACATTCCTCTCCATAACACAAATGGCGGTCGTAAATACGGCAGATTCCATGGCGAAGACAAGTACACAACAAAGGAAAGTGAAAGACTCGTAAGACTTCCTCTGTACTACAACATGGGAGACGACACAGTAGAAATGATCGTTGAAGCTGTTAAAGGATTCTACAAGAGATAAGAATTTAAACAGTCGCGTTATTTTAAAATAATAAATAACAGAAAATCTGCCCCGCATTTCTGAACTGAATTGCGGGGCATTCTTTATGAATTTATCTGTTTATAAAACTGTTCATTCTCTCTCTGACCTTTTCTTCGCCGAGAATCTGCTGAATTTCCCAGATGTCCGGAGAATTTGCTCTGCCGGTCAGGGCTATTCTTATTACTGTGCTGACGTGACCTACATGACCTTTATACTGGTCGGGATTCTTTTTGAAATCTTTAGGCTTAGCGGCATAGCCTTTTTCCGTACCCATTTCTCTTACCTTGCCGAACCATTCCTCCTGTGAATCGGAATGATTATAGGTTTCCAAATATGAGTTAATGATGTCTGCATAATCCTCGACAGGAACGTTTTCGGGCACTTCATCCTCATATTTGAAATAATCGTCAAAGAAGAAGCTGATAAAATCGAAAATCTGTTCTGCGTACATTAAATCCTTTCTTGGTTTAGCGCCGGATCTTCCTATATCCAGAATAGAAGCAAGATATTCAGGGTCTGCATTAATGAGAGCTGTCAACTCAGGCTTGAATTCCTTAGCCCAGTCTGTCATAAATTCAGCAAGTTCCGCAGCCGGGATTCTGAGAAGAACATCCTTACACACGTCGTTTAATTTGTTTATATCAAACAATGCGCCTGAATTGCTCATTTTCTCTGTAGTAAATTCAAAGCTGTCTATAGGAGCGTCAGGATTTTCCGCTCTCCATTCTTCGAAGTTTGAGTTTAATACAGTCAGAAGATAATCTCTTACAGCTGCCGGATGGTAGCCCTTTTCTCTGTAATAATCCAGCGAAAGCTCAGGGTCTTTTCTCTTTGACAGCTTTCTCTTAACGCCTGTTTCGTCATCGATTTTCATAAGCTGCGCAGTGTGGCAGTATACCGGCATTTTCAGGCCCAGTGTATTGAAAAGCTCAACGTGAATCGGAAGGGAAGGAAGCCATTCTTCACCTCTGACCACATGAGTGGTTCTCATGAGATAATCGTCTACCACATGGGCAAAATGGTAGGTAGGTATGCCGTTGGATTTGAGAATAACAGTATCCTGGAAGTTTTCAGGCATAGTCAGTGCTCCGCGTACGGCATCTTCAACGGTAAAAGTTTTTCCGGAGTTTTCCTGACCCTGTGATTTAAGCCTTACTACAAAATCCTCTCCTGCGGCAATTCTTGACTCGATTTCTTCGATAGAAAGCTCCCTGTGCTTTGCCCATTTGCCGTAGATTCCCGGAGTAAGCTTTCCGGATTCCTGTTCGGCTCTGATTGCGGATATTTCATCTTCTTTCAGGAAACACGGGTAGGCCTGACCGCGGGATACCATCTGTTTTGCAAAGGACTGATATATTTCAGCTCTGCTGCTCTGGTAATACGGACCGTAATCTCCGGTATCTTCTGTCAGACCGGCACCTTCGTCAAAAGAAACTCCGAAGAATTTCAGTGAAGAAATGATGACCTCTACAGCACCGTCTACACGTCTTTTGTCGTCAGTATCTTCTATTCTGAGATAGAAGGTTCCTCCGCTCTGATGAGCCAGTCTTTCGTCAACAAAAGCACCGTAAAGATTTCCGAGATGGATGAATCCTGTAGGGCTGGGGCCAAGTCTTGTAACCTTTGCTCCCTCAGGCAGCTGCCTTTCTGGAAATTCATTTTCGTAATCGGCAGGGGTTTTTGTTATATTCGGAAACAGTATTTCCGCCAGCTTTTCGTAATTCATTTATTGTAATCCTCCCAAAATTATTATCGGTGAAAACAGGGTAAATTTGCCTGTACTTAGGCATTATAACAAAAAAACATCCCTTTGTTAAGATTTCATGAGTATTATAATCGACTAAAGTATTATATAATCTGTGTAAAAGTAATATAACAGCGGAAAACTGTATCGGAAAGGAATGATAATAAAGTGATATTCTGGGATAAATTCGAATCTCCTGTGGGTGAACTGTATGCTGCGGAGAAGGATGGAAGTATAACCATGATAGGCCATAAGGAAAGTGCAGAGCGGTATTTCAGAAAATCAGGATCGGGGGGATCCGGAATCCCTGAAAATGCGGAAAGAAGGAGAACCGAAGTAATAGAAAGGGCAGTATTTCAGCTTAATGAGTATTTTGAAGGGAAAAGAAAGAAGTTTGATCTGCCGCTGGCTCCGGAGGGAACGGATTTTCAGCTTAAAGACTGGAAAGCACTCTGCGAAATACCTTACGGAGAAACCCGTTCGTACAGAGATATCGCAGAGGCTATAGACTGTCCCGGCGGTTATCGTGCGGTAGGAATGGCCAACAACAGAAACCCTATAATGATTGTTATTCCGTGCCACCGTGTTATCGGGGCGAATGGAAGTATGGTAGGATACGGCGGCGGAATTCCCGTGAAGCAGTACCTGATAGAACTTGAAAAAAATAATATTTAAGCTCATCCGGCGGCGTGATGTGTAAAAGGCATAAGAAATCCTTTTTATATTATTTTTGAATAGAGACCGTGTCTGTTGCAGTATGCATATATTATTCCGTGGCCTTTAATAAAGAACCTGCATTCGCAGTTCTGCTCAGGATAGAGTTTAACGGTCTGAACTCTGTCTCCGGTTACATATGTGATAAATGAAATGTAATGGGACTTGGTCATAGGGTGGTTTATGGTAACATAGTAGTCGTTTTCCACTTTATCTACGTTTATAAAATGGGCTTCGTCCGGTTCCTCTTTCTCAAGAACGGGAAGAGAAACACCGCAGCATGAGAAGGAACCTTCACCTGTGGACTGTATGATGTTTCCGCAGACAGGGCATACATAAAATTTCATTTTTTTCATATTAGAGGATTTATTCATATTTTTTATGCAGTTTCCTGTAAGCAGTTCCGAGACCGAAACTTCCAGAGCTTCTGAAAGGGGCTCGATGAGGCTGATGTCGGGCAGCCCCCGGCGCGTTTCCCATTTAGATACGGTTTTGTCACTCACATTTATTTTATCCGCCAGCTGTTTCTGGGTATATCCCTTGCTCTCTCGGAGAAGCTTTATTGTATTTCCTGTAACATATCCTGTCATATCTTTAATATCCTTTCTTATATTTTTTAATCTGATTTGCATAAACAGAATACAGAAAAAAACTGCGCGGCACAACCTGCGGAGAGTAGATAAGGCAGCAAAAGTGTTCACAGGACGTTTTTACGACCCTTGCGCCATCATGGGTTCGATTCTTCTGATAATCTGCATCAAAAGACTCTGCCGAAAGGTGCGGTGTTCATAAGACAGTTAACAGGAACTACAGCTTGCACTGCTGTGTCTGTTTTTGCATTTTATCCTGTTCTGTGATAGTATTAAAAACAGTCCAACAAATCGGAATTAAGAGGGAGAATTCAATGTTTAGGTCAATCCGAAAAAAGAAAAATGAAATAAGTACAGATGAAGTGAAAGAACTGCTTCGTTGTTCCCGGCGGGGCATTCTGGCAGTTAATGGCGAGGACGGTTATCCCTATGCGATACCGATAAATTACTTGTATGACGAAGACACAAATAAGATCATTTTCCACGGAGCAAAGGCCGGATATAAAGTGGATTGCTTGAAAGCATGTAATAAGGTTTGCTTTACCGTATGTGGTAATGAACGAATTCAAGAGGAATCGTGGGCACCGTTTCTTAAAAGTGCGGTTGTCTTTGGCCGATGCCGTTTGGTCGAAAACCAGGAAGACACGATCAAGATGGTAAAGAAATTTGCAATGAAATATTATCCTGATGAAAAGATGGCAGATGAAGAAGTGGCATCATCCGGAAGAGCCGTTCAGATGTTTGAAATTGAAATAGAGCACCTGAGCGGAAAAGAAGTACAGGAACGATGAATTCCAACATTAATCTGGTTTGATCGGGTTAAACAGAGGCTATAGACTTATGGAAATTCAGCGAATCACGCAAACCACCCATACACTCTACAATAGGGCAATGAAGCTGTATGAAATGAGCTTTCCTTTCCACGAACAGCGAGAGGCGTTGTCTCAATCCCGGATACTTTGTGAGAGTTCCTATCATTTTGACGTAATCAGTGATGGTACGGAATTTATTGGTGAAGCTCTCTATTGGGAGATTGGGGATTTCTTATATATCAAGCATTTTTGCATTTTTCCCTCTATGCGGAACAATGGACTGACGTGCCCTCATGGTTCGGTTATTCTGAAAATCTGCATCAAAAAAACTCTGTCGAAACCGACAGAGTTTTTTCTCTGGTATCGCCAAGGGGAGTCGAACCCCTGATTCCAGCGTGAGAGGCTAGCGTCTTGACCACTTGACCATGGCGACATATTGAGTACATTTGTCATTATACTACTATATATTTTTTTTGTCTATTTATATTTAGGATATTACTGCATTATTTTTTTCGCTGTCAATTTTTATGACGCAGGCTGCCAGAACTGCGCAGAGACCCACGATAATTTTTGTGACGAAGAATACGGTTATTTCCCAGCCTGTTGTCATAGACGAAACAAAAGCCATTTGACCTCCGAGGATATATGCTCCCCCTACGGAAAAAGCAGCGTTTATGAGTTTGCCTCGGGTGTCCATTTTCGGGAACAGGGGCAGCATGGCAAAGGTTGTTGTAAGGCTGAGAATCAGACCTATTACAGCATATTCGTTTGTTTTCAAAAGACCGGCAATAATTCCGAAAGGCTTTTTAAAAAGCTTCAGAGCTATTTTTGAGAAAACCAGTGAGCCGCAGACTACTGCCGCCATCTTTCCGACAGAAATAAAGGCGTCGGCAACCAGGTCATAATCTGCAAGACTCAGGGAAGGAATGTATACTCCTGCAATAACAACCGCAAAAAGTACCAGGCTGAGAACTCTCACCATATTTCCGAATAGAGTGAGAATACCGGAGGTGACTTTGGCGGATATCCTGAAGCCGAGAACCAGAATCAGGCACAGGATAATAATAGGAAAGAAGTTGAGAAGCAGCTCTTTGAATCTCAGTCCGAGCATAAAGCCCCCTGTGATTATTCCGGGCGGGATGACCGCAAGTCCGATAATAAATCCCTTCATCATAATATCTATATCGCTTTTTTCACGTATCCCGGACAGACATACCGGAAGCTGAAAGCAGACAGTAACTCCAACCGTTGTGCTGAGAAGCATGCCGGCAAACATTCCGAGAGCCCTTGTTTCCGCAATCTGAAGAGAAACCGGAAGCCCCCCCATATCAGGAGCAAGCAGCGATCCTATGATTACTGAGGCGTCAAAAGGCAGAAAGGCCGCAAAGCCTGCAATTGCGTCGGCATTTGCCTCTGCAGCGAAAACGCCTATACAGTATATTCCGACAAGAGCCAGAGCCATAGGCCCCATCAGCTCCATGCCTTTATCGAATTCCTCGCCGAAACGAAAACGGTTTCCCAAAATCTTGTCTATGAGTCCTATTGCCGAAAATACCAGCAGAAAAGCTATCACTGCATTCATTATATAATTTATCCGGCAAAACACAGAGGCCATGCCGGAGTCTGCTCCTTTCCTATGAGTTTTGGTAATAATCTGTATTTTTTCCAAAAAACAATATATCAGAAATGTTTTAAAAAGTATATGAGGAAAAATGTTAAAAACTCAGTTTTTTTTGACGGTCTAATTTGTCGGGCGTAATCATAGATTTCTATATACGAAGGAGGACATGCAGATGAAAAAAGAGGATTCTTTTGAGGCTTTGATTGAAAAGCTCCCTGAAGACTACAGAAGGCTTTTGAAATATCTGGGACCGGAGGAAACTGAGCTGCTGGAGGAAATCAGGATAAAGGCCGGTGAAAAAATACTGCTGGCAGGAGGGTTCGGCGAAATAGTATCAGATATTGAAGTAAGCCGTGAAGGCATCGCATCGGCTGTGGACAGCCTGCTGGAGCATTCGGTTTACGCACACATGGATGAACTGTGCAGCGGTTATGTCACCGCATCAGGAGGTCACAGGATAGGCATATGCGGAAAGGCCGTATCGGAAAATGGCAGAATAAAGAATATTAAAGACTTTTCTTCTCTTAACATAAGGCGAAGCAGAGAAATAAGGGGCTGCGGAGAAAAGGTTAAAAAATATATTATCGGCAGGAACGGTGAATTTTTAAATACGCTTGTGGTTTCCCCACCGAAATGCGGCAAGACAACCCTTCTGAGAGACATTGTGCGCCAGCTTTCCGAAGAAGGCTTTAGAATTTCTCTTGTGGATGAGCGTTCGGAAATAGGAGCGCTGTATAAAGGAATACCGGGACACAATGTAGGCATGAGGACTGATATTATGGACAGCTGCGGAAAGCAGGAGGGAATAATACTTATGGTCAGATCCATGTCACCGGATATCGTTTGTACCGACGAAATAGGAAGTCCCGGAGACGGAGAGGCAATAAAAGAAGCTGTAAAGTCCGGGGTGGGAATTCTGACTAGTGTTCACGGTTCGGAATTTGAAGAACTGAAGAATTCGAAGATTTCAGAACTGATTAGAGAGAGGATTTTTGAAAGGTACATATTTCTCAGCGCAGTTCCAGAGGTGGGGACTGTATCAGGAATACTGGACAGAGACGGGAAGAAAATATATGGTTAGAATATTTGGCTGTATCATCATAATTATTCTGTCAGCCGCCGCCGGATATCTGTATACCAGGAGATTTACGGGCAGAATACTGATTTTGAAGGATGCGGAGGACAAGTTCGGCACCATGGAGAGGGAAGTGATGTTCAGCAGGAATCCGCTGCCTGATATATGCGGCAGGCTGGGGGAGGAACCGGGCATGCTTTCAAAAGTCATGTACTATGCTTTCAGAGAAATGAACGTAAAAAATATGGCATTTTCGGAGGCCTGGAGTAAAGGTGTGACCGAACTTCTCGAAGACTCTTCGCTTAAACCGGATCAGAAAAGAGAACTGGCATCTCTAGGAAAAGGCCTGGGGGAAGGAAATCTTGAAGAACAGAAAAAGTGCTTTGAAAGAATAAAGTTTGAACTGGGAAAAATGGTGAATGAGGCAGAAGAAGAGAAAAAAAGACTGGAAAAGATGTACATGAGCCTGTTTTTTTTCGGAGGAACCGGTCTTTCCATAATTCTGATATGACAGGCACGGAAGAGGTATGCAGGTATGGATATTAATATTGACATAATTTTTAAAATAGCCGCAATTGGCATAATTATCGCTGTTCTTGCCCAGGTGCTCATAAGGGCGGGAAGAGAAGACCAGGCCATGATGACAACGCTGGCAGGAATAATAGTAGTTCTGATGATAATAATCGAGATGGTCAGCAGCTTTTTCGATACGGTTAAAACACTGTTTCAGCTGTAGCATCAGCTGCAGGCATGGGTATTTATTATGGATATTTTCAAGATAGCAGTTATTGCCGTTGCGGGCACTGTACTTTCGGGAATACTGAAGGAACAGAAAAAGGAATATTCGTTATATGTGGGACTGGCCACAGTAGTGGTAATATTTTCCGTTATCATAAATGAGCTTTCCGCTGTATTTGACTTTTTTAAAGCGTGGCAGAGGGATCTGACCTGCGGAGAGTATTTTGTACCCGTCATTCTGAAAATTCTGGGAGTGGCATACATATCAGATTTCACTTCCCAGATATGCAGAGACGCGGGAGAAGGGGCGATAGGCAGCAAGGTAGAGCTGGCAGGAAAGGTTATGGTGTTTTATCTGGCTGTTCCTGTAATGACTTCAATAATGGAGCTGATAAGAAACCTGCTGCCGGATTAGGAGAGATACTTTGGAGGATGAAAGGATTTACGAAAGAATTATAGAGGAGCAGCTCGGCAGTCTGAATTTTTCACAGCTGGAGGAAATAATTGGAGCATCCGGCTATTCGAAGGAGTACGGTTTCAACCATCCCGGAATAGAAGACATAATATCTAAGCTGTTTTCCGGAGAGACCCTTATTGATTTCGGAGAAGTGCTGGATGCAGTCATACAGATTTTCATGAACGAAATCTTCTCGAGTCTGGTTCTGTTTGGGGAAATTATTTTCATATGTGCGGTAAGCGGCCTTATGAAAAGCTCTTCTACATCTTTCGGTGAAACAACAGTAAGCGGCATCGGCCAGATAATATGCAATTACGCTGCCGCGGCTGTATGTGCAGCAAATTTTTACATGATGTACAGACTGGCGGGAGAAGCGATAGATCAGATGACAGGTTTTATACAGGCCCTGTCTCCTGTTATGGTTACACTTCTCGTGGGAAGCGGAGGAGTTACTACCGGCGCTGTTATGAATCCTGTGGTACTTATGGCTGCCGCTGCTTTTGCCTCAATTATTGACATGTTCATATTTCCTGCGGTGTTTATGTCATGTGCTTTTTTTATGATAAACAGTCTGACCGGAAACAACTATATCAGAAAGCTGGCGGGATATATAAGGCGGATTGCTCTTTTCACCATAGGTATATGTGTGCTTGTTTTCTCCGGGTTATCTGCCGTACAGGGTATAGTCACGGTTTCCGCCGACAGCGTCCTGACAAAGGCGGCAAAATATTCCGTAGGAAATTTTGTGCCGATAATAGGAGGCTTTGCAGCGGATTCTCTGGATCTTATCAGGAGCTGCTGCACAGTAATAAAGGGCGCTGCCGGACTTTTCGGAATTATTGCGCTGCTGGTAATAATTTCAGTGCCTATTCTTAAGCTTGCCGCCGCCGCAGCGGTATATAAACTTGCGGCAGCCGTCACAGAGCCTTTGGGAAATGACAGTATTTCAGACTGCATGAGCGAGATGGGAAATACGGTAATTACTCTGGCTGTTATTGTGTTTCTGACAGGGCTTATGTTTCTGATATTCATTGCCATGTTTGCAGGATACGCGGGAGGAGGCTTCGGATGACGGATATGCTGAAGGACTGGGTGAGAGATATTTTTATTATAGTGACTGCACTCTGCTTTACAGAGACAGTTCTTCCGAAGGGAGGCATGAGAAAATACCTGAAATTCATTTTCTCGCTGATTATTCTCGGAGTGGTGATCTCTCCGGCGGTATATTTAACAGACGGTGCAGGCTTAAAGGATGAAATAACCGGAACATACGGTGAGTACAGTATGTATACGGAGACACTGGCGAAAGCAGATTCAGAGCCGGAGGATGCCGGCGGCAGTCTGGAGGAGGTTCAGAATATTCAGATAAAGGAAATATACAGGCAGAAAATAGTCTATGAGACTGAAAGGGCTGTCAGCGAATACTACCCGGAGGTGAAAATCGAGGGGGTGGAGGTTTACCTAGGAGAACCGTTGCACGGAGATAAAAAAGAACTGTCATATGTGAGCAAGATAGTAATAAAAGGCGAAGACTGTGAATATGTCAGTAATATAGTCAGATGTGTATCTCAGAGACTGGGGATAGAGGACAGCCTGATATCATACAAAGGAGCCGGAGGGGACGGAAGCTATGAATAAGATTACGGAAATACTGTCGGTTTTTTTTAAAGATGAAAAAACGGTAAAGGACGTTCTGAATTTTATTGTTACACTGGTTATCATACTGGCCGCGGCACTGCTTATAGGAAATACTTTTTTTGATAAAGACGAAGGCAGTCCCTCTGTTATTTTTGACAGTGACAGTCAGGAAATCGATGAGGGAAATCTCTATCTGGATGAGGAACAGAGATTGTCCGATATTCTTTCAGAGGTCAAGGGGGTAGGCGATGTAAAGGTAATGCTGACATATTGCAGGGATGAAAACCGGGATGATGTGGTTAAGGGTGTTATCGTGGTTGCACAGGGAGCGGGAGATACAGTGGCACGGAATAAAATTGTTTCAGCTGCCCAGTCTGTATTTGATATCCCGGTGAGCAGGATAGCTGTACTTGAAAGCGAATAATCCGGATTGGAATCCGCGGATACAGGACACAGCGACTGTGCAGGTATGACTGCGTCAAATTGTTCAGGGAGGTAAAACATGAAAAATTTTAAAGGAAAGAAAATTCTTCTGGCAGGTCTTATTGTTCTTGCTCTGTGTGTAGGAGTTGTAAACAATAAGCTGACAGACCACAGGCTTCTCCAGACTTCCGGAGAATATGTAGATTACGAAACCCGTCAGATGGCCGGTTACGCGGAAAATCTGGCGGTGGTTTCAAGCGAAACCTACAACACAGACGAGGTGACTCTGGTCAGCAGCGACGAATACGGAGATATGAATGACAGCTCCACATACTTTGAAGAGGCAAGAGCGGGTTTGAATATGGACAGAAATGAGATTATTTCAATGCTGACGGAATTCTCAGAGGAATCGACTGACGAGACGGCAAAAAATCAGGCGGTCCAGCAGAAGCTTACACTCATAGAATACATGAGCAAAGAGGTTACTGTTGAAAATCTGCTGAAAAATAAAGGTTTTACGGACGTATATGTTGTGATGACTGACAATGCTGTAAATGTTACTCTTAATAAAGAAGAACTTACAGATGTGGACGTGGCTCAGGTGGTGGATGTGGTATCCAGAGAGACCGGAAGGGACCCATCACAGATTGTAGTCCAAAATAAGTTGTAAAAACAGCGTATTAATAGTATAATATTACATTATTATTTTGTATTTCCTGCGGAGGAGCGTCATATGAGCGAAGACAACAACGGAATTGTAAAAATTGCGGATGAGGTTATAGCAGTTACAGCTGCCGTGGCTGCTGCCGGTGTTGAGGGAGTAGCCTCTCTCGTGGGCGGTATAACGGATAATATTACAAAAAACATATTGAGAATGAATGTTACCAAGGGTGTGAAAATATCCTGGGAGGACGAAGTTCTTATTATAGACATATATGTAAATGTGTATTACGGATTCAGAATTCCCGAGGTGGCATGGGATATTCAGGAAAGCGTAAAAAATCAGGTTAAGGAAATGACAGGAGAAGTCGCAAAGGCTGTCAACATACATGTGCAGGGAGTTGAAATGAAACAGACTCCCTCTGAAGACGAAGGAGAAGAATTTTAATGAAAAGAAGCAAGGCAAGAGAGCTGCTTATGCAGATGTTCTTTGAAATGGATGTTCAGAAGGATTTCAGTGAAGAAAAAAAAGAGAAATTCATGAAGAATAACGGAATAGACACGGAGAAGGAAACGTTTTTTGACAGCATTTATCAGGCAGTATGTACCCACAGGGAAGAAATTGACTCCATGATAAACAAGTACGGCAAAAAATGGTCTGTAAGCACTATGGGAAAGGTTGACGTAGCCATTTTGAGACTTTCAGCGGCGGAGCTGTTCTTTTCCAAAACTGCGCCGGAATCGGTTGCAATAAATGAAGCGGTTGAACTCGGTAAAAAATTCGGCGGAGAGAATTCGGGAAAATTCATTAACGGAATTCTCGGATCTATGGTCAGGGAAAAAAATGAAGAGTAGAATCTGCTGTCTGGGGATTGATACCAGCAACTACACCACATCTGCAGCGGTTGTGGATGAAAATTTAAATATTATCGGGAATTCGAGAGAGATTCTCAGAGTAAAACAGGGCGAACGGGGGCTGAGACAATCTCAGGCCCTATTTGAACATATAGGTAATCTTCCGCGGATAATTGAGCAGCTGGAAATACAGAAAAAGGGCTGCAGAATATGTGCTGTGGCTGTGTCTGAAAGACCGCGAAGAGTTGAGGGCTCGTATATGCCTGTATTCAAAGCAGGAGAAACCGTGGGAAAATCCCTGGCAGGTGTTACAGGAGCGGCGTATTACGGCTTTTCTCATCAGGAAGGACATATTGAAGCAGCGAGGTATTCTTCGGGATATAAAGGAGACGGTGAATTTCTGTCTCTGCATTTGTCGGGAGGAACTACGGAGGTTCTCATATGCAGAGAACTGCCGGGAGGAGAAGGATACCGGACTGAGATAGCAGGAGGAACAAAGGATATTTCGCTGGGTCAGCTGATAGACAGAACAGGCGTACGGCTGGGATTTAGATTTCCCTGCGGAAAGCTTATGGATGAAGCGGCGTTAAGAAAAAAAGCCTCGGCGGACAGAGCGGAAATGAAGGCCCTGGAGTCCATGTTCTGCAGGATAAAGACAGAAAACGGAATGTGCTGCATATCCGGAATAGAGACCAGGATTCAAAGATATATAGACGATATAGGAAATGAGCAGGAAGGAACAGACGAAATGATTTCTGCTGCTCTGTTTTTCAGAATAGGACAGGCTGTCAGTGATATTATCAGTCAGTCCAGAAAAGGAACCGGCATTCTTCCGGTAATTGCCGCCGGAGGAGTTGCTTCAAGCAGGTTTATCAGAGAAATGCTTTCGGAAGACGAAAAACTGTATTTCGGTTCACCGGAGCTGTCCTCTGACAACGCAGTCGGAACGGCAATACTTGGAATGAAGAGGTATCTGGCAAATGAAACCGGTACAAGTTTCACAGTTAAATAAATATATTAAAACAATAATTCAGAGCGATCCTCTGCTGTCAAGAATTTCGGTTATCGGAGAGGTATCCAATCTGAAATACCACAGCAGCGGTCATGTTTATTTTTCCATGAAGGACCGGGGAAGCAGGATTAACTGCTTTCTTCCGGAGGACAAGGCGGCATATCTGAGATATCCGCTTGAAGAAGGCATGGAGATAATTGCGTCAGGATATATTTACCTTTATGAAAAGGGAGGATATTATTCACTTACTGTATCGGAAATAAAGGTAGAGGGGGAAGGAAATCTTGCGGCGGCTTTCGAGAAGCTGAAAAGAAAGCTTGAAGCGGAAGGTCTGTTTTCTCCCGAATTCAAAAGGGAACTGCCGGAGTTTCCCGAATCAGTGGGACTTGTAACCTCGTCTACGGGAGCTGCTGTCTGGGACATGATAAGGACTGTGAGAAACAAAAACAATTTTGTTGATATTATACTTTGTCCATGCAGGGTTCAGGGAGACGGAGCAGCGGGTGATATTGAGGACGCTGTTAAAGCGCTGAACAGAATGGCGGAGCCTCCCGATGTAATAATAGTCGGAAGAGGCGGCGGTTCAATTGAGGAACTGTGGGCATTCAACGAGGAAAGAGTCGCAAGAAGTATTTTTGATTCCAAAATACCGGTAATTTCGGCGGTGGGTCACGAAACAGACTTCACTATAGCGGATTTTACCGCAGATTTCAGGGCGGCAACACCTACAGCTGCGGCGGAAGCGGCGGTGCCTGACATGAGGGAAATAAGCTTAAGAATGAAACGGCTCATTGAGGATGCCACAAGCGGAATTACGGGCAGGATTGGTATGATGGAAGCCGCATTGGAGATGAGTTCGCCGGACAGCCTGGTTTCGGCAGTCAAGGGAATGATTTCCGGATATGAAGGAAAGCTTGACGGAATTATGAAAAGCGCCTCAATGAATTTCAGAGAAAAGATTCACAATGAAGAACTGAAAATAGAAAAGGTTAAAAGTCTTGCCGACAGTATGGACCCGGGCAGAATTCTGAGTCTGGGATACGGTGCCCTGTCTGACGGCAGCGGCAGATATATAAAAAGTGCAGATAATTTACACGTTGGAGATGTAATTAATATACGTATGAAGGACGGCAGTGCAGAATGCCGGATTACCGAATTAACAAAGGAGAGAGACAGTTAAATGGCTAAGAAAAAGAATTTTGAGGAATCCTATTCAAAACTTGAGGCTGCGGCTGCGGCTCTGAAAAACGAGTCTGTTTCTCTTGAAGACTCCATAAAGCTGTATGAGGAAGCATCAAAGCATTATGGGGAATGCAGGGCGATACTTGATGAGGCAAAACAGAGGCTTGCAGTGCTGGATAAGGATACTGATGAGATTAAGGAACTGGAGCAGTAAGATAAAATGTATAATGAAGAATATTACAGATTAAAAAATATTGCAGACAGAGATCTTTTAAAATATCTCCCTGAGGAGGAAGAAAAGAGCAGGTCTGTTCTGGAAGCTATGAAATACAGTTTGAGTGCAGGCGGAAAAAGAGTAAGACCTGTGCTGATGCTGGCTGCATGCAGTCTGGCGGGAGGAAATGAAGAAGATGCGGTTCCTTTTGCATGTGCTATAGAATACATCCATACCTATTCTCTGATTCATGACGATCTGCCGGCAATGGATGACGATGATCTGAGAAGAGGGAAGCCTACAAATCATGTTGTGTTTGGCGAAGCATGTGCCGTTCTTGCGGGAGACGCCCTTCTGAACAGAGCCTTTGAAGTTATGTTCGAGGCGCTGATTAACGGAGATGAGAAAAACAGAAACAGATACCTTAAAGCAGCCAGATGCATTTCTGAGGCTTCGGGATATTACGGAATGGTCGGAGGACAGATAGCAGATATTGAGGGCGAAACCTCCGGAAAAAAGGACATGGATCATCTGAAATTCATTCATAAAAGAAAAACAGGCGCACTTATTAAAGCGGCAATAATTGCCGGGGCGCATATCGGAGGAGGAGATGAAAAGCTTATTTCCGATTTAAGCGAACTGGGCGAACTTATGGGTCTGGAGTTTCAGATTGCAGATGATATTCTCGACGTGTGCGGTGACAGCAGCGAGCTGGGAAAGCCTGTGGGAAGCGACGATAAAAACGGAAAGCTTACCTATCCTTCCTGCGTCGGCATGGAGAAAACAAGAGAAATATACGAAGATGTTCACAGAAGGACAATGGAATTAATAGAAAAATTAGGCCCTGAAGCGAAGTTCTTTAAAGATTTTGCCGGGGATTTGTATTATAGAATAAATTAGAAAGCGATAATAATATGAAGCAGATGACGGAATATAAATTTCCTCAGGAACTCAAATATATGAGCGACCGGGAACTGGATATGCTGAGCGTTCAGATAAGAGATTTTCTTATGGACAAGGTATCCAGAACAGGAGGCCACCTGGCTTCAAATCTGGGAGTTGTGGAACTGACAATAGCGCTTCACAGGGTTTTTGATTCGCCGAAGGACAGAATTCTGTGGGATGTGGGGCATCAATCCTATGTACATAAGATTCTGACCGGCAGAGCCGGAGAATTCGACAGGCTCAGAAAACTGGGCGGAATGAGCGGCTTCCCTAAAAGAGAAGAAAGCCCTCATGATGTTTACGACGCAGGCCACAGCAGTGACTCCATATCGGTGGCTCTGGGAATTGCAAAAGGCAGAGATTTGAAACAAGAGGATTTCAATGTAATAACCGTAATAGGAGACGGGGCTCTTACCGGAGGCATAGCTTATGAAGCTCTGAACAATGCGGCAGCCTCAAAGGGCAAGATGATAATAATAATAAATGACAACCAGATGTCTATTTCTCCCAATGTGGGAGGCGTGGCAAGGCATCTCAGCCGTCTGAGAGTTAGCTATGCATATACGGAAATGAAAAAAAAGATAAGAGCCGGTCTTAAAGGTAAAGGCTCTTTCGGAGAAGGGCTGTACCGAAGTCTTGAAAAAGCAAGAGATGCCGTAAAATATACAGTGTTCGACAGGAGCATGTTTGAAAATCTGGGATTCAAATTCTACGGTCCCATAGACGGACATGATATATCAGAGCTTACGGATTTTCTGGAGGCGGCAAAGAGGAGCGATGAATCGGTTATTCTTCACGTGGTTACAAAAAAAGGAAAAGGAATAAGAACCGTTGAAGAAAACTCCGGAAAATATCACGGGGTGGGACCCTTCGATCCTGTAACTATGAAGTCTTCAAAGGAGAAGAGTGTTACCTATTCTGATGTGTTCGGTAGCAGGATTACTGAAATGGCTGAGCGCGACAGCAGAATTACAGCAGTCAGTGCGGCTATGATTGACGGTACGGGTCTGACAGAAATGCAGGAAAGATTCCCGGACAGGGTTTTTGATGTGGGAATAGCTGAGCAGCATGCGGTCAGCTTCTCATCCGGTCTTGCCCTTCAGGGACTCAGACCTTTTACGGCGGTTTATTCCACATTTTTACAGAGAGCTTATGATGAGATAATTCTCAATATCTGTATGCAGAAGCTTCCTGTGGTGTTCTGCATAGACAGGGCGGGAAACGTGGGAGAAGACGGAGAAACCCACAACGGACAGTTTGATTTGTCCTATTTATGCCATATGCCTAATATGACTGTAATGGCGCCGTCGGACAATAAAGAACTCGAGGCCATGATGGAATATGCGCTTAAGCTTTCTTCGCCGTGTGCAATAAGATATCCCCGAGGGAAGGTTCATGAGAGAAACCGTGAATTAAGGGAGATCGACGGAAAATGCGAGATTGTGAAAAAAGGCGGCAGAGTTGTAATTATTGCGGCGGGCAAATGTCTGTGGCAGGCTTTGAAGGCTGAAGAGATTCTGTCGGGCAGAGGAATAGAATGCGGAGTGGTTAATGCTGTATTCGTTAAACCGCTGGATGAAGAAGGACTGCTGAAGGCGGCCGAAGGAGCTGAACTCGTTGTAACTCTTGAGGACAATGTGATTACCGGGGGCTTCGGAAGCATGGTAAACCGGATTTTCGCAGAAAAGAGCAGCCATCCGCCGGTGATTAATATAGGCTGGCCGGATGCGTTCGTAAAAAACGGAAAAACCGAAGAACTAGAAAAAATATACGGACTCGACGGAGAGTCTGTTGCAGATAGGATAATGAAGGAGCTATGAAAGAAAGATTAGATATTCTGCTGGTGCAGAAGGGCTATACCGAATCAAGGGAAAAAGCGAAGCGCATAATAATGTCAGGTGTGGTTTTTGTGGGCGGTCAAAGAGTGGACAAGGCGGGAACCCAGGTTCAGGAAGACGCGGAAATAACGGTTAAGGGATCGGTATGTCCTTATGTGAGCAGAGGAGGAATGAAGCTTGAAAAAGCTGTGAATCAGTTTGGAATAGAACTGGAAAACTGCATATGTATGGATATGGGAGCTTCTACCGGAGGATTCACAGACTGTATGCTTCAGAACGGAGCTTTAAAGGTGTATTCCGTTGACGTAGGATACGGGCAGCTTGACTGGAAGCTCAGAACCGACGAGCGCGTAATAAATATGGAAAAAACCAATATCCGTTATATGGATCCGGAGCAGATTTCGGATATTATAGATTTTATTTCTATAGATGTATCGTTTATTTCTCTGACCCTTATTCTTCCTGTTGCTGAGAAAATACTCAAAAGCAACGGAAAACTGGTGTGTCTGGTTAAACCTCAGTTTGAAGCGGGCAGAGAACAGGTGGGAAAAAAAGGTATTGTAAAAGAAAAAGCAGTTCACCGTGAGGTGATACTCAAGGTGGCGCAGTTTGCCGGGAATCTCGGTTTTTCTGTCGAAGGAATAACCTTTTCGCCTATGACAGGAGCAAAAGGAAATATAGAATTTCTGCTGTATATGTCAAAAGAAGACAGCCGGTTCATGTCCTTTGATGAGGTGGAAAAGGAAACGGACAGAGTAATCGAAGAGGCTCACGGATTACTGATGAAGTAAAAGGGGGAAGTAAATTGTCAGGAACAGAAACAACAGACAGTTTCACGCAGCAGCCGCTGCCGGGAAAAATAATAAGCAGGATAATGGGGAATTCCTATGTTGAGAACGAAGTGATTTCACTCGATGATCTGGCCTACCTTAAAGTTCTGCATTACGGCTTTGACGATAAGATACACGAAGGTGAGCTTATAGTAAACAAGGCTGTTGCTGAAGAGGTTCTGGACATATTCAGAGAACTTTATGAAAACAGTTTTCCTATTGAGAAAATCAGACTTATTGATGATTATGACGCTGACGACGACAAATCAATGGCTGCCAACAACAGCTCTGCATTCTGCTTTAGGCAGCTTACCGGCGGAGGAGAACTTTCGGAGCATGCATACGGATTTGCGGTTGATATTAATCCTCTTTACAACCCGTATGTCAGAAGATGGGAAGATGATTCTCTTCTGATTCTTCCGCCTGCAGGAGCGGATTATATTGAAAGAAATCCCGATGTTAAGGGAACAATATGTGCAGGAAACGTATGCTATAACGCATTTGTAAAAAGAGGCTGGGAATGGGGAGGCGACTGGAAGGATATAGATGACAACCATCATTTCCAGAAGTATCCCAGGAAGTATTAAATCATATTTATGAGGTGTATTATTATGGATCACAGAATTTTAACGGAAAGCACATCGTTTTATAAAAGAGTTGCAAAAACCCAGCTGAAAGGAAAATGGGCTCAGGCTGTAGCTGCGTCTATGATTTATATCCTTTTGCTGAATATAATGGATATAATAGTAAATCTTTTTATGTATAATACTGCCACGTCGGCAATTTCGGGAATATATTACTGGATAGTTTTCGGGCCTGTTACCGTAGGCTATTATTCGGTTATCATGAGGATAGTCAGAAACGAAGAAAGCAGCCTCGGGAACTGTTTTGAGGGATTTGAATACTTCGGCAGAAGTTTCGTGCTGGGGCTTCTGATGATTCTGTTTATCGGTCTCTGGACTCTTCTGTTTGTTATTCCGGGAATAATAGCAGGCTATAGGTATTCTATGGCGCCGATGATTCTCAGAGACAGACCGGAGCTTTCTCCGATGGACTGCATAAGGGAGAGCAAAAGGCTGATGATGGGCAACAAGGGCGGACTCTTTACTTTAGACATTTCATTTATCGGATGGGCTCTGCTGGCAGGAGCTGTCGTAAGCTTAATCACGGTTGTTTTTATTCAGGATTATAACAGCTTTTACTTTACGATTCTGATGCAGCTGATTTTAACCCCTCTGCTTGCGTATATGCAAACTTCTGAGGTGGTATTCTACGAGGAACTTATAAAGCCGATGCCCAATCAGTTCGGAAGCTGTGCCTGGGATGTAAGGAACGGCGGGGAAACTTACGAATATCACAGAATTGACAGCGCGGCAGGTGCTCATGAAAATCCTGCGGCGGACACAGGAGAAGATACGGCTAAAACGGAAGGAGACGTATCGGAGCAGCAGGAAGAGATTGGACAGGAAAATGAAAGAGATAATTAAGCTTTATACCACATTTTTCAAAATAGGGATAATGACCTTCGGCGGAGGCTATGCCATGCTTCCTATGATTCAGAGGGAAATTGTGGAAAAGAATAAGTGGGCCACCGAGGAAGAGGTAATGAATTACTATGCTGTGGGGCAGTGCACTCCGGGGATTATTGCGGTAAATACCGCTACTTTTATCGGATACTTTCAGAGCGGAATAATAGGTTCTCTGGCGGCCACATTCGGGGTAATAACCCCATCAATACTGATAATAACTGTAATTGCGGCTTTCATTCAGGGGTATTCTGATGCGGCTGTGGTGCAGCACGCTTTTTCGGGAATTACCGCTGCCGTGGCTGTACTCATAATTAATGCCGTGATAAAACTGTGGAAAAGCGGGGTCAAAGGAGTTTTCGGAATGGCGGTGTTTGCGGCAGCTCTTATTGCCGATGTCATTCTTGACGTACCTACTGTTATTATCGTTGTCTGCGCGGTTGCTCTCGGAGCGGGTATGGAGCTGTTCAGAAAAATAAACGGCAGGAGGAATGAAAAATGAACATTTATCTTACTCTGTTTATTGAATTTTTCAAAATAGGTCTTTTCGCTGTGGGAGGCGGCCTGGCAACAGTTCCTTTTCTTTACGATCTGGCTGACAAGTACGACTGGATAACTCCTGAGATGATTTCGGATATGATAGCTGTGGCGGAATCGACTCCGGGGCCTATAGGAATAAATACCGCAACCTATGTGGGATTCAACGCGGGAGGAGTTCCCGGAAGCATAATAGCGTCCCTCTCTCTGGTTCTGCCGTCTTTCATTATTATTCTGATGATTTCGAGGGTTATAACAAAATTTCAGACAAATCCTTATGTGATTTCGGTATTTTCAACCCTGCGTCCTGCAGTCACTGCTCTTATTCTTGCTGCGGGTCTTCAGGTGCTGGATATGGTTATATTCACCTCGGGTTTTCAGGGATTCGGCGTAAATCTGGTGGCGGCGTTAAATATTAAGACATCGCTTCTTTTCCTTGCTCTTCTGGGGATAAGCATGAAAAAAAGCTTTCATCCTATTATTATAATAGCAACAGCTGCTGCGGCAGGCGTAATTTTTAAAATGTAAAGAGTAAATTTTTCGGATTTTGAGCATATACTAAACATGTGGCGTTTAATGTCACATGTTTTTTATTTGGAAAAGGAGGAAGCTGTGACAGGAAGGAAAAGGTATTATTATCCGGGAGGCAATACCCCCAAAGGATTCTTTTCATATTATGACTATATTCTCAGTCAGGAGAAAGCGGTAAAAATATACTGTATGAAGGGAGGCCCCGGAACGGGAAAGTCAACTTTTATGAGGAAAATAGGAGAACAGATGCTGGATGAAGGACATGATGTTGATTTTCTTATCTGCTCTTCTGACCCGGGCAGTCTGGACGGGATAGTAATAAAAGACAGAAGAATAGCCTTTATTGACGGTACCGCACCTCATATTGTGGATCCTAAAAACCCGGGAGCAGTGGATTCTATAATTAATCTGGGAGAATACTGGGATGAGGACGGAATCAGGAGCAGAAGAGAAGATATCCTGATTACCGGAGACAATATTAAAAGATGCTACGAAAACGCATATAAATACCTGCGCGCCGCTTCAGAGATTTACAAGGGCATAGAAGAACTGTACTCTCTTGCGGCAAAAAAAGAGGAGATGTACAAAAATACAGCGAGTCTTGTATATCGGGAACTTTCTCACAGGGAACTTAGTACACGAAGGGGCGAGGACCGGAGGATGTTTGCGGGCGCCATTACTCCTGAAGGAACGGTAAATAAAGTGGAATCCCTGATAAAAGACTGTGACAACGTATATATTTTGCGTATACCTGTGGGGATGAACGCCAATATTATTTTTGAAGGATTCAGGGAAAATGCCGCCGCAAGAGGCCTGGACACGGAGTCTTTCTTCTGTCCTATGGATCCTGACGGTAAGACAGAGCATCTTATTATTCCTGAAATCTCAACCGCAATAGTATCCTCGAACAGATATCATAAGGTGCCTGCGGTGTCTGCGGCGGTAATAGACATGAGACTTTATATTAAATACGAGCTTATTGAAAAGCACAGAGATACAATTGCACAGGGAGAGGAAAAGCTGAATGAGCTTTTGGAGCTTGCTGTAAGCTGTCTAAAAGATGCAAAGGCAAGTCATGATATTTTGGAGGAAATGTATATCCCTAATATGAATTATGAAAAAATAGAGGAAAAGCGGCTTCAGATTATGGAGGAAATAAGGAAATTGTGATAGTATTGAAAAAAAAGAAACGGGGATAAAAATGAAAAGCTTTCAGATTACGGAATACTGCCACAGACTTGTGGAGTGCTTCTGTGAAAATGCAGAACTGTGCATAGATGCAACCATGGGAAACGGTCATGATACGCTGTTTCTGTGCAGGCTTTCAAATCCGGACGGAAAAGTGAAAGCCTTTGACATTCAGGAGAAGGCTCTGGCGAATACTACAGAACTGCTCGAAAAAGAGGGCTGTGCGGAAAGAGCGGAACTTGTAATGGATTCCCATGAAAACATAGATAAATACGCCGAACCGGAGACTGCGGACGTTATAATGTTCAATTTCGGATATCTTCCCGGGGGAGACCACAGCCTGTCAACCCGGGCGGACACCAGCCTGACTGCGGTTAAAAAATGCCTTGATATCTTAAAATCCGGGGGCATAATGAGTCTGTGTATTTACAGCGGCGGAGACAGCGGCTGCGAGGAAAAGGATGCGCTGCTCTCTTTTCTTAAAGCGCTTGACAGAAAAAAATATATTGTGGTGGTTCACGAGTATTTCAACAGACCGAACAATCCTCCGGTGCCTGTTATTATAAAGAAACTTTAGCCTGCCGGACGGGCAGCCCGGCATATAAAAGAAATAGAAAAAATAAAAAAGACGGGAGACACACCGTCTTTTTCTCATTTACTTTGCATACTTAACTTGTATGCGGCGCATCTTACAGATGCGCGTGGGGAATAGGGTTTAGGCTATTCTGCGAAAGATCTGTTAAAGTTCTTGTTGAGTCTTGAAACTTTTCTGGAAGCTGCATTCTTGTGGATAACACCTTTAGCTGCTGCCTTCTTGAGTTTCTTTTCAGCTAAAACGAGCTTAGCCTTAGCGGTATCTTTAT
>JAUNCY010000028.1 GCA_030526325.1 Bacillota bacterium
ATACCGTAGGGGTATCGCCAAGCGGTAAGGCAACGGATTCTGATTCCGTCATGCGAAGGTTCGAATCCTTCTACCCCCGCCAATCTGCTGCAGTTTCCTGTCAATCGGGAAACTGCAGATTTCACAGTGAAATATTTTGTGCGGCGACATAGCCAAGTGGTAAGGCAGAGGTCTGCAAAACCTTTATTCCCCAGTTCAAATCTGGGTGTCGCCTCCATAAAATGAGGAACCGTAGTAATTCGGTTCCTTTTTTATTTATAACGGAAAAGCAGTACTGCCGGCGGTATTTATGTCACAAAAATATGTGATTCTGATGATTTTTGATCTAAAGTTAATGTACTGCATTGTCACCGGTTATCCTGTATGATAAAATTATTATAATGTTAAAAAAAGCAGCCGCTTATTCTATTGTGTGAGGTACATTATGCACGAAAAAAAATTAGATGTCAGTATGTTTGGCGGATTCCGCATTAAGCTGGGGGATTGCGAAATAGATGACAGCGGAAACAGAACCAGAAAAATCTGGATACTTCTGGCATATCTTTTTTATTATCACAACAGAACCGTTCTTCAGAATGAACTGACTGATATTCTCTGGGAAGAAGGGGAGGAAAACTATAACTCCACAAGTGCTCTCAGAACAAACTTCTACCGGGCACGCACTATGCTTAACGCACTGGGAGAGGATGCCGGTCACGATATAATTATCCGAAAGAACGGAGGATATACAATCAATCCCGAATACACTGTCAGATTAGATGCCGAGGAATTCGGAAATCTTATTCAGAAGGCTTCAAAGTCTGAGGATAAGGGAAAGAAGCTGGATTATCTTCTTAAGGCTTTGGATTTATACAAAGGTGATTTTATGTCCAGGCAGTCGTCTGAGCCGTGGATAAGAAGTCTGTCGCTGGGATTTCAGGAACTGTATATAAATGCTGTTCTTGAAGCGGAAGCTTTTCTTGAAGAGGAGGGCAGGTATGACGAGGCGGCGGAAATATGCAGAAAAGCCGTTAAAGCGGAGCCTTATAACGAGGAAATCTGCTGCGGTCTGATGCGATGTCTGATAAATCTTCAGGAAAAAAGCGAAGCAGTTGAAGTATATGACAGAATCAGCAGGATTCTGCTGAACGATTTCGGACTGTTTCCTTCGGAAGAGCTGAAAAAGCTGTATTTTGAGGCCATGAGAAGTGTAAGCAGCGAAGCGGTGCCTATGGATGAGATTTATCATGATTTAAATTCAAATGATGAAGAAATCGGAGCGCTTATCTGTGACTACAACTTTTTTAAGGTGCTGTATAATTCCGCTGTCCGTCTGATTGACAGAAGCGGAGCCTCAATACATGTATGTCTGCTGACTATTTCTCCCAAAGAGGATAAAAATGTATCCCGAAAGAGTATGGATCTGGCGGTGGACAACCTTAAAGAACTGATAAGAAGCAGCCTGAGAAGGGGCGATGCCGCCAGCAGATGCGGAGTTTCCCAGTTTATTTTCATGCTTTACTATGCAAATTATGAGAACAGCTGTATGGTATCTGAAAGAATAATAAAAGCCTTCTGCAGAAAATTTCCTCACTCGCCGGTAAAAATCGACTACGAAGTCAGAGCCCTTCCGGCAGGTGAGAAAAAAGAATAAATTTATTCGGAAACCGTGTTTTTTCCGGATGATTCAACCGCGGAACACAGAGCACTGTCAAGAAGGAGTATGAGTTCGAGAACGCTCCTGAAGCTTTGCTCTTTTTTTGCCTCCAGCCAGGATACAGAACCCTGCCAGCTTGTGTGCTGACGGAATATGACTCTGAGAGCGAAGGTTGCAAGCTCTCCTTTTGAGGAGGACTTTGATTCGTTCTCTGACGAAAAGCTGTGAATATCAGAGGCAGAAGGCGAAAAAGTTCTTACTGCCGTAAATGACTGAGGGAGATTCATGCTGTTCAGCATATTCTCCATTTGTATTATAAACTGTGAAAGACTTTTGAAGTTTACAGCGTCTTTAAGATACGGATTATAAAAACGTCCGCAAAGCTCACCGTTATCGTAAGAGTCTACACATACTGTTGTTAGTCTGAACTCGTTTCCCCAATGTTTAACTGTCATTTCAATATCTCCTGTGAAAAATTTTTGAACATATTATACCACTCTGCCGGTCACATAATCAGTCACATAATCATATAATTGATTCAAAATCCGAAACTTTTGTAAACTTTTTGCCAAAACTCTTCTTGCTTTTTAATGCTTATGTGATATCATATTGTATAGAAATATGCAGATTTCAGCTATATCTTGAGTCCAAAGGGATAGTATAGTGAAGAGAAGATTAATAATTGGTGTCTCGTCGATATCTGTGATTGTTTTTGTGTTCAGCATGGTTCTGCTGCTGGGCAAAATCTCGGATTATAACGAAGGAAATGAAATTTACCGCAGTGCAAAAGAATTATCGGGTATTGGCGATTTTCTGACCGGACCTGAATCCGGAGCAGAAGATATTGCGTATTATTTGCCGGGTTTTAGTGAAGAAGGGTTCAGCCCGATAAATATTGATTCGCTTAAGAAAATTAACAGTGATGTTGTTGGATGGATTGTTGTTCCGGGTACTGGGATTTCCTATCCTCTGATGGACAGTAACGACAACAGCTATTATCTGGATCATACATGGGACAATACAGTTAATTCTGTAGGCGCGATTTTTCTTGAAGAGAAAAACAGCTCCGGTTTGGAGGATTTCAATACGATAATCTTCGGACACAATATGATGAACGGCAGCATGTTCGGATGTCTGAAGAACTATAAAAATCAGGAATTTATTGAAGAGGCGCCTCATGTATATATTTTTACAGAAGACAAAGTAAGAAGGTATGATATTTTCGCTTCATTTGAAGCTGGTGTGAAAAGTTTTGTGTTCAGGCCGGGAATTCAAAGCGAAACTAAAAAGAGGGAATATATAGAAAAATCCGTCTCAATGTCGGAAATATCTTCGGATACTGACCCTTACGGTTCTGAGCATTTTTTGACTCTTTCAACGTGTACCGGAAACGGTTATAAAAAAAGAAGAGTGGTTCAGGCTGTACTTACGGAAACGGCAGTTATCAATAATAGTAGTAATAGTAATTAAAGTGTATAATAAGGGGGAAAAATGTCAGTTTTTAATTTAAAAATAAAAAGCAGAGCTGCTGTGCTTATGCTTGTTATTGCATTAACAATGTCTTTGCTTGCCGGCTGCGGCGGGGACAAAAATCAGGCTCAGGAGCAGTCTGAAATCTCAGACGCAAATCTTTCGTCAGTTATGGACATTTCTGAAGAATGCGTGGCTTTGTCATCAGCACCGCCTGCGCTTACCGATACCATGCTGAAGGCGGAGGCTTCGGGAACAGCAGTGAAAAAAACATCCGTCGCGTGGATCGATTATTCGAATATTTCAGACGGATATGTAATGGTTAAATATTTGAATCCCACGGAAAAAAGGATAAAAGCTCAGGTTAAAGGTCCTGCGGACACATATACCTACAATCTCACCGGAGGGGAATGGGAAACATTTCCGCTTTCTTCCGGAAACGGAGGATATACAGTCACAGTTCTGGAGAATGTTGAGGGAACAAAATATGCGGTTAAAGCATCCGTAACCTTCAATGCCCAGCTTAAGGATGAGTTCGCGCCGTTTATTCGTCCTAACCAGTATGTGGATTACGAAAACGCACCGGAAGCAGTTGCAAAAGCAGAGGAACTGTGTATGAATACTGAATCACAGCTGGAAAAGGTTTCTAAAGTATATGAATATGTCGTAACCAATTTTACCTATGATTCCGTAAAGGCAAGGACTGTTCAGTCCGGTTATCTGCCTGTTATTGACACTGTGCTTCAGGAGAAAAAAGGAATCTGTTTCGATTACGCCGCTGTAATGACAGGAATGCTTAGAAGTCAGGGTGTTCCGTGCAAACTTGTGGTAGGATATGCCGGCAATGTTTATCATGCGTGGATAAGCGTATATGTGGAAGGCCAGGGCTGGATTGAAGGTGTTGTATACTTTGACGGTGCTTCATGGAATCGAATGGATCCGACCTTTGCTTCGTCGGGAAATCAGAGTGAAGCAATTATGAAGTATATCGGAAACGACAATAATTATTCCGCAAAATACTTCTATTAGTTGATGTAATTATAGATTTATGTATGATATGATGACGCCCTGCGATACTGTTGTACGTAGGGCGTATGTGGTGATATTATGAAAAAAAAGCTGTTGTCAAAGAACCGTATTAACGATATATGTCTCAGCATGCATATGATGCTGAAGTCGGGCATTAATGCCGGGGAATGCTTTGAACTGATGTCTCAGGATGAACCGGACGGAGAATATAAAGAAATGCTTATGGAAATGGCAGAGAGAGCCGATTCGGGAGAATCGGTTCAATCTGTTTTTAAAAACTCCGGATGTTTTCCGGAATATGTCGAAGGTCTTATAGGTGTAGGAGAAAGAACCGGGCGTATAGAAGAGGCATTCCTGTCCCTGGCCGGATATTATGATTATTTAATCCGAACAGAGCAGCGTATTCGAGCTGCGCTGGTTTATCCGGTAATATTAATGACTGTAATGATGGCGGTGATTGTTGTTCTGCTGGTTAAAGTGCTTCCTGTGTTTGACAGTGTTTACAGACAGCTGGGAAGCGGTCTTGAAGGAATTGCAGGGGGACTGCTTAAATTCGGCCGGATTCTGGACAGTATAATGCCCTTGATTTTGGTTATACTGGCTGCTGCTGTAATTTTTGCGGCTGCCGTTTCGCTTTTGCCGGGATTCAGAACGGAGATTATTAAAATCTGGAATCGTTTCAGAGGAACCAGAGGTGCTGCGGGAATGATGAATTCGGCGAAAGTGTTCAGGGCTGCAGCAATGGGAATGAAAAGCGGTCTTTCTATGGATGAAACTATGGAGCTTGCTGCGGAAATGATGGACGATGTTCCAGAAATAAGTGAAAAATGCAGAAAATGTGCCGTTGAAATAATAGACGGAGCTTCTCTGGCCGACTGCCTTAAAAAACACGGTCTGATACCCGCTGCTGAGCACAGGCTTCTTGAAACCGGACTCAGAGGAGGAATGGGAGACGGTATTGTTGATGAGATAACAAAAAGACTTAGCGAAGCTGCCGAAGATGCGATTGAAACCAGAACATCATATCTTGAAACCGGACTTGTAATAGTAACCGCACTGCTGGTTGGTCTTATTTTGCTGTCAGTAATGCTGCCGCTGGCAAATATTATGTCCGCGATTGGTTAGGAGGGCTAAAATATGAAGAGCATTGAAAGGCTTATAGAAAAACATAACGCCTTCTTCCTTATTATTGCTCCTGCGGCTGCGTTAATATTAATTATTCTGTTTCTGTCTGTTATTGCCGATATAGACAGCGGAAGACAGGAACAGGCCGTGCAGAATGTTGAGGAATCCTTAAGAAGAGCTGCGGCGGCATGCTATGCCTGTGAGGGGATTTATCCGCCTGACCTGGATTACGTAGTCGATCATTACGGATTAGAAATAGATGAAAAAGAATACATGGTTCGCTACGAGGTTTTTGCATCTAATATTATGCCGGAAATATCGGTTCAGCGAAAGGAAGGATAGGTACAGTTATGAGGCGGGAAACTGCAGGCAAAAAGTATATATCCGGAATTTCGGTGCTGACGGTTCTCGGCATTTTTGCCATATGCGTACTTATTGTTATTCTCACGGGAGCTAAAATATATAAAGACGTATATGAAAGGGACAGCCGGTCATTTGAACAGCTTACCGCAGTAAGATATATTACCACAAAGGTCAGACAGGCTCCGGATTCGGATGGGATTTTTTCTGTGAGTCTTGAAGGGACAGATGCTCTTGCTATGAAAGAATTTATTGACGGTGAAGAGTACTGTACTTTAATTTACTGCAGAGAAGGATGGCTCTGTGAATATTTCGGAATTATCGAAGGAGATGATTTTTCTCAGTTAAAAGATTCAGGAGAGAGAGTGGTCAGGACTTCTGAATTTCATCCGGAGATCGACAGGGGTATGCTGACGGTCAAGCTTGCTTTTGAAAGAGATGGAGAGAATCCGGAAGAAACGGTTTTTAATATATATTTGCGCGGAAGCGGGGAGGACGATATATGAAAAGTAAAGCGCCCCTTGCTCTGATAGAGATACTGATAATGATACTCATTTTTGCCCTGGCATCTGCATTGTGTATGAATATTTTTCTCTGGTCTGAAAAACAGTCGGAAGCTGTTGAACTTAAAGGCCGGGCGGCTGAAGAGATTCAGACTGCTGCAGAATGCCTGAAGTACAGAAACGGAGATTTTGAACAGGCTGCGGCAGATTCCGGAGGAGACTGGATTGTTCACCAATCCGGAGAAACGGAAATATGGGTAAGAGACAGAGAGGATATGACTGTATCCATGGAAAAGAGTCCATCAGATACAGAGGGCCTTGGAAGGGCAGAGATTTCCGCTTTCTCTTATGAGGGTCATGAAATTCTGTCTGTTGAAGTGTACTGGCAGACATCTCTTAACGGAGGTGAAGCCGGTGAATAATGATAAAATGAAAAAAGTACAGGAAATGCCTGTAACAGGAATAAGCTCACTGCTGGTTATTTTTGCGGTGCTGTGCCTTGTGGTTTTTTCTGTTTTGACCATATCTACTGTAAAAGCCGACGAAAAACTGGCGGACAGGACTGTCAATTCGGTGGTTAAATATTATGAAGCTGAGGGAAATGCAGAAAAGACTCTTGCTCTTTTGCGGCAGGGAGAAATTCCCGACGGAGTAACCCGAAAAGGGACAGCCGGAGACGGATATGAGATTTTCGGATATGAATGCAGAATTTCAGATACTCAGAAGATAGAAATTGAAGTGGAGGTAAAAGACGGAGATTATCGTATTCTAAGATGGCAGTCTGTGTATGATGCAGGATGGAAGGCGGATGAAAGCATTGATGTTTGGGACGGCGAAACCGGAAAACAGCCGTAAATTACAGTAATTGGAGGATAATATTTATGACAGATTTGGTGAAATGTTTGAATATGGCTGTTGAGGATGACGCATCAGATATTTTCATTGTTGCAGGAAGTCCCGTCTGTGAAAAAAAGGACGGCGTTATTACCCGTATGGATGATGAAAAGCTGATGCCGGACAATACAAAGGTTATTATTAACGATATTTATAAGCTTGCGGAACGTTCAATGGAGGAATTCACAGCCGCAGGAGATGACGATTTTTCTTTTGCCGTGCCTAAACTTGCCCGTTTCAGAGTAAATACATTCAGGCAGAGAGGTTCTCTGGCTGCCGTAATACGTATAGTAAGCTTTGAGATACCGGACAGCAGCAGGTTTAACATACCGGAAGAAGTAATGTCAGTGGCTGACCAGACTCATGGAATGGTATTTTTTACAGGGACAGCAGGAAGCGGAAAATCCACTACGCAGGCATGTATTATTGACAGGATAAATCACACCTACAGTCGTCATATCATTACTCTGGAGGATCCTATTGAGTATCTTCACCGAAATGATAAGAGTATAGTCAGCCAGAGAGAAATAGCAGTTGACACTCCGGATTATCTTAATGCATTAAGAGCATGTCTCAGACAGGCTCCGGATATTATTCAGCTTGGGGAAATGAGAGATCTGGAAACAATAAAGACTGCGATGACTGCGGCGGAAACTGGTCATCTCATTATGGCTACTCTTCATACCAGAGGCGCAGTGAATTCTATTGACAGAATAATAGATACCTTTCCCGCAACCCAGCAGAATCAGATCAGAGTTCAGCTTAGTGCAGTGCTGAGTACTGTAATTTCCCAGCAGCTGATTCCGGGAATTGACGGAAATATGGTTCCTGCCTATGAAATTATGCATGTGGATAATGCAATCAGAAACATGATAAGAGAAAACAAGAGCCATCAGATTGATATGGCAATTGCGGCAGGGGCAGAAAAAGGCATGATCTCTATGGATCAGTATATAGTTAATTTATACAAAAACGGAAAAATCAGCAGGGAAACTGCTTTGGATTATGCCGAATACCGTGAGCAGATGGAGAGAAGACTTAAATAGAAAATACTGCCTTCGGTCTGCTGCACGGTAAATTAAGAGATTTATTCCGGGGAGCAGGCTTTTACTGCTTCCTGGAGAACGGTGTTCGCTATTGTCGCCGCGGTTCTTGAGCCGCTTCCGCCGCCTTCTGCATAAACTGCGAAGGCCAGTGGCGCATCTTCGTTTTTGATGAAGCCTACGAACCAGGAATTTGAAACATCTGATGAGTCGACCTGGGCAGTACCTGTTTTTCCGTAGATATCAAGCCCCGGGAATCTGCTTTCACCGTATGTATTGACTACATTTGATTTCATATATGAAGTGATGGTCTGAGCGGTTGACTTGTTTACAAGTCTTCCGGTCTGTTTTTTAATGTAAAAACCTGTTTTAAGACCGCCCTGAAGTGTGGTCTTTGAAATTATCTGAGGCACTGCAGCCTTACCTTCATTTGCTATGGCGCCCATATATATCATCATAGAACAGGGGTTAACCAGATCGTGACCCTGACCGACGCCTCCCCAGGCAACATCGCCTTGAGAATCAGTTTTAAATCCGAATGAAGACACTTTTGTTGAGATGCCGTTAACTGAGTATTTGTCGGTAAGTCCTGTTTTTTCGGTGTAATCACCTAATTTTTTTCCTCCCAGCATGTCGGCTATCTGTGCAAATGCGCAGTTGCAGGAAACGTTTAGCGCTTTTTCCAAAGTTATGTCTCCGTGTGTTCCTGTGCAGGTTATGGTTTTGTCTCCGATATCTACGGAGCCTCCGCAGTAGAATGTCATATTTTCGATGTCGTCAATTTCCTCAAGAGCCGCAGTCAGTGTTATCAGCTTAAAGGTTGAACCGGGAATAAAGGAAGAAGAGAGACATCTGTTAACATATACTCCGTCGTAATTCGGATTGTCCGGATCGATAGAAGGCGGATTTGCCGGATCATATGTAGGGGTGCTGACCATGCATATGATTTCTCCTGTTTTGTAGTTGTATACACAAACCGCTCCTTTATATGAGCCCAGAGCCTCGTAGGCTTTGCGGCATACTTCCGAATCGACAGTGAGGAAAAGCTTGTTTCCTTCCTTTCCGATGTGCTGTGCTCCTGTAATAAAATTGTACCCTGTAAGCTTTCCCGCAAATCGGCTTATTGCGCCTGTGGCAATAGTTCCTTCAGGGACTCCCACTGTATGAAGCAGTGCTTTTCTTACACTTTGATTATCGTGATAACTCCACGAACCGTTATCTGCATCCGCAAGCACCTCACCGTCCTTGTCGAGTACTGTTCCTGAGTTCAGAACGCCGTTTGTGTAAAGATGAGAGTTGGCCGGAAATGAAGCCCATTCGCTGCCGTGTACAAAGAACTTTACTGCGAAAAATCCTGTGCCGAGGATTAGCAGAGCTGCCAGAAACAATGAAACTATAGTTCTTTTTGTAATATTTTTCATCAGATATCACCTCTGTTATATACTCCTGTCACTTCGTCGGTCTGACTGAAGGTATCCTCCGGATAGTACTTTTCTGTATTTTCTCTCTTTTTTCTCTTGAACTGTTTTTCCTTAGGGGAGGATTTTACTTTTTTCACCGCAAAGCTTGCTCCCTGTCTTGTGTCAGCCGACTTGAGAAATGCGAGTATTCCCCATGAAGCCAGCATACTGGAGCCTCCGCAGGATACAAACGGGAACGTAACTCCTGTGAGAGGGAAAAGATCCAGAGAGCCGAAAACATTAAGCATAGTCTGGAAAACCAGCATGGATGTGGCTGCGCAGGCTGCAATAACGTAATAAGAGGATCTGCCTGATTTTACTACTCTTACTGCAAAGATGGACATGGAGGCAATTGCAACTACCGACAGAAGAGCTATAATCAGTCCCCATTCCTCGCAGACCATGCCGAATACAAGGTCGGTATTGGCGGCTGCAACATTATGAAGCCAGCCGTCTCCTGAGCCTACACCGATCAGACCTCCGCTTGCGGAGGCGGACATAGTTCTGACCTGCTGATATCCTGAGCCTGATGCGTTTTCCCAGGCGTTTCCCCATACTGCAAATCTGGAAGCAATATAGGGTTTAAATTTAATAATAAGTCCCAGAGCTGCGACAGCGGAGCAGCAGATTATTGAAATGGTTGCATAGTCTCCGGAACGCATAAACGCTATAATGAGGAAGGTTACAAAAAAGATTGCTGCCGTGCCGAAGTCACTCATAAGCGCCAGAGCGCCGAAGCAGAAAAAGGACATTGCCATGAAGCCCCAGAGATTTCTTTTTTTGAACAGTCTTTCGAGAGACGCCGCACCTGCAAAAATAAAGCAGACCTTGGCAAGCTCTGAAGGCTGGAATGACATGCCCATTATGTATATCCAGTTCTGAGCACCGTACTGGATTTTTCCGAAAACCAGACTGGCCGCAAGCAGCATACATGTGAAAGCTGCCATAAGATGCCTTGTCTTTACGACTCTTTTCAGATCTCTCAGATACCATGAAAGGACAAGGAAAAGCATCATCCCCAGAAGTATAGCAGCAAGCTGTTTATACAGGGTTCCCGGACTGCTGCAGGCAGTGACTGAAATACAGAGAGTGCATAGGAAAAAGGCCAGTATTTCAGGTTCTAAACCTTTTCTTCCGACCGAATAATTCATGAGAATGTATATCCACATTGCTGCGGCAAGTATAAGAAAGCTTACAGTTATCTGGACGCTGTATTCCGGTCTGTTGATAACCAGAGAGGAAGCAGCCAGCATCTGAAAGACAGTAAGCATGCTTATAGAAAATATTGGAGAAATATCTGTACGGGATTTTATGGTTCTTTTTTTCTCTTCGATTGTACGCTCTTTTTGAGAAAGAGTTTCAAAAGTGAAATCCACACCGCCTATACTTACAGTGTCTCCGGATTCTATTTCGGCATGTCCTTCGATATTTTCACCGTTTACGGATACATCGGAGCCGTCCGCGAGATTGTGAATCTTCCAGCTTCGTATACCGTCAAAAATCAGCGCGCAGTGCACCTTTGAAATTGTAACGAATTCAACAATAATGTCGCAGGTTTTTCCTCTGCCTATCAGTGTCTCCCAGTGAGTAACAGGGAATTTTCCCAGATTATCAGATATGAGGTAGCCCCAGGTTTCCTGAGGATTGTTTACCCTCAGCATACTTTTTATGATTGCGGCAAGAATCAGAATAGCCAGCACAGGCATTATCCATCGGACTGCCTGACAGTACCATACGCCAAGGTCGAGCTTATTGTTTCCAAGCCATGAAAAAGCATAGGGGACGGATCTTACAGCCGTATCGAAAAGCTGTATAAGAAATGCGGCAAGCTGACACAGCTTAATCCAAATCAGGTTCAAAAAATCTATAATATTGTTTCCCATTGTATCTCCCTTTCTTCGTATAATAATAAGTATAGTATATTTTCTGTTAATTACAAGTTTTCTCATGAATTTTGGGTTTATATTTGTGTAAAATATAGTATAATTCAGTTAGATATATACATAAGGAGGTCAGTTGATGGATAATAATGTAATGTTTAAAATCAGTTATGGATTATACGTGCTTACTGCCGAAGAAGGCGGAAAGGACAACGGCTGCATAATAAATACACTTTCGCAGGTTACAAACACGCCTAACAGAATTTCTATTACTGTAAATAAGGGCAATTATACCCATGATATGATAAAGAGAACGGGCAAATTCAACGTGTCTCTTCTTTCTGAAAAAGCTGATTTTGAAGTATTTAAGAATTTCGGCTTCAGAAGCGGTAGAGATTCTGAAAAATTTGAAGGCTTTTCCCAGTGCGAAAGAGCGGAAAACGGCATAATGTATGTAACTGAATTCTGCAACAGTTATATATCCGGTGAAGTGATTCAGGAAATCGATCTGGGTACTCACACTATGTTTATTGCAGATCCGGTTGACGGAAAAGTTCTGTCTGATGACGAATCCGTAACATATTCATATTACCATAAGAATATTAAACCTGCTCCTCAGGCAAAAGCGGCCAAGGGCTGGAGATGCAAGATATGCGGTCATATTTATGAAGGAGAAAATCTCCCTGAAGACTATGTATGCCCGTTATGCAAACACGGAGCTTCCGACTTTGAAAAAATCTGATTGAAAAATAAAACATCCTCTTCACAAAATAAAATCGGAGGGGATGTTTAAATTTTACATAGTTTTTACATACCGGTGGGGTTGATTTTACATTGCTGATATATAATTCTCTGCAATAATCAGAATAATTTTGCAAGGAGAAAAAATATGGATATTTTCAGCATTTTGAATCTTATAGGCGGACTGGCTATGTTTTTGTACGGAATGAATGTCATGGGAAAGGGGCTTGAGACTCTTGCAGGGAGCAAACTCGAGCAGATTCTGGAAAAAATGACATCAAACAGACTGAAGGCTGCACTGCTCGGAACAGGAGTTACGGCAGTAATTCAGTCATCATCGGCCGCAACGGTAATGGTAATAGGTCTTGTAAATTCAAAAATAATGAAGCTGAGGCAGGCGATAGGAGTTATTCTTGGAGCTAAAATAGGAACAACTGTTACAGCCTGGCTTTTGAGTCTGACCGGAATAAGCAGTACTTTTATTCTTCTGCAGCTGTGCAAGCCCTCGTCTTTTTCTCCGGTGCTTGCAGCGGTAGGAATAGTATTTCTCATGTTTATGAAAAGCGAGCGAAAGCATCATCTGGGAATAATTTTCATTGGATTTGCGGTTCTGATGTTCGGAATGGAAACGATGAGCGCTGCCATGGCTCCTCTTAAAGATATGCCTCAGTTTGCTCAAATAATGACAATGTTTTCGAATCCGCTATTCGGTTTGCTTGCCGGAATGGCTCTTACAGCAGTAATTCAGAGTTCTTCTGCATCCATAGGTATTCTTCAGGCACTGTCACTGACGACAGGTTCTATAACCACAGGAATTGCAATTCCTATAGTAATGGGGCAGAATATAGGAACCTGCGTAACCGCTATGCTTGCAAGCATAGGAACAAGCAAAAATGCGAAGAGAGCTGCGTTTGCACACCTTATTTCCACAACAATAGGAGCTCTGGTATTTTTAACGGTATTCTATTCGTTAAATGCGGTTGTGGGGTTTGAATTCCTTTCAGAGGTAACGGGCCCTGCGGGAATAGCTGCATTTCACACGATATTTAATGTTATTCTTGTATCCTGCTGGCTTCCTCTTACGGGCGTTCTTGAGAAGATAGTATGCACAATCGTAAAAGATGAAACAGACGGGGAAGACACAGTGGTTACAGAAGAAGCGGACTTTTCGATGCTGGATGAAAGATTTCTCATGATGCCTTCATTTGCTCTCAGAAAAGCCTATGAGGTTACCGTAAGGATGGCACATAAATCCGGTGAAGCATTGATGAATGCTATGGATCTCTTAGAAAGCTATGATAAGGACAAAGCGGAAAAGGTATTTGCTCTTGAAGATGAAGTTGACAGATTTGAAGATAAAATAGGTACTTATCTTGTGAAGCTCAGCAGAGAAAATATAAGCAGCGGAGACAGTCACAGCCTCTCCATGCTGCTCAATTGTATAGGCGATTTTGAAAGAATATCAGATCATGCTGTAAATCTTGCCCAGGCAGCAGAAGAAAAAAGCGTAAAAGGACTGGATTTTTCTCCTGCAGCCCGTAACGAGCTGAGAGTATTCTCGGATTCTATCAGAGAGATTGTGGAAAATACAATAGATGTTTTTGAAAATGAGGACGGTGAAAAAGCCCTGCTTGTTGAGCCTCTTGAAGAAGTGGTGGATGATCTCAATCTCGAGATGAAAAGCCGCCATATTACCAGACTGAGAGACGGCGAATGCACTATTGAACTCGGTTTTCTGCTTTCGGATATAACAACGAATTTCGAAAGAGTCGCCGATCACTGTTCAAACATAGCCATTCATATTATTCAGATAGACGAGGATGCAATTGAGGCTCACGGATATCTCGATACACTTAAAAGGGAAGAGAATCCTTTATTCAAGAAAAAATATGCGGAGTACAGAGATAAATACAGGCTGCCTAAAATAAATTAAGCACAGAGGTTAATGAATGTCACTGATTTATATTGTTGAAGATGATCTTAATATCAGAGAAATTGAAACTATAGCTCTGAGAAACAGCGGGTTTGAAATAAAAGCCTTTGAAAATTCCGAAAGCTTTTTTAACGAGACTGCCGCAGCTGTTCCGGAGCTGATAATACTGGACATTATGCTGCCGGATGCAGACGGTACAGAAGTTCTGAGCAGACTTAGAAATAATTACACTACAAAAAAAATACCTGTAATCATGGTGACGGCAAAGACAAGCGAGATTGACAAGGTCAAGGCTCTTGATTCCGGTGCCGACGACTATATCACAAAGCCTTTCGGAGTTATGGAACTTATTTCGAGAGTGAAAGCGGTTCTGAGAAGGACCTCGGGAAACAGTGAAAAAACTGTGATTTACAGAGACATTATCCTCGATACGGACAAGCATTCGGTAAGTATTAAAGGAGTAAACTGTGATTTTACATTTAAGGAGTTTGAACTCCTGAAAATATTGCTGATGAATGCGGGCATAGTTCTAAAAAGGGATGTGCTTATGGAAAAAGTCTGGGGCACAGATTTTACAGGGGAATCCAGAACTCTTGACATGCACATAAAAACCCTGAGACAGAAGCTGAAGGAATCCGAAGCAGTGATTAAAACCGTAAGAAATGTAGGATATACGATAGAGTAGGAACAGAAATGAAATTCAGAATAAATTTCCAGTGCATTTTACTTCTTGCCTTGGGAATGACATTGACGTTAATTATCACGGCGGCGATGTTTTTTATCGAGCTTAGTACAAATGCAGATTGTTTTAAATCCGTGATTCCTGAAATAACAGTAATGGTAACGGCGCTATTTCTTATTCTTGCCGGGACAGGGCTGTATTTTACTGACCGGATAATTCGTCCTGTTGAAAAGCTTTCAGAAACTATCGGAAAGAAGGACGCCGAATATGATGAGATTGAAGTGGAGTACAAAGAGCTGTCAGCTCTTATGGATACAATAAAAAGACAGCAGAAGGGTATAGTGGACAATGCAGATATGAGGCAGCAGTTCACGGCAAATGTTACACATGAGCTGAAAACTCCGCTTACGGCGATTACAGGTTATTCAGAGCTTATAGAAAACGGAATGGCATCGGGTGATGACGTGAAAAGATTTGCGGGAGAGATACGCAGAAACTCTTTGAGGCTGCTTACTCTGATAAATGACACGATACGGCTTTCCGAACTCGACATGGTGGGCGAAGAGGAAGAGAAGGAATATTTCGATTTATATGAAGTGGCGGATACCTGCCTGAATATGCTTCAGATTACTGCTGAAGCAAATATGATAGAACTCAGTCTTGAAGGCAGTCACGGAACATTATATGCGAATAAGGCAATGATTGAAGAGGTTGTATACAACCTGTGCGACAACGCCATAAGATACAATGTAAAAGGCGGAGAGGTTACGGTGTCCGTAAAAGATGATTTCAGAAAAGTAATTATGTCTGTAAAAGATACAGGCATAGGTATTCCAAAGGAGCATCAGAGCAGAATTTTTGAAAGGTTTTACCGTGTTGACAAGAGCCGTTCAAAAGAAAAGGGAGGAACCGGACTGGGACTGGCCATAGTTAAGCATATTCTGGCCAGATACGGAGCGGAAATATATATTGCCAGCGAAGTAGGCAAAGGAACAGAGATAATAGTGATTTTTAATAAATATTGATATGTAAGGGTGCGGGAAGCACCCTTTTTTAAAGCAGTGAGCCCAGTATCAGAAATGCTGCCGATATAGCGAAAAGAATTATCAGAAGTTTCCATACAAATTTCAGCCATCTGTCATAAGGAATTTTACCTATTGCCAGTCCTCCCATTACTACTGCACTTGTAGGGGTAATAAGATTTACCAGACCGCAGGCAGACTGAAATGCCGTTATTACAATATCTCTCCCCATTCCCGAAAAATCAGACAAAGGTGCCATGATAGGCATGGAAAGGGTGGCAAGCCCTGATGTGGACGGTATCAGGAACGAAAGGGGAAGGAATACTGCATAGCTGAGAAGTGTAAAAACAACGGAGCCTGTTCCTGTAAGCAGGGATTCTCCCCAGCTTAGAATAGTGTCCGTTATATGACCGGAATTCATTATGACAGTTATTCCTCTTGATATTCCGATAATAAATGCAACACCAAGAAGATCCTTCGCTCCTTCCAGGAATCCGTCTATTATTTCGTACTGATTCAGCCTGTAAACCAGCCCGGCAGCAACCGCAGATACAAAAAACAGTGCGGAAAGCTCCGGAAACCACCAACCGAGAGTCGGTAAGAAGGTTATTCCGATATCCTCAAAAGGAATTACCGAATATATCATTATTATGAAGGTTAAAGCAAATATCACGAGAGAGGTTTTTCTTTTTCCGGTCAGCTTAACCTCTTCACCCTGAAGGGTTAAAAAGTGTTCTCTGTGTTTTTCCGCCATATCCGCTACCAGAGATAAACCCGGATTCGCTTTTGTTTTTTCCGCATAACGCATTACATACCATATGGTGACTGCAAGGGATGCCAGAAGAATTCCCAGCCTTAGAATTATTCCTTCGCCTAGGGATATTCCCGCAAATCCGGATGCTATTCCTGTGGCGAAAGGATTTACTGTGGAACCGAGGACTCCCGCTCCCGCTCCCAGCATTATTACGGACACTGCCGTTACCGCGTCGTATCCCGCAGCTATTACTATCGGCAGAACAAGGGGGTAGAATGCGATGGTTTCCTCGGCCATACCGAAAGTTGTTCCTCCGAGGGCGAACACACACATAAGAATAGGAATCATCAGCTTTTCTCTGCCTCTCAGTCTGCCGGTAATTCCTGTAATTGCAGCACTGATGGCTCCGGTTTTCACCATTACTCCCAGATATCCTCCAACCATCAGAATAAATGCAGCTACGTCAATTGCCCCGTACAAACCGTTAAAGGCTGCAAGAAAAACATCTGTTACAGTCTGACCGTTTGGCTCTACACTGTGATAGGTTCCTGCCACAGGCCCTCCGTCGGTCAGGTATTCGTATTGACCGGCAGGGATAACCCAGGTTAGAATTGCCATAATTATTATTATTGAAAACAGTATAGTGTATGCCGAGGGCATTTTTGTTTTTATCATATTATTACCCTTATGATAAAGCAGCCACCATTACTGCTTTTATTGTATGCATTCTGTTTTCAGCTTCGTCGAATACCACCGAATGCTTTCCTCTGAATACTTCGTCATCCACCTCGCAGATGTTTATTCCCTTGTCAAGCCATGCCTTTGCCATTGTGGTTCTGTCGTCATGGAAGGAGGGGAGACAGTGCATATAAAGAACCTCAGGATTTTCTGTTTTCTGTATTATTTCTTTTGTAACCTTGTAAGGTGTAAGCAGTTTGGCCCTTTCGGGAATAAGATCTTCCTCTCCCATGGAAGCCCAGATATCTCCGTAAATTACATCTGCGCCTTTAACGCAGCTCAGGTCGTCGGTGATTTCTATGACAGCTCCGGTTTGCTCTGCAGTTTTCTCAACCTGATTCATAATATCTTTGTCTATACCTTTAATAAGCTCCTTAGGACCGCAGCCTGTGAAATGCATTCCCATTTTAGCGCAGCCGTACATCCAGGCATAGCACATATTGTTGCGTACATCGCCCGGAAATACGACCTTAACTTTATTCAGAGGCTTACTGATGTGTTCTTCTATTGTCATCAGATCGGCGAGAATCTGGGTTGGATGATCTGCATCGGTAAGGCCGTTGAATACCGGTATTCCGGAATGGACAGCCAGATCCTGAACAACCTTCTGATCGTATCCTCTGTATTCAATTCCGTCAAAAAATCTTCCCAGTACTTTAGCTGTGTCTTCAAGTGATTCTTTTTTTCCCATCTGGGAACTTCCGGAATCAAGAAATGTGACATGAGCTCCCTCATCGTGTGCCGCAACTTCAAATGCACATCGGGTTCTTGTTGAGGTTTTCTCAAAAAGCAGAACAATGTTTTTACCTTTGAGATTGTATTCTTTTATTCCTGCGCGTTTCTTAGCTTTAAGATCATGGGCAAGATCTAAAAGATATCTTATTTCGCCGGACTCCAGGTCCATTAAAGTGAGAAAGGATTTTCCTTTTAAATTTACAGGCATATTTTCACCTCCGTTATAGACTGTTTCTTACTAATGGCATGGTCATACATCTCGGACCGCCTCTGCCGCGGGACAGTTCAGAGCTTGGAATTGTCATAACCTCCACACCGTGTTCCTGAAGGGCGCCGTTTGTCACGTAGTTTCTGCTGTAGGCTATTACCTTTCCGGGAGCAACGGCAAAGGTATTTGAGCCGTCGTTCCACTGCTCTCTTGCAGCGTCAATGATATTTCCGCTGCCGCATTTTATCAGTTCCACTTTATCAAGATTAAGATGCTCCATCAGAAGCTCGTCCAATGTGACATGCTCCTCTGTTATCCTCAGCTTTTCGTAATTATCCTGTTCCAGAACAAAGCATCTGAATTCATCTTTAATACTATTGTGGACGGTGAATTTGTTGTAATCCACCATGGTAAAAACAGTGTCAAGATGCATGAAGCTTCTGGATTTAGGAATATCTATCGCCAGAACTTTGTTAAAATCCGATGATTTGAAAAGATTCTTGGCAAACAGCTCGATTGAAAAGGGCTCTGTTCTTTGAGAAATACCGACAGCAGCCACTTTATCGCTGAGAATAAGAATATCTCCGCCTTCGAGTGTAGATTCGTAGCTTCTGGAATACATCTGAGGAACCGATTTATATTCAGGGTGGTACGAAAAAATATATTTTGCGAACAGGGTTTCACGGTTTCTTGTAACGGTTTTCATATGATGTATTGACACACCGTTTCCTATGCAGGAAAAAGGATCTCTTGTAAAATAAAGATTAGGCATAGGATCTATAATGAAGGGATAATCTCCTCCAAGATAGTCTGTAAGATTTTTTTTACCGTAGCCTCTGATTTCGCTTTTTCTTATGCCGGATATCATTTTTGCTATCATATTTTTTGTTGACATTTCTTTGAAATAATCAGCAATCATTTGAGTTCGTCTTTCTCCTCTGATACCTGCTTCAAAATTGAATTCTCTGATAAACTCGTTTTTTACTGCCTCATCAGTCAGAGATTCTGCCGTGAGATCCGTAAGATAAAGTACTTCTACTCCGTTCTTTCTAAGAAGATCGCTGAAGGAATCATGCTCCTCTTGAGCAATTCTCAGATAGGGGATATCGTCAAACAGCAGCCTTTCAATATATTCCGGCATGAGATTTTCCAGCTCATATCCGGGGCGGTGCAGCATGACCTTTTTAAGCTGACCTATTTCGCTGCAAACATGTATTGGTGATTGACTCATATTGCCGCAACTCCTTTTTTTAATTTACTGTTACTATATCCACATTATTAAATAATATGTAAATCATCGACCGCACAGTTGAAACAGCAGGATTTACGGAAATAAAGTGAGTATCTGATATAATTTGACAAAAAATACAAACTTTTGACAGAATAAGATGATTTTGTGCTGAATATTACGTTAATAAAGGTATAAAATACTGGAAATATACTGAAAATCGTATAAAATTAATTTGTGATTTGTTTTTTATGGTTTTATAATGATTTTGGATTTAAGGGTAAAAAAATGAAAGAATGGGATATCAATACGGAATGGCAGGATCTTCTTAAAGAAGAAAGTAAAGAAGCGGGAAAACGAATAAATAAGAAAGAGGCAGCTGTATTCAGGAAAATTAAAAACACCGTTCCTTCCGGTGTGGGAGACAAACTGGAATCTGCCTTTGCGGCGGGCTTTGAGCTTGTATTCAAAAAAGGCGTTCCTTTAATAGAATGCACGTATGACAGAAAAAAGTTTGTCAGAAAATACAGGGTGAACAGTCGTGTTTTTGAAATGGAGAACAGTAGGGAAAACCTTGAAAGGTTCACAAAGCAGGCCAGAAAGCGGGGAAGTATTAACCGTTTAATTTCAGGAGCGGAAGGAATAGTCCTGGGTGTACTGGGTATAGGGATTCCTGACATACCTGTTTTTATCGGAGTTCTGCTGAAGAATGTTTATGAAATAGCTATGAGCTTCGGTTTTTCATACGAAGGAAACCGGGAAAAGCTCTTTATTCTGGATTTGATACGGACAGCTTTATGCAGTCCGGGAGATTTTGAACGTTATAATAATGAAATAAATTCCTCAATAGATGACGGTCAACTGCAGGAGTGCAGCGATGAAGAACTTAAGGCCCGGATAAAAGAAACGGCTTCTGTTCTGGCGGACAGGCTGCTGTATCTGAAGTTTATTCAGGGCATTCCTGTTGCGGGCGCACTGGGAGGGATATCCGATTTGACATGTGTTCATTCCGTAACGGAATACGCACTGTTAAAGTACAGGAGAAGATTTATAATTCTAAGAATGGCAGGTAACAGGTAAAATGGAATCATATGGTTTTTTATTGGATATTGCAATAATTTTGATGGCTACCAAAGCATTAGGTCTGCTGACAAAAAGGTTTTACATGCCTCAGGTAGTCGGCGCTCTTCTGGCAGGAGTACTGCTGGGACCGGCGGTTTTCGGTCTGGTTCAGGAAACAAATTTCATTCAGGCAACGGCTGAGGTCGGCGTAATACTGCTCATGTTTACCGCAGGTATGGAAACTGATGTAAAAGAACTGAAATCCTGCGGAAAATCGGCTATGATAATAGCGCTGGTCGGGGTAGTGGTACCTCTTCTCGGCGGTCTGGGAATCATGTATGTATTCAACGGACCGGATATGATAGCTTCGGATGCGTCCTGTACTGAACTTCTTCAGAATATTTTCGTGGGAGTAATACTGACTGCCACATCTGTAAGCATTACAGTTGAAACCCTTAAGGAAATAGGGAAGCTTAACAGCAAATCGGGAAATGCCATACTTGCGGCTGCTATTATAGACGATATTCTCGGTATAATTGCTCTTACCATAATATCAAGCTTTGCTACCGACGACATCAATATCATAAGCGTACTTATAAAGATATTTGCATTCTTTGTACTTGCGGGAGTTTCCGGATACGTATTCTACCGTATATATATTTACTGGTTTGAAAAGACTAAGAGGAGACTTAGAAGACATACAATTACCGCGTTTGTTTTCTGCCTGCTTCTTTCATATGCGGCAGAGCATTTCTTCGGAGTAGCTGATATTACCGGCGCCTATATTGCGGGTGTAGTAATTGCTGCTGCAGGAAAGGGCGATGTGCTTTCAAAGAAATTCGAAATTGCATCATACCTGTACTTCTCGCCTATATTCTTTGCAAGTATAGGTCTGAAGATTCAGAACATTGAGATTTCGATGGTTATGCTGTTATTCGTGGTGGCAATAACAGTGGTTGCAGTGATCACTAAGATTGTAGGATGCGGTCTGGGTGCCAGAATTTGCGGTTATACTATGAGAGAATCCGTCCAGATAGGTACGGGCATGATTTCAAGAGGTGAGGTTGCCTTGATTGTAATGAGTAAAGGCGTAGCCATGGGACTTTTGGGTTCTGTGTTTGTGGGACCGATAGCTCTTGCGGTGGTAATTACAACAATTGTAACTCCGATTCTGCTGAAAATTGTTTACAGATAAGACTGATTGCATAAATAATATTGTATAAATAAATTGGGCTTATTGACTTATATGACAAAAAGAGCTGCTAAAAAGGCTCCGGTATTAAACCGGAGCCTTAAAATTTGTCCTGTTTTTATTTTGTGTAATTGTCAAAGTATCCCTGGATGTAGACAATAGGTGTTCCTTTGTCTCCGCTTCCGGAAGTAAGGTCGCACAGTGAGCCGATAAGGTCGGTAAGTCTTCTTGGTGTTGTTCCCTGAGCCACCATCGAGTCTCCAAGATTACTGTCTTTGTTTCTGATGTAATCGGAAATCGCAGCTTTAAGTTCATCTCCCTTGAGGTCGGCAAAGTCATTGTCGGCCAGATATTTGATTTTTACTTCATTAGGTGTTCCTATAAGGCCGTCTGTATATCCCGGGGATACAACAGGGTCAGCAAGTTCCCAGATTTTTCCGACAGGATCCTTGAAAGCACCGTCGCCGTAAACCATTACTTCGATGGTTTTGCCGGTTATTGTCTTTATTTCAGCCTGAATTTCCTTAACGAAATCTGTACAGTCGTTAGGGAAGAGCTTTATTGTATCTTCTGTAGCCTTGTTGCTTCCGAGAATTCCGTATTTTGTATTGTAACCGCTGCCGTTAACACTTTCCGTAAGCAGTTCGTCCAGCCCGAATACTTTTTTTGCGCCTGCCTTTTTAAGAAGCTTTTTAGTTCTTTCTCTTGTATGAATGTCTGCTGTAAGCACATTTTCTGTATAGTTCAGAATAGTTCTTGGATTGTTTGAAAGGATAATTTCCGCTTCGGCACCTTCTTCCTCTATAAGACCTTTATAGTAGTTGATATAATCAACTCCTGTGAAGGTGTGCTTGGATTTTCCGAATTTTGATTCGAATTCTTCGAGAGTAAGGACATCCTTATACGGATCTATTCCTGCATCATCGAGAAGATCTATATCTACTATGTGATTTCCGACTTCGTCGCTGGGATAACTGAGCATCAAAACAACTTTTTTTGCACCTTTTGCGATACCTCTGAGGCAGATAGCAAATCTGTTTCGGCTGAGAATAGGGAAAATAACCCCTATGGTTTCGCCGCCGAGTTTGTTTTTTACGTCTTCGGCAAGCTGTGCTGTTGTTGCGTAATTGCCCTGAGATCTTGCTACAACAGCTTCTGTGATTGCCAGAACGTCCTTGTCCTGTATCACAAATTCTCCTGATTTTTCTGCGTCCAGAACCACATCAATAACGATTTTCTTGAGATCGTCGCCTTCTCTGATGATAGGAGCTCTGAGGCCTCTGGATACTGTTCCGACTTTTCTTTCCATTTCAATCTCCTTGTATTTAAAAAAATTTTTAGTATCTTAAAAATATCCAAAAGTATTATACTGTATTGCTTTACAAATATCAAACATTTATAATAAATAAAGATACTTAGCAGGGGGGAAATATGTCATATTCAGAGATAGATTACAGATTACTGGTTAAAAGACTCAGTCAGAATTCAGATTCAAAGTACAGGCAGTTTCACAGCGGTCTTGCGGTGGGAAGCAGCTTTATGTACGGAGTAAGGGTGCCTATTCTCAGGGAAATAAGCAGGCATATTATATCAGGAGACTGGAGAGGATTCCTGAGCACAGCGGAGGACAATTCCTACGAAGAGATAATGCTGCAGGGAATGGTGATAGCCAAAGCAAAATGTCCTATTGACGAAGCTTTTGAATATGCCGGGGAGTTTATTAAAAAAATAGATAACTGGGCAATCTGCGATACCTTCTGTGCTGATTTTAAGACTGCAAGAAAACACAGACCCGAGACCTGGGATTTCATTATGAAATATGTGGATTCCGGGGCGGAATTCGAGAGAAGATTCGTTGTTGTAATGCTTATGGATTATTTTCTCATTGATGAATATATTGATGAAGCTGTAGAAACAATCGTAAACATTGAAAAGAAAGATTATTATGTAATGATGGCATCTGCATGGGCGCTTGCAACGGCGTTCACAAAATACAGAGGAAGGGTTCTTGATGTACTGAACAGTCAGAGGCTTGACCCGGCAACCCATAACAAGGTAATCAGAAAATGCAGGGAATCTTACAGAGTATCTGACGAAGACAAGGCGCTGCTCAAAGAATTAAAAGTTAAATTGTAAAATTATCTGCGATAATCTTGTTGTACGCAGCGGAAATAAAGCGTATAATCGGATTATGGGTATTTTTTACAAATTTAAGAAAACGAGGGTAAAGAAATGGAAAAAGACGTAAAAACAGAAGGTACTGTAAAAGCTGAAAATCTTAACTCGAGGAAGTTGAGGATTAAGAATTATCACCTGTTTGCATTTATCACTGTAACTTTATGGGCATCATCTTTTGCTTTCACAAAGATATCCCTTGAGGTGTTCACAGTCCCTGTACTCAGTATGTACAGATTTATTTTTGCCGGACTGTTCATGCTGATATTTGCAATAGTAAAGAAAATAGGACTGCCTGCAAAACAGGATATTCCTGTATTTATTCTTTCCGCAGCTATAGGCTTCAGTGTTTATCAGCTTGTATTCAACAAAGGTATAGACATGCTTACATCTGCTACGGCATGTATAGTAATTGCGATTACTCCGGTAATAACAGCGATTTTCGCCAGAATTCTTTTCAAGGAAAAGATTAGAGTAGGCGGATGGATTGCAATTGGAATATGTTTCTTCGGAATAGTCGTACTTATGCTCTGGGACGGTGTTCTGTCGATAAACACAGGTATTTTCTGGATGCTTATAGCGGCTGTATTCCTTGCAGGATACAACCTTTTACAGAGAAAACTTACAAAAAGATATACAGCTCTGCAGGCGACTTCATACAGTATTGTTATCGGTGCTGTTATGCTGCTGGTGTTCATGCCGTTCGGCGGAGTTCAGCAGGCTGCAGATGCAACCATGAGACACTGGCTGGCAACTGCATATCTGGGTATTTTCCCGAGTGCCATAGCATATCTGCTCTGGGGAAAAGCACTCAGCATGGCAGAAAAAACCAGCGAGGTTTCAAACTTCATGTTCATACAGCCGGCCATTGCAATGCTTCTCGGATTCCTTATCGTATTCGAAGTTCCGACAATGGGTATGTATGTTGGAGCAGCAATAATTATCTTCGGTCTGTTCCTGTTCAGTGCAAAGAAATAGAAAGGTTGACAATGTGTTATGGCAGTAATTAAAGACGAAAATTTCTACAAACTTCTTGAAGAAAAGACTGACCAGGTTTACGAAAGGCTATATAAGGAAAAATTCACTCAGGCCTACACAATAACTTACTGTGAATGCGGTGATCCGGATAAAGCCGAAGAAGTGGCAGAGGATGAAGCTGTAAGCTACGCCGAATACATGATAAAGGTAATGGAGAAAGAGATAGAAGAGGATTTGGAGGAAATGCTCAGCGAAGCCGAAGAATCCGAAAAAAACGGCGAACAGTAGTATATATATTATTTGCTATACGGAAAGAGGTTCCGAGGGGAGCCTCTTTCCGATTTTTGTATAAGGAAAACCCCGTGTTTGACACGGGGTTCAAAAGACGCTACGCGTTTGACCATAAA
>JAUNCY010000029.1 GCA_030526325.1 Bacillota bacterium
ATCTTCCAGGGAGAAAATATTCAGCAGTTCACGGTAATCATAAGGATTTCTGTACAGGGACGCCATCTGCCTGCACACCTCATCAACCCGGATATTATTCTGATAATTGGATGACTGCAGCTGTACTCCCACTCTTTCAAAAACATCTTTTCTGTTTTCGGCAGCTTCCATTCCGAATATTCTTCCTCTGCCGCTGTCCGGTTTTTTCAACCCCAGCAGCAGATCGATAGTGGTGCTTTTTCCTGCTCCGTTATGTCCGAGAAGTCCGAAGGCCTCTCCCTTTCTGACATTGAAGGAAAGTCTGTCAACTACTGTTCTTGCTCCGAAATTCTTTGTAAGCTCTACTGCTTCAATACAAATACACATCACATTGCCTCCTTTTCGATTAATAAGGCAATGCTACAGCCTCCCCTAAGGTACGGGTCAACAGTTTTTTGATTTTTTTGTTAATATTCATTCGATCCGGCTTACCGTCTCAGACCATTTTCCGGAAATCTTCCTCATTTTTCTGAAAGCCTCCTCATTTTGCGGATAGCTTCCCTATGCTTCTGCTGCAGTACGCTTACCTCAGCAGTTACCGCCGCGTTCCCGGCGTCATCCGCTCCCGTTTCTGTAATATTTCATGGGAACAAAACGAATTCCGTTGGCTGTCTGTTCCGTATCCAGCGTTTCAAAACCCAGCCTCCTGTAATAATTCTCTGCATAAAGAGAGGAATTAACGGTATACTCATCCCCGCCGTGTTCCTTCCTGACTGCTTCAAAAAGATTCCGCCCGTATCCTCTGCCGTGCCTGTCGCTTTTAACAAAAAAGAAGCTTATGTGCCGGGGCAGCCTCAGCCCCAGTGCTCCCACAAGCTCCCCGTTTTCAAAAGCTCCGTAAAAAATCACTGACGAATCACTTTTCGAACTTTCGGCAGCATTCCGGAATTCCTCGATGCCTTCATCAGTGCAGTCGGAAGCGTTGAATCTGCAGAATACGTCCCATATCAGGGATACTGCCGCCGGAATTTCCTCTATTGTAAGTCGCCTGAAGGCCTCTTCCCTTCTTATTATGGAATACATAGCCGTGTCTATTGTAAGACCGTCTTTTACCGCACTGCACCTCATTATGCCTTCAAACTCAAAACCTGCCTTCTCCAGCACTCTTCTTGATTGGTAATTGTGAGAGAAAGGCACCGCAAATATCCTTATTATATCGGTATTGTCAAATATGTACCTGCAGAGCTGCATTACAGCATCCGTCATTATCCCGCTTCCCCAGTACTCTTCTGACAGATAATACCCGAGTTCTGCCGTTTTGCAGTGTATATTATCCTTTCTGAAAGCTCCTACATTTCCAACTGCTTTTCCGTCAACTTCAACCGCAAAGGCAAAAGTGCTGTTCTCATCATCAGACACCACAGATGCAATATACTCCTCAGCATCTTTTTCGGTATAAGGATAAGGTATTCCGTCTCTCAGATTTGTCAGGACCTTTTTGTTCGACAAAACTGCCGCAAGCTCCTTTGCGTCCGAGAGCCTCCATTTTCTTATTTTACATTTCATCTTTCAATCCTCATTTCCCGCTTTTATGTTTCAATCACGTATCATCTCCGATTCCCCGTTTTACACCTGAAATATTCATTTCAGAGCACTCATGAGTCTCTCTTTCCCCTTTTGACAAAACCTCACAGATTTTCAAAGATCTCCGTTCCTCTTTTTTTAAGCCATCTCATCATGGCAAAGGATGCTGCTGCCAGCACCAGTCCCGCTGCCGCCATATACATCTCCGGTCCGATGAAATTATATACAAGTACATACAGACCGAAAACAGCTGCCGCAAAAACCCATCCGCCGAAGAGAACTGCCATAACACCCATGCTCTGCTTTATCGGAACAATTTCACTGCTCCAGTCCAGGTTGGGCAGAAGAAGATTTATCACAAGACCGAATTCCGCCATAAAAATAACGAAGACAACCGCAGCCGCCGGTATCAGTATGCCGCATAATACTCCCGGTTTTATTACAATCTCAATACCTGCCGTAAGAATCAGCATCGGTATAACAGTCATCACCAGATGAAGCTTAAGCTTTGCCTTCAGAGACTGCCATCCCGACACCGGAAACGAATGCAGTATCCATATATTTTTTCCCTCCAGAGAAACCGACGGTGCCGTTATATCGTTCATGCATGAAATAAAACATACAGCTCCGCAGGCCACAACAGACGCAAAACCTTTATCCAGCCCCATAGTATCAAATATGATCTCGTAAATAAGATCGCCCTTAATAAGCACCGCAGCTGCGGCAATAATCATCATTACTATTCCCAGACCGCAGTTAAGCATGTAGTTAGGACTGCTTGTAAAACGCTTCAGCTCCTTTTTAAACAGGGCGTTATTCACTGAATCCGCCTTTGAAGTCTGCATCCTGTATTCTTTTTTCTTTTCTCCTTTCTGTGCCGTGCATATCTTCACATAGCTCCGGGACAGAACGAAATATATTATACCCAGAACAGCCGCTGCCGCCGCAGTGAATATCAGAAAAGCTTTTATATCTCCTGCCGCCGCGACTCCCATCTGATAAACGGGATATAAACTTCCCCTGATGAATCTGCCTGCGGTCTCCGGCGAAGAAATTACAATCTGCAGCAGAGAAACAGCTCTGTTGTATAAATACAGGTACGCAAATATGAAAACCAGCGATACTGCCACAACCACAAAGCTCTTGTTTCCGGTTTTACTGCCTATGAGGGCCACCACCCATCCCAGAACCGCCGAAAGGGACAGAACAAAGAATGATATTACAAAGGTTACGAGAATCGGAAACACAACCGTTAAAATTCCCGTTTCTGCCGTTAAATAATATACGATTAAAGCCGGTATCATTACCAGCAGTTCATACATCAGGCCCATGGCATAGACCCCTGACAGGCGTGCCGCAAGAAGGTTTACGGGCTTTATTGGCATGGCAAGAAGCATGGAATTATCCTTTGCCATATAAAGGCCGGAATAGGTATTGAATACACTTCCAAAGACACCCAGAGCAGTTCCCGTCATCCCCATTATTGAGAAATAAACCCAGCCCATTCCTGCGTTAACAAGGGGCTCACATATATTTTCCGCCATCACAAAGAACATCGATGCCACTGCCGCAAACAGAATCAGATACATTATTACCGGGCCGATGAGGTTTTTTCCTGTGCGGTAGCTGTTTTTCTTTTTGTCTTTGCGGAAAAATGAAAAGACCTCCGTCAGCTGTTTTTTTATCAGTATTCTAGTCATTGTCCGCCTCCAGTTCCAGGAACACCTGTTCAAGAGATGTGTCTCCCCTGACTTCATCCATTGTACCTGTCTTTATCAGTCTCCCGCTTTTTATTATGGCAACCTTGTCGCAGAGCTTTTCTGCCACCTCAAGAACATGAGTTGAGAAAAATATTGTTCCGCCGTTGTCACATATTTCCCTCATTATCCCTTTAAGCAGATAGGCCGCTTTAGGATCCAGTCCCACAAATGGTTCGTCCATAATAATCAGTTTCGGATTGTGAATGAGAGCCGAAATTATTGCCAGCTTCTGTTTCATTCCATGGGAATATGACGCTATCGGCTGGGCAAGGTCTCCCGTAAGTTCAAATATGTCCGCATATCGGTGAATACGCTCCTGACGTTCCGCGGCTCCAACTCCGAAAACATCCGCCACAAAATTCAGAAAACCTATTCCTGTCATGTAATCATACAGCTCCGGATTGTCCGGAATATATGCAAGTCTGGCTTTGCACTCAAGAGGTTTTTCTTTTATAGATATCCCGTCAATATATATCTCCCCGCTGTCAAACTGCAGTATTCCGCAGCAGGATTTTATCGTGGTAGTTTTGCCGGCCCCGTTATGACCAATGAATCCATATATTTCTCCGGGTCTTATGTGAAGAGAAATATCGTCAACAACCCTTTTATTTCCGTATTTCTTTGTAAGATTTTCAATTTTCAGCATTATTATATTATCCCTCCGTCAATTTAAGTTGTCCGGTATTGTATATAAATACCCCTTTCTTTCGGCAGCATATAAGCATATAAACAGACCGCCGTTATTCCTTATGTCTGGGAATGTCTCCGATTCCAAAACCGTAATCTCCCTGAACCTGAATATCCGTCACACCCGTATCGATTTTTCCGGACTTTATCAGATGCAGTATGCCGGCAAAAACCTCTCCCAGCATTCTGGATATTTCCTCTTCCGTAAACCTGCACATTTTTGTGGCGCACAGAACTCCAATAGCATATGAATGCAGCCACATCTGGTGGAACAGCCTCCGGGACCGGGTGTCGTCAAGGCCGTAATCCCTTTTAATAATATCTATGCAGTAGTCCACTTCAGTTCCCATGATTTTTAGCATGTCATTGAAGTCTCTTTCCTCAGGTGACTCCTGCATCAACAGCAGCTTAAACAGCTCCGGCTCATCTACAGCAAACCGTATCATCATCATTCCGGCTTTTTTGAATTCCGGAATAAAATCTTTGGATGCCTGAAAATAGCTGCTCATCATTTTTCCTGCAGCTTTCATAACCTCCTGTTTCAGCTCCTCCATATTCTGAAAAGCTGTAAACACAGGTCTGGATGAACACCCCAGACGGTTTCCCAGTTCCCTTGCGGTCAGTGCTTCTATGCCTTTCTCTCTGACCAGATCCAGCGCAGATGCCGCAATTTCTTCTCTTGTATACTTTGCTTTCGGCGGCATATAAACCTCCTTTCAATGTAAAACGTTTGTTATGCAATGTTTGTTGTGTAACATATGTTTTATATTATCACGGTTATTTCCCCTGTCAATATAAAAAACGAATTTTGTAGAAAAAATGACAAAAAAATTCTGCCTGAGTGCTTTCAGCGGCACACAGGCAGTTCACTGCTTCTGTATTCAATTGATATTACTCATAATTAAATTGGTATTACTCAAGTTCTCCCAGCATCTGAGCCGGATTATCCGCAGCCTTCACCTTGCCGAAAGCTTTTACGATAATTCCGTTTTCATCTATGAGATACGTTGTTCTTACAACTCCCATTGAAACCTTGCCGTAGTTTTTCTTTTCCTGCCATACATCGTACGCTTTTATTGCCTCGAGTTCCTTATCTGACAATATAGTAAAGCCCAGATTATACTTTTCCTCAAATTTTTTATGAGATGCCACAGAGTCTTTGCTTATGCCTATTACCACTGCGCCTTTTTCTTCAAACTGAGGATACAGTTCACTGAAGCCGCAGGCCTGCTTTGAACAGCCCGGAGTATTGTCTTTAGGGTAAAAGTAAAGAATCACCTTTTTTCCCGCATATTCGCTCAATGTGTGAACTACTCCGTTCTGATCCGGAAGTGAAAACTCCGGTGCTTTTGTTCCTGTTTCTAACATATAATACCTCCTGATTCTTTATCTGATTACGTATCAAATATATTGTTTTACATCATTATGCCGAACAAGCGCTGAAACACGCTGACATTCAGACCCTTATCCTGTTTTTCAATATAACGATTTAGAATTATTAAGTTTATCTTATATTACCGATATGCTAAAAACAAGCGGTTTTCCGTTTTCCCTGCTTTTTTGATTTTGTCCGGTTTCAATATCTGTACCGAACCGGCACAAAGTCCTTTCTGCCGTTGTTTAGTTTCAATTATTATATAACGGCAAGTTTTCATCAGCCCGTACTCAGCATATTTCTTTTTTCACATACACATTGTACGTAATATATATCAGAATGCAGGTCAGAACCGGATACAAAGCAAACAGCAGTACCAGAGAGGTGAATATCCTTCCTCCGACTTCGTACAGATTAAAGTATCTGAAAACCATATTTATCTGCAGAAGCTGATCCGGAAGGAGCCCCAGTATCTTATTCAACGCCGGAATATCTAAATTGCTTAAAAACGAAGGAAGAAATATCATCACAAAAGGAATAACCGCTCCTGCGACTGTGGAATTTGTCTTTGCCGATACAAGCATGCACAAAGAAGAAAGAAAAAGACATCCCAGATATCCTCCGGCAATTACAAGCAGAAATTCCTGCCAGATTTTTAAATTGTACATCGACTTCCATTGGATGATCTGCACAGGACAGTTCATACCGTCTGCTCCAAGATATCCCAGAACAGCAGCACTGAAAACCGACATGACTATAAAATATACCCCTGTGACAATGATAATTCCGGATCTCAGCTTCGCGGCAACAGCCCGGTCACGCCCCTTCAGCGAAGTGAAGAATACCGAATCGGCTTTCAGAGCAGACTCGTTTGAAAAGATTCCCGAAATAAAGACTCCCATAACAAGCATCATTATCATTATCACAGTATTGGAATACTCGAAAATCTGATCCCAGCCCTTTGTGTAATCATATAGGAAAGGGGTTTCCAGTTCCTCGTATCTTGATGTCAGATACGCCTTTTCCGAATCGGAATACATAGTCTCCGCCTCCGAATTCAGCCATTCTTTCAGAAGAAAAACACGATTTGTATAGAATCTTCCTGCGTCCTCCGGCTGAAGACTGTTCGCTCTGAAATAATCATAGGTTCGAAAATCCTCTGCGAAGGAGTGATTCAGCAGTTCTCTTATATCATCCACTCCCTGCAGCCTGCTGTAGGCTATATTGGCCTTTTCGATATCCTTAGAATTATAATCGGGAGTATCTGTCACTTCCCTTATTGAAGCTACTGCAGCTGCAAGGGTTTCCTCATCCAGAATTCCGGTCCATTCCTTCTGGGCTTCTCTCAGCTTCATCACTGCACTGTGTCCGGATTGCGATATCCCCTGCTCATCAACATAGCTTACACTGCATGCAAAAAAACATATCACTGCTGCTGCAGCTGCCAGAATTATCAGCGCTGTCCTGCCTCCTCTTCCCGAAAAAACTTTTTTTATCTCATATTTAGTCAACTTCTTCACCGGACCTTTCTCCAAAACAATACAGGAACAGGTCTTCCAGCGTCGCCTCTGCCTGAACCGCATTTTCTGTCGGAGGCACATCCGACAGAACCCTTAACACAGTTCCTTCCCTCAGATGTCTGATATTAGAAACCTTGTAATGCTGCCGATAATATTCAGCTTCATTTCTGCCGCAGCTGACCGTCCACACTTTCTCCTCCATTTCTGAAACAAGCTTGTCTGCCGTTCCGGCTGCAGCAAGCCTTCCTTCATTCATCATAAGGATTTCGCCGGCAATATATTCTATATCAGATACAATATGAGTAGACAGCAGAACAAGTCTGTCCTCTGACAGTTCACTGATTAGATTCCTAAAGCGAATTCTTTCATTAGGATCCAGTCCGGCCGTAGGTTCATCAAGAATCAGTATCTTAGGGTCGTTCAGCATAGCCTGAGCGATTCCGACTCTTCTCTTCATTCCTCCCGACAGCTTTTTCATTTTTCTGCATTCCGACTTGTCAAGTCCCACTTTATGTATCAGCTCTTCAGTTCTTTTTTTTGCGGCTGCCGGCTTAATGCCCTTTATCGAAGATATATACAGCAGATAATCCTTAACCGAAAAATCCGGATAATATCCGAAATCCTGAGGCAGATATCCTATAATGTTTCTGTATTCCCCGCCCATCTGAAATATATCTCTTCCGTCACAGGCAATCCTGCCTTCGGTGGGTTTTATGAGTGTGGTAATCATTCTCATCAGGGTTGTTTTCCCCGCTCCGTTTACACCCAGCAGACCGTATATTCCGTTTTCCATTGAATAAGAGACACTGTCTACCGCGGTCCAGTCCCGGAATTTTTTTGTCACGCCTTCCATGACCAGTTTCATGCAATATTCACCTCCCATAACGTATTCGCTCTTCTCTGTCCCCTGAAGATGCAGAATGCCAGATATGAAAAAGAAACAGCCAGAAGAATAATCCATACCGAAAAAGCTATTCTGCCGTATATATTGTCGTTCAGAACAATCCAGGTCCAGCCCCAGCACCATAAAGCACAGCACACATATGCGGAAATTACAGAATGCCTGCTGCTGTAAAAACAGGTGAAGAAAATGCAGCAGGTCACCACATACGGCAGAAGAAACTGAATCATCAGCTCCTCGGCTGCCCGGCCGCCCGTTCCGATCAATACAAATCCGGTCAGACTTAATATCAGCAAATCCACAAATGCGAATAAAACTATTCTTGCTCCTATAATCTGTCTGAGAGTGTATATACATGTGCATTCTATTTCCGTGGAGCCTGACTCACGGTTTTTCCAGATTTCCGGAATAATCATCATTGCAAAAGCCGAAGCGCATATTCCGGAAGTTCTTTCAATGTAAATATCAAATCCCGGTCCTGATACGATAATCCAGAATGCTGCAAGAACGATAATCTGCAAAACCCACCATCGTTTCTTAATATATCTGCTCTGCTGCCGTAAAAATTCAAAATATGACGTCTTTGAGTTCAGGTTTGACTCATATACTATCTGTCCGCATATTCTTTTGATTTCATCCTTCGCGCCTTCCGAATACTCATTCATAAAGGAGCCGTCTGTTTTTTCATATAATATTCTGTCGTACTTCTTCACTCTATTGATCCTCCTTTCCAAGCAGTGCCGAAAGCAGCTCTCTGGCCCGTCTTATTCTGTATTTCACCAGAGGAAGCCCCGCTCCGGTTATTCGTGATATATCTTTCTGCTTCAGCCCTCCCGCGAAATACAAAACCGCAGCTTCTCTTATTTCATCAGGCAGACTTTCAAATGCATTCTGAATATCCATTCTCAGTTCTGCTCCGGAATCCTGAAATACATATTCATCAGGGTTATCCAGAGGTTCCTCTTTTGTTTTTCGAAAATAATCTCTGCAGGCATTTGAAGCGATAACGTACAGGTAATTCATTGTTTTTCCGGAATGTTTATACCTCTCCAGAGATTCGAAAAAACGAATGAAGGTTTCCTGGGTCAGATCTTCAGCGGTATATGAATCTTTGACCTGCAGCCGGCAGTATTTATAAATTGCCGGATAATATTTTTCAACAAATCGGTCAATCGAGTTCTGATCTCCTGCGCGCATTTTCTGTATCATTAAAAAATCCGCATTCATTTTCAAACCTCCTTTCCGGTATATCATCACTCTCATATTGTATAACGAATCAGTCGGGCAAAAGGATAGTGTGCCGCAAAAAAATAAAAAAGCCGCGAAAACTTTACCGCAGCTCTTCCCTCAGCCTTAAAATATTCTCCTCTATCTGTTTTATTACTTCTTTAAACGCCTCATCGCTCTTGCCTGTCGGATCCTCCAGCTCCCAGTTTTCATCGAATTCCCTTCCTATATACGGACATCCCACATCACAGCCCATTGATACAGCCACATCAGGTTCAGAAATCCTGTCGACAGTTTTCGAATACTGATCCTTCTCCATGTCAATTCCGTAGAGTTCCTTCATAATTCTGACAGCATCCTGATTTATTCGGAGCTTTGTTTCGGTTCCTGCGGAGCTGCTTTCAAATATTTCAGCTGCATAGTATTTCCCCAAAGCCTCTGCAATCTGGCTCCTGCATGAATTATGAACGCATAAAAATGCCACCTTTTTCTTTTTCAATTTTCTACCCCCGTACAAGTCTTACTCATGTTCTTATTTTCCGTCCGTATTATACTTTTTTCAATATTAAAATATTTTCATTGCCCTACCGGTCCGGGAACGCCGGAGAGAATCGGAAGTCCCGGTTGGAATTAAAGGCAAAATACTCGAACATTGTTTTCCTTTGATTTTTCCGATAACGCGGACTTTTCTCTTCCGCGCACATATATCGTATTCCCAACGTTTGTTCATCAAATCTGATTTCAAGTCTTTTTTCCGGTTCTGATAATGTGTCCTTCCTGAACAGCCGCAAAGGAGGCAATAATACATACTGCGGCAGAGCTGTACTTCAGGTCAATTACATTCAGTGTCATCGGCAGAATAAATAGAATTAAACCGGTAATTTTGTTCATAACGGTATGTACTGCCGGAAACCTCTTTTGAACAATAAAGCCGGATATCACATTTATTATTTTTATTACGGCTATTGCCCCAATCCAGGCCCAGATCCACGCCGGTAAATCTATCACCGGCAGCAGTTTTGCCAGACAGACTGCTGCAAAAGAAAAATCCGCTATTGTATCCAGCCTTGAGCCGAATTCGCTGACGGTACCCGTAATTCTTGCCGCCGCACCGTCCAGCATGTCCGTCAGTCCCGCCGAAATGTATAAAATATAAAATGCAGGAGAAAACACCGGTATGAACAGTAATACTGCACTGAATATAATCCGGCAGCAGGTTATTATATTTGCCATGGCTCCACTCCTCTCCTTTATTTAATATGATTCGTATAATTCTTTATAAGCTTCAGGTTATGCCTTATCGCTTTATCTGTTAATGTATTGACTGACGATATGTATATTTTAATCTAAAAATCTCATCTTCGGCACTGACGGTCAGCAGTATTAACGGTTTTCCTCCTCACGTCGCTCCATAAATTCAAAATCTTCACTGTTATACTCCGAAGTTCCGTCAAAGAAAAATGATTTGTCATCATCACGCTCTTTATTATTAAGGCATCCAAAGAAAATCAAAATGCCGATTAACGCAATTGCACATAATATAATCATTTTTCATCACCCTTAAATTTTTCAGCAGTACACTTTATCAGTAAGTTCCGATTTCCCGCCCTGCGGGATATGCCCCTTATCTCATAAGACTGATTTTACGCCCGGCGGGATAAGAACCCATCCCGTTTTCTGCAGGAAAACATTATTCTTTTTCAATCAGCTTTATTACCTCATCAGGTTTCAGAACTTTTCCCATAGATACGGCTTTTTCGTTTATCACGACAGCCGGCATAAGCATAACACCGTATGACACAACCTTTTCCATGTCTGTGATATATTCCACCTCAGCATCAATACCAGATTTTTCAACTGCTTTTTTTGCATTTTCATACAGCTGATGGCATTTTTTACAGCCGGCCCCAAGAATCTTGATGCTTACAGTCTCACTGTTACTGCCTTCGCCGCAGCAAGCAGATGCTTCCGAAACAGCTTTGTCATCTTTGCAGCTGCATACCGGTTCAGTCTCTATTTTCTCCGGCGCCCCTTCACAACCGCAGTTTTTCACTGCCTTATCCTCCGCTTTTTTACCAAATCCAAACAATTTCATTTTTTTCCTCCATCAAATCAAAAATTGCTGCACTGCGTTGAAAAAATAACCTACAGCTATTATTCCTGCGGTGCAAATCCCCGCAAAAATACCCAAAAGCCTGATTTTTACCGCCTGCTTCAGCATTATCATAGACGGCAGACTCAGTGTGGTAACCGCCATCATAAATGACAGAACAACGCCCAGTGCAGCTCCCTTTGCAAGCAGTGCTTCGGCTATCGGGATACATCCGAAAATATCCGCATACATAGGAACTCCTGCAATTGCCGCAAGTATTACTCCGAAAGGATTATCAGTTCCCAAAAAACCTGAAACCATTTCTCCGGGAATCCAGTTATGTATTACAGCTCCTATTCCCACTCCGGCAAGAATATACGGGAACACCTTTTTGAAGGTATCGGTGACCTGCCCGGCAGAATACTTTATCCTGTCCTTCTTCGTAAGTTCTTCCTGCGGAATATCTATCGGTCTTGCATTTCTTATATATTCCTGCACCTGACTTTCAAGATGCAGCTTTTCGATAAGAGTTCCTCCCGCAACGGCAATTGCCAGGCCCAGCAGCACGTAAACCGCAGCCACCTTCGCTCCGAATATACTTGTCAGCAGTACCAGTGAGCCCAAATCTACCATAGGAGATGATATCAGAAACGAAAAAGTAACTCCCAGCGGCAGCCCAGCACTTGTAAATCCCATAAAAAGAGGAATTGAAGAGCAGGAGCAGAAAGGCGTAACCGTACCCAGCAGAGCAGCACACATATTTGCTCCCAGCCCGTGAAATCTCCCCAAAATCCTGCGGGCTCGTTCCGGAGGAAAATAGCTCTGAATATAACTGATAATAAAAATCAGCACACAGAGCAGAATCGTTATTTTTATCACGTCATAAATAAAAAAATGCAGCACACCGCCGGTTTTTACCGAAATATCCATCCCTGCTGCAGTCAGCAGCTTCTCAATCAGTCCCGCCAGCCATTTCATTCCAAGAATCTGCTCCTGTAAAAAACTCCACATCAGAAATAACCTCCATTATATAGATATTTATCTATATGTATGTCGTATTTTATGCCGGTGCTTTAAGCTCCGGCATCTTTTCCCTACCTGCAGCAGCCTTCTGCTTCGTTTTCCCCGCAGCATATTACAGCTGCCAGGTACTCCTTAAACTCTTTAAATCTGCCGCAGTTGATATAATAATGGTTCCATTTGCCTTCCTTATATGAATCCACAAGTCCGCAGTCTGCCAGCACCTTCATGTGATGAGACAAGGTGGGCTGGGTTACATTCAGTTCATACAGCAGATCGCAGCCGCACTTTTCTCCATGAGTCAGCATTTCAATAATTCTCAGTCTGTTCACATCGGACATTGCTTTGCATATAACAGACACTTCTTCTCTTGTCATCCGGTCACCCTTTACATAGATAATTATCTATGTATTTTTATATCACATAATTTTTTATCAGTCAAGATTATCATTTTTCTATCATTGCCGCACCTCAGCACGCAAGTCCTATTCCAAGAGCCACCGGAAATACTATTATACCCGCATCGTCTTTTACCGCGTCCATAGTCTCAGCCTCACCCCTTTGACTATACGTCATCATTTACTTAAAACAGTCCCCCACATCCCTTCCGAACAGCGGCAGTATTCTCTGCTCAAACTGCTCTCTGGGAAGATAATTGTCTATGATATCAATTTTAAAATCCAGTTTTTCCAGCATGGCTTTTATTTCATTAAAATAATACTGTGATGCCTTAGTAAATGTCCATGTGGTTCCCTCCGGTACCATAGACAAAAGCTGCATACCTATATATACGCCGCAGGCAGTCTGAAAACAGGTTGCATTGTGCTTATACCTGCCGCAGCAATGGCCGTGATCGCTGCAGTTTACGATGTATTTCACATTATCAGTGCCGTCATATATTAATATTCCTACACTTTCAGTTCCCTTAATATTATTATTTACGGGGATAGCTGCCGCTATCTCCATTCCGTCATTACCTTTATAGCTCAACACGAAATCCTGAAATACCTGAGGAGCATGGAAAATAAACGCACTGCCCTTGCAGCGCGGATCTCTGGTCTGAATGTTGAATACCTCCTCATGAGGTATTACAAAATACTCGTATGAGCCGTCCTTTGTATCCAGCGGAATATTGTATCTATCCTCTCTCGATATATATCTGCAGACCTCATTTTCTGTAGAGACAAAAGCGTCCAGAACTACCGATTCGTCATAGTATGTAGTAGGGCACCAGGTTGCATACAGCTTGTCCTTATCCTCCTCATCAGGTACCGGCAGATCCGTTTCGAACACACATGCTGTGTAATCATGCTCCGGTTCAATCAGAAACGGCATGAATTCAACTATTCCAGGATTCATACCAAAGCCGAAAAGATGCACATTGTCCTGATTTGTTGTGGAATACTTAAGAAAATTCTTCACAAACACTGAATTCTCGTCTTCATATCCTGCATCCAGGTACTTAAGATTGTATTTATCACAGAGTTCGATAATAGGAAGAACATACTCGTCAGTCAGGTTTATTACAGCGTCAAATTTATCATGATCCCTCTCAATTATTTCCTGACCTTTTACTCCTCCTTCCTTAACATCACAAATTGTAATATCGTAATGCTCGCCCAGATCTTCAATTATCGACATAAGCGTTTTGGCAATGCTTCCGTAACCCATCAAAAAAAATCGCATATTATATTTTTCCTCTCTTTATCTTCAAAACATCCGAATATTTCACAATGAAATTAATCTTCTTCATTCCACAATAATCTTTCATAGTGATAATGTATTCTTCCGTATTAATAATGTCAATATTTGCACTGATTCCGGGCATATTATTTGCAAATGCTCTATTATTTTCTCAAATACTCCGCAGTAATTGTTGTGCCGTTTTCATACATTTCCTTCGGAGTTCCTGTAAATACAACTTCCCCGCCCTTTGTTCCCCCGTCGGGACCGATATCAATAATGTAATCAGCCAGTTTTATTATGTCAATATTGTGCTCTATGACAATTACGGTATTTCCACGGTCTACTATTGATTCCAGTATGTCAGCGACTTTTACTATATCCGCTGCATGAAGACCGGTAGTAGGCTCATCAAGAATATATATATTTCCTTTTTTCTTTATGTTCTGAGCCAGTTTTACTCTCTGACGTTCCCCTCCGGAGAAGGTTGACAGCGGCTGACCCAGCGATATGTAAGAAAGCCCCACCTCCATCAATGCATCAAGCTTTGATGAAATCTTCTTATTATCAGCAAAGAAAGGCACAGCTTCTTCGACGCTCATGGCAAGAATGTCAACGATTGTTTTACCTTTATATTTATAATTCAGCGCTTCATCACTGTACCTGGTTCCTCCGCAGTGCTCGCACACCGTTGTTACGGGCTCCATGAAAACCAGCTCGGTGGTTATGACTCCACGTCCTTTGCAGTACGGGCAGGCGCCTTTGCCGTTGAAGGTGAACAGGCTCCTGTCTGCATTGTTCGCAGCGGCAAAAACTTTTCTGATTTCGTCAAAGAATTCCAGAAATGTGCATACAGTAGAACGCCCCGTTGCGGTAACTGCACTCTGATCTATAACTACAACCTGTTCCTCATACTGCTTGGCGAAAACATCCCGTATCAAGGTAGACTTTCCGCTTCCCGCAACCCCCGTAACAGCTGTCATAATACCCAGAGGAATATCAACATCAACATTCCGTAGGTTATGGATGTTTGCGCCTCTGACCTCGAGAAAGCCCTTTGGACTTCGAACTTTTTCCTTAACCTTAATCTCCGCAGACATTGCGTTACCGGTTCTGGTTCCGCTTTTCAGCAGGTCTTCATAGCTTCCCTGAAACAGAACTTCTCCACCGTTTTTTCCTGCCAGCGGTCCTATGTCTATGACTTCATCCGCAATGCTGATTATATCCTTGTCATGCTCCACTACAAGAACTGTATTTCCCTTGTCTCTGAGACTTTTAAGCAGCTCCGACATACGATGCACATCTCTCGGGTGCATTCCTGTGCTGGGTTCGTCGAAAATATATATCATTCCGCACAGGGAACTTCCCATATATCTGACAAGCTTCAGACGCTGGGCTTCTCCGCCGGAAAGGGTTGAGCTTTCCCTGTTCATAAACAGATAAGGCAATCCTATATCTATCATCCTGTCAAGAGATGCTTTCAGCTGCTCCAGAATTCCCGCTGCTCTTTCATCATTTATTTTATCCAGCTCTTTACGCAGCTCGGTGAATTCCATCTCGCACATTTCATTTATGTTCAGACCGTTGATTCTGCTTTCAAGCACCGAATTGTTGAGTCTTCTTCCTCTGCAGTCCGGGCATTCACGTTCATACAGAAATCTGCTTATTTTTTTCAATGTATAGTCTGTCTGCTCCTCAATCCCCTTCATTAGCACAAGTCTTTTAAACTGGTTGTAGACTCCTTCCACCTTTTTATCAATCCTTTCGCCGCCCCTGGTTCTGCTTCCGTACAGTAAAATGTTCTGCTCTTCTTCGGACAAATCCTTCCAGGGAACATCTGTTCTGAAATACTCCGGACGTCTGTAAATCTTCCAGTAGTAATTTCCTTTTCCGAATGCCGGCAGCTGAAAACAGCCCTCATCGTATGTTTTTTCGGCATCAATGAGATTATTTATATCGAAATCCATTATTTTTCCTATTCCGGCACATGTCAGGCACATTCCGTTCGGATTGTTAAAGGAATAATAGGATGCCGAGCCCGCCGAAGGCGTTCCTATTCTGGAAAACAATAAACGCAGCAGCGAATACATATCGCTAATTGTACCTACTGTGGATCTGGCATTGCCGCCAAGACGGGACTGGTCGATTATTACCGAGGGATTCAGATTATCTATCCATTCCACATCCGGCTTTTCGTACTTCGGCAGTCTGCCCCTTACCCATGCGCTGTAGGTTTCGTTCATCCTGCGCTGACTCTCTGCAGCAACCGTATCGAAAACAATACTGGATTTTCCCGATCCCGATACACCTGTAAAAACCACTATTTTGTTTTTAGGAATATCGAGCGAAATATTTTTAAGATTATTCTGTTTCAGACCTCTGATTTTTATTGGTTCCATAATTTTAATTTGCCTCCCGAACTGTTTTAGACAAATATACAGCCTCCCCTAAGGGGAGAGTCAACAGCGAATATGCGGCCGACTTCCCCGGTTCTGTTTTTTATCTCATTTTCGGTATTTCTGCAAAAAAACAGACCTCCGTCCGTCAGCTTTTTATGTCTGACTTCCGAGGGTCAGTTCTTTTTCGTTAATACATGTCAGTATTTCTATGATTAATCCTGATTCCTGAATACTGCCGTTAATGCGGAAATAAGTTCGTTTATTTTAATCGGCTTTGCGATATGATAGTTCATCCCTGCTTTATATGCATTTCTCTTGTCCTCTTCAAACGCATTTGCGGTCATAGCCACGATGGTAATGCCTGCTTTTTTCGGATCGGCCAGCTTACGTATTGTCTGCGCCGCTTTGTATCCGTCCATATTCGGCATCTGAATATCCATCAGAATAAGATCGTAATATCCCGCATCTGCCTTCTCCATCATATCTACACATATTATGCCGTCCTTCGCATGCTCTACCGTAAATCCCGCTTCTTCCAGAATAGTAATGGCAATTTCTGAATTAAGCTCGTTGTCCTCTGCCATAAGGATTCTTTTTCCCTTAAAAATACCTTCTTCATATCCAAAAGACTTATCATTACTATTTGGGGCGTCCTCTTCTCCGGCAATTCTGTGAGGCAGGGTCACCGTAATCCTGGTACCCTTTCCGACCTTGCTCTCCACCTCTATTTTCCCCTGCATCAGGTCCACAAGTTTTTTAACAATAGGCATCCCGAGGCCTGTCCCGTTCAGCCTGCTTTCCGTACTGGAACGTTCTCTGGTAAATTCTTCGAACAGATGGGGCAGGAATTCCTCCGACATTCCTATTCCGGTATCCTCTATTACGGTCTTATACATTGCATATCCGGGAATATCTGAAGGTACTTCGCTCAAATCCATAGTAACCCTCCCGCCCGAAGGTGTATATTTCAAGGCATTGCTCAAAATATTCAGGAAAATCTCCCTGAGCTTTGTCTCATCGCAGATAACCTTAGGATGCTCAACCTTTGAGGTTCTGGTAAAGATGATTCCCTTTTCCTTCATCTGAGAATCGAACAGCGAGTACAAAGAATCGTTAAATTCATATGCATCCCAGTATGTTTCATCCAGTGTAGTCTTTCCGCTTTCAATCTTTGCCATCTCCAGCACGTTGTTGATAAGAGAAAGAAGAAAGTCATTGGATGTCTGTATTTTCTTTATATATTTTCTGGCAAGATCTTCATTGGTCAAATGCTTCTCCAGAAGCTCGGTAAATCCTATAATAGCATTCATAGGCGTACGAATGTCATGAGACATATTGAAAAGAAATGCGGATTTTGCCGCACTTGATGCATTGGCTATTTCCAACTGAGCCTTAGTGTCCGCCTTTTCATGTGCCTCTGTAACGTCGCGCCCCAGAATATTTATTATAGTCTCGCCGTTTTCATCATATCCGACAAAGACGTTTACTTCCTGCCATTCAACACGGTCCGAACGGTGCTGCATAAACTCCTCCGTACCCACATGTCCGGAGTTTAATGATTTTCCTTTATAATTTTCCAGATTAAGCAGTTCTGCTACTCTCTGTCGCTGAGTAATATCGGACATATTCAGAAACAACTGATATACTTCCTCGTAGCTGTCATTTGATGCCAGATATTCAACAGAACGTTCAAGACCGGTTCCGGTAATCAGAGTGTATTTTCCCGTATTAATGTTTACGGTCATATTATAGCTGTAAAGCATCTTTGTGATGCCTGAAAGCAGCTGGTCTCTGGCAACTGTGGCTCTTAGTTCACGCTCCTTGATTTCCTGAAGCTCATGAGCCTCTGTAACATCCCTGCCCAGAATATTGGCCAGCGGCACTCCGTCTTCGTTAGTTCCGATGAACAGATTTATTTCATGCCATTCAACTCTGTTGTCGATTATTGCCCTGCAGGATATTGACCCCGCATAACCGGAATTGTTTTTTCTCTCCTGAAGAGCTTTTATTCCGATAAGGTTTTCCAGTTTTTCTTTATCCACAGGCTCAATATTTTGAGCAAGCCTTGCATACAGAAGTACAAAATCGTCGCCCTGCATCATAGTATCCAGAACCGCATTCATTCCGGTTCCGGTAATAATGGAGTACTTCCATGTTTCCAGATTTACAGTCAGGTTGTAGCTGTAAAGCATTTTAGTTACTCCGGAAAGCAGCTGGTCACGGGCTATAGCTGCCTTTTGCTGATTCTCCTTCTGCTCTTTACGTTTATGAGCCTCCGTAATATCTCTTCCCAGAATATTGGCTACAGGTTCCCCCGCTTCATCTGTACTGATAAAAACATTTACCTCATGCCATTCTTCTCCGCCGTCCGTAAAGGCTCCGTATTCAAGGCTTCCTATGAACCCGTTTGCACTGGTTCTGGCTCTGAGCGAATTAAGACTCGTAAGCGCCGCAAACTGTGCAATATAATCCGGATTCAAATATGCAGTCTTTTGATTGTAGGCAGTCTCATAATCGTCCGTGGATTTGAAAATTTCCATGAACTTTGTCATTCCGTTGCCTATAATCATGCTGTACTTACCGCTTCGCAGATTTAATGTAAGGTTGTAGCTGTACAGCATTCTTGTGATTTCGGACAGAATCTGGTTTTTTGCTGCGGCAGCCTGAAGCTCTTTCTCATTTTTTTCCTGAGCATTGTGAGCCTCTGTGATATCACGGCCGAGCATGTTAGCCACTCTTGTTCCGTCCTCCTCAGTATCTATAAACACATTTATTTCATGCCATTCATATACCGTATCTTCGGGATAGAGCACAGGATATTCCATGGTTCCTCTGTATCCGTTTTCCTTGGAATTGATTATTGCGTCGTCAAAATTCAAAAGACTGTCAAAACGGGCCCTATATGACGGGTGGATAATACTGTCCTGAAAAGCCTTAAGTTCACTGTAATATGTATACTTTTTATACTCTTCTATAGTTCTCTCCATTCCGGTTCCGGTGATAAGAGTATACCTGCCGGTTTCCAGATTTACAGTCAGATTATAACTGTACATAATCTGAGTCAGCTGGGACAGAACCCTATCTTTTTTTGAGGCTCCTTTTTTAAATTCATTGTTTGCCTTCCAGATAGAATAATTCTTCTCTACAAAAAATGACAGTATCTCTTTCAGAAGTTGATACGAACCATGCATTTCCTTTTCGCTTTTTCTGTGCACACGTGAAAGAACGTCTATGACCTTGTTTTCATCTATTCCCAGTTCTGTTGTTTTCCTGAGAATTTCATCTTCGCGCTGACCCTCAGACAAGACCTGTCCTGCCAGTACATTTCCCAGAACCTTTCCGTCCGGCAGAGCAATAGGAATAGAAAAATCACAAAATCCCAGCGGACATACATAAATCCCGTCATGAGCTTCTTTCCAGGTAGACTCGCAGCATTCTATTCCTTTTTCACTGTTGTGAATCATTTTACAGAACTCCGTCATGCCGAAAGACTCTGAGGTTCTGTTTCCGTCGGTATCAACAATAACTGCATACATTCCGCTGCTTTTAGACCAGTTATCGATCAGACTGTAAAGCTGATTCATGTCACAGAATTCCTGCAGTCTCAAATTTTCATTTACTAAGGTTTCGTTTTTCTTCTGATGCATGACAACACTCCTACTCCCATTTATCCTGAAGCACTTTGTATTACTGTTTTTCCGGCACAAAATGCTTTCAGTCAGAAACTATGCGCCGATGCTGCTCTATAAATGAGTAATTTTCTCCAATAATATAATATATGCATCTTCAAAAAATATCAACATCTGCTTATTTCTGGAAGATATTTTTCTTTCCTTTTTCTAAATTTTTGCCCGGGGCTGCGCATTTTTTTAACTATTCAGTTTTGCAGATTACAGGCTCAGCAATTTACACTGTTCAAGTCCTGCTTTCCAGAAATCTTTCACCGGCCAGTTTCTTTTCTGGCATATGATGCTGGAATTCATTGCACCATGCCCCACAATAAGAATATCCAGGTCTGCCTGTAACTGAGGTTCAATCACTTCTTTTAAGAATTCTCCGGTTCTTGCAAACAATTCATCAAAGGTTTCTGCTCCGCCTGCAGATTCCGAATAATTTTCAGGTTCATCAAACAATACATTGATTGGGGAATCCGGTGTCAGCTGACTTTTTTCGCTTCCTTCATAATCCCCAAAGCCCATCTCTGAAAGTCTCTCGTCTGTGATTATAGGAATATTTCTCCCTTTAAGTACAATTTGTGCCGTCTCAACCGCCCTTACCAGAGGCGAACAGTAACATACATCTATTTTTACCGACCTGTACTCTTCACACGCCTTAGAAGCCATAAGCCTTCCCTCATCATTCAGAGGTATATCTGTTTTTCCCTGCAGTTTATTTAATGAATTCCAGTCGGTTTTCCCATGTCTCATTATGTATAACATGATTGCTGCCCTCGCATTCCTGTTTTTTAGTAATTAATCGATATTATGAACATAACTGCAAAGTGCCGACGGATGTTCGAAACACCATCAGCACTTTTTTATCTTATTTGTCTATATTTCTCACTATTGTCCTGACAACCTCATCAATCATAATAGGCTTTGCCACATGATCATTCATTCCGGCGTCAAGAGATGCCTGAACATCTTCGGCAAAGGCATTTGCCGTCATTGCAATAATCGGTATTTCCCCGGCATCCGGACGGTTTTTCATGCTTCGGATTGCCTTTGTAGCTTCATAACCGTTCATCTTCGGCATCATGACATCCATAAGAATAAGATCAAATGTTCCCTGAGGATTTTCATCAAATAATCTGACTGCCTCATCACCGTCTGAAGATCTGGTTATTTTTATTCCCAGTTCTTCCAGCAGAACAACTGCAATCTCGGCATTAAGGTCGTTATCCTCAACCAGAAGAACTTTCAAACCTGTCAGATCACTGCTGCCGGCATAGTGGTCCTTTTTCTTAACTTCTCCGCCATCACTAATCTCCATTGGCAGTTCAACTGTAAAGACTGAGCCTGCGCCCTTTTTGCTCTCAACAGAAATAGTTCCTCCCATAAGATCCACATACTGTTTTGTGATGGCCATGCCTAAACCTGTACCCTGATATTTTGTACGGGCGCCATGTTCTTCCTGCGAAAACTCATCAAAAATACGCTCGACAAATTCCTCAGACATTCCTATGCCGGTATCGGCTATGCGGTACCTTACATTGATAAATCGTTCATCTTTTCCCGGACGGAAGCTAACTGAATAATTGATGGTTCCACCGTCATTTGTAAATTTTACAGCGTTTCCAAGAATGTTTACAAGTACTTCCCTTACGCGCACCGCGTCAGTCATTAAATAGCGGGTTTCAGGCTCTTCTATTTCGGTTTTGAAGGTTATATTACGATTTGACAGATAACCGTACATTATTGTAAGCACAGAATCCGTTATTTCATTAATATCAGCCGGAACCGGTTCGTATTTTATTGATCCGCTTTCAATACGGCTGATGTCAAGTACATCATTTATTAAAGCCAGCAGATGCTCGGAACTGTCGCTGATTTTATCCAGACAGTTCTTGATTTCCGGCGGAGGACTTTGTTTCAGTGCAATATTTGTAAAGCCTATTATCGCATTCATAGGAGTACGAATATCGTGCGACATATTATTAAGGAAGGTACTTTTCGCAGCATTTGCCGTTTCAGCTTCCATACGCAGTCTGTTCAGTTCCTTGTTTGTCTCCTGTTCCAGTTTCACCAACTGTCTGCTTCGTTGAACTTTAATTAAACTGAAGAATGCCAGCAGCATCAACAGTGCCATGGCTGATATAAAAATCGTTTCTGTCCTAATGGTAGAGTTCATCATATCCATGGTGCTTACTGCCACGCTGTCCGCAGGAATCAGAAGCATAAGTGTCATGTCATAAGATTTCAGATTCGTAAGGCAATAGTAATATTCCTTCTGACCCATCAGAAAATTTGCAACAGCAATTCCTTCACTGTCAAGCTGCTCTGTTACATCGTCAAAATTCTGATTCTGAACATATTCCACTTCTCTGAGCGCCTTATAAATATTGCGGGCTCCGATAACATCGTCGTCATCGGCATCATAATATGCCAGTGTACCGTTGCTTCTGATAATATAGGTTGCTGCACTTCCGCCGAAAGATGTAGTGGTGTAATACTGTTTTACAGTTTTTATATCCTTCAGAAGAACCACATGGGTAAAACGGATATTTTCCTCTCCCACAGTGACAGGAGATGATAATTCCCTGGAAAACACCAGAAAACATCCGTCGATATTGTCTGTTTCAGATACAAATGTTCGCTGATACTTTCCATCTGTCAGATGGCTGACGTCCTGCCAAATGCCCACGGAACCGTCACTCAGATAGCCTGTGCCCTGCTGATCCAGAAACATTAAACGGCTTCCATATAAATCCAGACAGAAGTCCGATTCCAGGTGAGCTATGTTGTCGAATAAATCCTGATTGTTCTGAAAATGCTGACCCTGTGCTGCGTTGTTAAGACCTGTCACCAGATTCCAATGAGTCTGAAGTCCGCTGTCCAGATTAGCCTGAATCTGAGTAGCCATTTCCTCCAGCTGATTAGAACGTTCATCAATAGTTAACGTCATTAAAGAACTGCGCATAAAGAATATGCCCAGTGCCAGTACTGCGACAAGAATCATCGCAAACGCAACAGGCAAAAGATATTTAGTTGTCTGTTTTCTCTCATGCATATCAGTGTTCTCCCAAATACTCTTTTCTGAACCGCGAGTCAGCAGTAAAGCTGCGTATTATCGCAGAATAATGTAATCCGTAGGTGCTGCAAGCTGTCCGCCCTGTTCCACAAGGCGCTGCATCAGGTAATCCTTTGACTTCGGACCTGTAGTATCTACTTCAGAAATTCCCATCTCATCCATGACTTTGGACATATACCAGTCACGGTCGCCATAAATAAGGAATGAATAGGTTGAGCTGCGGTCAAGTTCTTTACCGTCTATTGTCAGAGCATTAAGGGTATAACCGCTGTCGGCTTTTGTAATATCCATCTCGAATCCGCTGGAAACATAAAGCGTGCTGTCATTGCAGACTGCACCCCGGTTTCCGGTCATCGACAGGGTTGTCTCCACAAGAGTATAAATCTGATCCCCGGTCAGTTCCATCAGACCCGGCCATCCACCGTCGTTATTTGCAATATAACCGAGATCCTTCTGACTGTAGTCGCCTGTGTATATGTCATTTGCTACATAGCATGACTGCATAAACAGCAGGTCCACATCGGACAGCTCTCTCATGGTGTTTGCAACGGCAGAAGCTGCCTGATTTCCGTGTTCCGGAGTAAAATCATTTGAGTAACCTGTGTCTATATGGGCCACAATATCTGTACCCGGTTCCTCTCCCGCCAGTTCCTTATTGAATGCGTCCAGTGCTTCCTTAGGAGTCTTTACTTCATCGTTAAGAATCATCTGCACCACGTCTCTTGATATACGGAACATCTCATTTGAAGCCAGACGGATGTACAGTTTGTTTTCCTCTATATATGGTTTCAGGTTGTCCATTTCCGACATGAGTTCCAGCGTCACATCTTTTTTGTAAGGAACCATGTTTTTTCCGTAAGATATATGATCCTGTCCCTGCTGATTTACCATTGCTGTCATGATATCCAGAATCAGTTTCTCCCTCTCAGGGTCGTCCATGCCTTTGTTTGAAGCTGCAATCTGGAATGTAGGATAAGTCAGATACCAGTTGTCCTGCTCGGTCTGACCGAAATAAGGCATAAGCATTACTTCATCCTGGCCTCGTCCAGGGAAGGTAATTACATCCGCACCGGTTCCCCTGAACATAGCTGCCTTTCCTTCGCTGAATAAATCCTTCGGTGTTCTGTTCGGGTATGTGGCATCTTCCGCTCCCAAACCCGCTTTATCCTTGAAATCGAAGAAGTTTTCAAAAACAGGCAGCCACACTTCTTCGGAAAGTTCCTGTGTCGCGCCGCTTTCATACTGCTGACGCCATTTACGTCCTTCCATGCTCTGAAGCACCGGTATTGATACTCCCTGTAAAACCTCCATACAGGTGAAGTCTGCATCAAAGTCTGACACATAACCCCTGATTCCTTCTGCTTCAAAAGCCTCGCAGGCAGCGACAAAGCTGCTGTAATCCGTAGGAACAGGTATGTTATATTCATCAAACAATGTCTTATTAATGATGAATCCGTCTACCTCCGCACAGGTCGGCAGCCAGTTTACAGTGCCGTCATCATATGTATAGCTGTCCAGATATGAACCGTAATAAGTGGCAGCCAGATCGGTATTGCTCAGATCATACAAATAATCTTTCAGCAGCACCGCGTCTTTCAGAGCGAAGCGGCGCACAGTAAGGATGTCCGGCATATCATCATGATCCGCACGAAAACGGTAATAATCCGTTGAGTTGGTAGCCAATACAAATTCAAATTCCACTTCCGGGAACATTTCACACAGATACTGATTGTATCCTTCCAGCATCTGATTTCCCCAGCAGGCGATAACAACCTTTTCCTTATTATCCGACTGGGAATCACTGACGGCGTCCTTGCCTCCGCAGCCGGTCAGCATTGTTGCCGCTAAAATCATGGTCAGCAGCAGGGAAAGAAGTTTTTTCATAGACAATCTCCTTTTCTTTCTTAGTTAAAAATTTTGGTTACGCTCAATGTTCAGGTTTCCGGCGAAAGCATTTGCCGTCATCACTGTTATATGTACATTTCGTCAGTCAGGCCTGATTAATGCACAAATTTACATAATTAGACCATTATTCTTAATATTATATCATGTGCGTGAATTACGCGCAATAAAGAATAATATTTATTATTAACCAATCAAATTTACCGTATTTTTAAGAAATCAGATTCTTCAGACAGTCTCAGGAGTCCATATAATTCTGTAAATCCTCCCGGTCTGAATTTGCCGCCACCGGGTGTACTATGCTGCGGCAAATATGTTATAATTTCATCAGAAATATTATAATGAAGCATAATTATACAGAGGA
>JAUNCY010000030.1 GCA_030526325.1 Bacillota bacterium
CGGCTATTGCCGCTCTGCGGAAGGGAAATGATTACATCTTCTTTGCCGTTGAAGTTCACGATACGGGAAGCACCATTTGCTGCATCTATGCCTGCGGCTATAAAGGATTTTGTTCCGTCAGCCTCGATATTCAGTTTGCCGTAAATGTCTCCGTTATTGGTTCTGATTCCATAGAATTTTCCGCCTGACCATCCTGCCATGTCGCCTGAAATATTCAGAACTGCATTTTCTCCCAGAGTGAACATGCCGTCTGTGGAACTGTTATCACCGTATCCGCTGCAATATATTCCGTATAAAGTCTGACTGCCAATCATGGCGCCCATATCAATATTCAGGGTGCCGGACTCTACGGTTAAACTTGGGATTTTTTCGGCCTGTACTGCGTACTGGGTTCCGGATTCACTCAGCCTGCCTCGTATGGAAAGAGTGCCCGTACCGTTACCGCCATCCTTGAAGGTCAGTGAATTTGCAGTGCTTTCAGTGTTGCCTGATACAGTCAGAACATTAATGCCGTACAGCCAACCAGTGCTGTCTTTGGTCACGGCCATCTCGTTATCACCTATCATGGTAACGGTGATGTCGTACTTGTTGCTGCTATTATCTGTACCGTCAATGCTGAAACCGCCGCCGCTGTAGCCATCCAGAGTCAGGTTTGCAGTCTTATCAGAAGCGTTTACAGTCCAGCTCCAGTTGGTTCCGCTCTGACTTGTATTGTCTACATCCAGTGTAGTTACTGTACCACTTGCAGAAAGCTCCCATACGGCATAGAAGTGGTTCTTCTCGTAATATTCTGTATCGCCGGTGAATAATATCGATTGACCGGCATTGATGTCCGGAATGGAGGCACCTTCTGTCAGGGACCATCCCAGGAAAGTATAGCCTGCTTTGGTCGGAGGATTTGAAGTGTCTTCCACCGTGCCGCTTTTTAAAGCCTTTATGTTCCTCGCCTGTGTTCCTCCCGGCAATCCTTCCAGATAGATTGCCACCGTGCCTCCATTAACATATGCATACGTATGACCTTCGCTCGTATAGCCGCATTTCGTGCAGACTTTGTTGTATGTCCCGTTTAAGCTTGAGGTTGCTTCTCTTGTTACTATATTAATTATAGTATGAGCTTCATCTAAGCTTCCACCGCAGTAACCGCAATTTTTCTTATGCTTACTGCTGCTGCCGGTATTGTTATAGGATACATCGTTTTCACTGTGTACCAGTTTGATTCTTGCCGAATTGGTTTGCAATGTTTCAACTTCCGTGTCGCCTTCTTTTACTGTAATCTTACAATAAAACTGCAAAGATTCAAACGAGCGGTTGGTTATTGTCAGCGTGGAGGTCTGATCACCGTCTCCTGCAATCCATGCAGGCATCCAAGCGTTATTATCGTACATATACCACTGATATTCTGCGGTCTGGCCTTCCGGCAATGTAACTTCACATGAAAGTGTTACCGGTTCGGAAGTGTAACACGAAACTGTCTGGCTTTCCGGCTGTTTTGTAATGGATGCGGAAGGCTGGCCTAAATTATATGTAAAATATGCTATTGTGCCGTCGCTGCTGATATCACCTGCCTGCACCGCTTCTCCGTTGACCCAGGCGACAGTCTGTCCTTTATCCGCATAGGTTTTTCCCTCTGTGGTTTTGCTAATGTCAAGTTTTACTCTGTACTCTTTTCCTGCCTCGAAGACATCTGATGACGAGAGCTCCGCCCAGGACTTTCCTCCGTCAGGACTGTATGACCATGAAACAGCTGAAATCGTAAAGCCCTCAGCCACCGTCACACTTTCGGCTGTGGCAGGTTGCGCACCCACAACAGGCTGCGCAACAGTGATGCCTGTTATTTCGTAAATCTTATTGTCGTCCAGTGTGCCTACGGTAACCGCTGTGCTGCCGGATTTCAATCGATTGAATTTGGAAGTTGCAGTTATAGCCACTTTGCCGCTTCCGCTTGAAGCTGCAGTAATCTTTCCGTCTTTGTCCACCGCTGCCAGATCCTTGTTTCCGGAACTCCAGGTTACGCCAGGATAAGTAGCTGTGGCCGGTGATACCGTCGCTGATGCTGTGGCAGTATCTCCGTTAGACAGACTATCGTTATCTGAAGTGACGCTTACTCCACTGACTCCGGTGGCGCCTGCTTTGCTCATATAATCAAATGACCCATATCTGATGTAACCTGCGTCTGGATCGCTTTTAATCATGCGGAAGTCCTCGGTTTCATAGGAAGCCACAACATAGCTACCTGAAAGCAGTGAGCTCACAAGGTTGCTTCCTGCTGCCTCAACCTTGAAATTTTCCATATCATGATTCACTCCGGAAGGCATTTCAACAGACACGGATGCCTTCTCACCTATGGTGAACGTTCCTTTGCTAGTACTAAAAGATTTAAAACTAGTAGCGCTTCCGGAAGTGCCGTTGCATTTCATCTTCAAATGGAAGCCGCCATTAATGGCCGCCGCTGCCTTTTCGTCAGTCGGCAGGTATATGCCGTAGGTTGTTGCATAAGGCGAGGTTATATTCATATCAAGCTCCGCGCCTTCATCTATCGTGACTGCAAATCCGTTGGCCATTGCGGATGCATCGATGGCGGAAACATTATAACTGTTGCTGCTGCCATCATTTTTTTCAGACACGTCAATCTTCACCTTTGCAGTATCCTTAAAATTAAGCTGTGCATTGGTTACACTTGCTCCGGACTTGCCAATAAAAATACCTGCTGCTGCACTGCTGCCCGGAGCGTTAACATTTACATTGAGCGTTCCGTCTCCGGTGAAGTTAATCTTCTTCATGTCACGCATATTAATGCCATAATATATGTTTCCACTACCCCCGAAAATCGTATCGGCGGTAATGATGTTTTCACCGGTCAGTCTGATGGTTATCTCTCTCGGCGTAGCTGAAGATATGTTGATATATCCGCCTTCGTAACCCTTAAGCTCCAGCACACCGGTCTCAGAATTATAGTATGCGTTATAATCAGTACCGCTGCCGGTATGGCTTTCTGCGGTATCACCGTTCTTGTAGTACACGCTTTCCCCGAAAGAGAATGTACCGTTGTTTACTTGAATATCGGAACCTTCCGGATATGCCGGAGAATATTTCAGCTTCAGTATTGTAGTACTTCCGGAAGGAATAGAGGCGCAACCTCTGGCATCAGAATCCAGGCTGTGAGAATCTCCGGCCCTGCTTCCTTTTTCAAAGTCCGTGGTGCTTCCCAGCTTGACGAAGCCTTTCCATGCATTCATGTTGTTTCCGGCATCATTATTCGCCGCTGTAACCTCCACAAGGCCTCCGTTTTTCAGGTCAATGGTGCTTACAGCACCTGTATCCGATGTACTATAGGTACGCACGGCAGTCGTCGATTCAGAGATGAGATTGACCTTGCTGCCTCCGCTGATGCAGAGACCGTAATCAGAACGGTTTTTAAAGCCATCATGGTCAGAAAAGTCTGCCGCAATTCCGCTTGCTGTTATGTTAACCACACTGTTATCGAAGCTGGCTCCGTTCTGATAGGATATGATACCATTTTCCGTACCGTTAATCGTCAGTTTGCTGTCGTTAATCGCAATATCTGCCGTGTTCCGCGCTGCAGACGCGTTTACGATGCCCCGCTCTGTCCCGCTGATGTTCACAGTTTTACTCGAAATGGAAATCACACCTGTGGTGTTATTAAGTTTGTTGCTTCCCTTATCTGACATGATGCCTACATGAAAATTGTCAGCACCATCATGCATTGTGATGTTCACCGAAGCCTCCGCATTAGACCCGCCGCTGATTCTGATGTTGCCGTTTCCTTCAGCAGTTGAATAGCTGTAATTATAAATACCGTAACCGCTTGATCCACCGGCTATCTCTATGCTCTTCTTCTGATTGCCACTTATATGGATCTCTCCGCCGTAATTATAAATGCCGTAGACTGGATAAGATTTGCCGCAGTCTTCTATTCTGATATCCAGAGATGCGCCGGACTCTACTGAAATCCCTCCCATGGCCTTAATTCCGTAGGTTGTGTTTCCTTTATCAACGCTCGTGGAATTGATGATAATCGTTACCTGCGCGCTTTCGGTTATGGTCAGTTTCTTATTGGCAAAGATTCCCGTCAGTCCTTGATTGTAAAGCATGTTAGCATTTATCTGTATTAGCAGCTTTCCATCGCCGGCTATTCTCAGTTCACTCCCGGAATAAATTCCCTCTATATTGCCGGTACCGGTTTGCGAGGTTAAGTTTATCGAATTCGAACCGGAAAGAATTATCTGATTTTTAGTTTCAGAGACGCCGGTGAAATACAGGTTGTTTGCACTTCCTGTATATCCATTCAGATTCAAAACATGGGTGGAACCGTTATATTCATACCCGTCTCCGCTCATGTTGCTGGTGCCCAGAAACAGACCTCTCGTAGGCGTCGCAAAGGCAGTGCTGTCCGTCCCCGGCAGCTGTGGTATGAAAATTACTGCCATTATAAACACCATCAGCATAGCGAATATTCTTTTTGCTTTATTCCTGCTCATTTTCTTCCTCCTTTCTTATTTTCATCTTTTCTGTTTCTTTTTTCGGGTCAGGTTCCTGTGTCCCGAACCATATATTCTTTTCCATATTCCCTGATGCCTCACCTCCCTAAAGTGCGTCTATCACTGCAGACAGATAGGTGGCTGACACAGAGCCGTAGATGAAATTATCTATAAGCCCGTCTTTCTTCGCCTGACGGACTCTGTCGGCCAGTTTATGTTCTGTGTTTTCGTCCACTACCAGAACGACTTTGCAGCCGGGGTTTTCGGCTTTCACCTCATCCCGTATTTTCATACGTTCTTCCATCCTCCACGGTATATACGCAGTGACTTCCATAATGAGAATATCTGCCTGTGTACAGGAACACAGATCTGTCGTTTTCTCCGGCTTTTCGCTTTGACAGACATAAAATTCAGCATCAAAATTTTTCAGCGCCGTCGATATCGCATCGGCGAACAGAGTATTTTGCATATCTACAACGACTCTCCGCATCGTATCACCTCCGATCTGACTGTTTTTCACAGGTATTGATATGATACGATTATATTGTCCTGCTTCATTCTGCGCCCCCGCCATAAGTACAGGTTTTTGAAATTTTTTGTTTTTTTCAAAAAAATTTTTTCCCGGCTTCATAATGAAACCGGGAATTCGCAGTCCGTATATATGTTATTCTATTGTTCCTGTTTCCCGGTCCTCCGGGATGCTTGGTATGATAAATTTCTTTCCGGTCACCGCTATGGCAAGCCGGGTTTTGTTGGCGTATCCGGTCTTGGACAGGATATTGGAAACATGATATTTGACGGTGCTGTCGGCAACCCCCATGATTTCCGCAATTTCACTGTACTCAAGCCCTTCGCAGACATACCTCAGAACTTCTATCTCTTTTGCGGTCAGGTCGGTGCTGTCGGCAAGTCCCAGCTTGACCTTCGGGGTCTCTCCGGGGAAAAGGTGCTCTCCCGCCATGGTGCGGTCTATAACGTCTATAAGAGACTCCGGGCTTATATCCTTGTACCAGAAGCTGTCCACCTTTGCGGCCCTGGCTCTGTCCAGATAGCTGACCTCAACCATTGATGTGATTATAATGATTTTTATTTCCGGGAACGCCGTCTTTATCTCGGCGGCTGCATCTATGCCGTCCTTGTTTCCTATGGTGCATACGTCCATAAGTATCAGATCCACGGGCTGCCTGCTGCAGACAGCAAGAGCCATATCCGCGCCGTTCACGCTGGAGGCAAGAGTATATTTTCCGCTGTCGGAAAGGGTCCTCTCCATGTTTTCCCGGGGCATCCTCTGGTCCTCAACAATCAGTACTCTTTTCATCCCTGTTCCTCCTTATCCTTCGGAAGTGTCACCGTCAGTTCAAATGACGGCTCTGACTGAATTTTCATACTGCCGCCCCAGTCGGCTGCATATCTGTACAGGTTGTGCAGTCCTCCCTTGGGCACCACTTCCTTTTCCGGGGGCACTCCGTCGTTGGTTATATTAACCGAAACAGAGTTTTCGTCCTCATTTATTTCAATCCACAGCTCGGATGCTCCCGCGTGGCGCACTCCGTTGGACAGGCATTCTCTCATGGCCATGAGGAAAACATGAGACAGCTCCTCCTGCTCCGGCAGATTTCCGGACAGATTTATCCTCACTCCGACTGTTCCGGCGTCCTGTATGAATTTTTCCATGTCGTCTTTTTCCGGAGGGTATTCGTTGTCATTTTTTATCTCGCTGACCGCCTGCCTTAGGAGATTTACTGCCTTTTCGGCTCCTTCCCCGCTCTGACGGGTCAGTATCTGCCTGAGCGCCGTCAGCCCTGCCCCCATCCTGTCGTGGAGTTTAGTCTTGGCTGCCAGCACTTCTTTTTCCTTTGAAAGTATAATCACATTGTCTGAAAGACGTCTGAGCCTGCGGGAAACCTCCTTTAGCTCTTCTGTCTGTTTTTTCAGCTCCAGCTCTTTATAATACTGCTCTGTAATGTCGGAAAACACCGCTTCCGTATAGGTGTTCCCCTCATTGTCCTTTACGGGATACTCCCGGTAAAGCCACACTCTTCCGTCAGGAAAAAGGTAGTTCTGAAGTTCTTTTGAAAGGCAGATTACGCCGGTATCCGGTCCGCACTCCTCCAGAGCTTCCCTGAGTTCGATGTAATTCTGCAGATCCTTCTGGGTAAGAGCCCTGACAATCCGGTTCATCTGCAGGCTGCACAGCTTCACCGAACCGTTTCTGTTAAAATAGCATATTCCATCCGGCAGTCTGTCCATGGCCTCCTTGACGGAATTGCGGTTGATGGTATGTCTTCTTTTGCGGTATTCTCCCATTAGCTCCGTCAGCATCATGATACCCGCTCCCGCGACGATTAACCACAAAACCGGCATGGGAACAGACACGTGTATTCCTGGTGCGGTTCCTTCCGCCGACCGTACAAATTCTTCGTTAAGAACCGACAGCAGCGCAAACATAATCAGGAACACGGCTGAATTAACAAAGGCTTTTATTCCGCGCCGTCCCGATAAAAACACAATCGCTGTAATAATCGCCAGTATCAGGGTTAAAAACAAGGAAACCATCAGCAGCGACTGCTCTGCCGCCGGGGCAGTATAGAATGTTTTCATGCCGTTTCACCTGCCTTTTCTATCCGGAGTGTAAAACGCCACACTCCTTCCTCCTGTACCGCGGAATCCGCCTGTACTGCAGCCTGTGACAGGTCCTTTCCTGTCTCCACCTCCGTATAAAAGACCACTGCGTCTTCCAGAACCCGGCTCTTCATCCACACAGAGCGCAGGTCGTCAACAGCAGTCTCTATCGCTCTTTCAAACAGATCATAGACCCGGACGGCATCTCCAACCGCAATCATTTCTCCCTCAGGGATATCAAGGGCACAGTCCACGTCCATAATCTTCAGGCCGGCGAAAGATTCCTCGAGACATGCAGCCAGCTCCGAAGTATCGGTGATTTCCGATTTTTCTTCGATGAATATAAGGTTGCCCCGCCTTTTTATGTAAGTTCCTATCAGTCCTGTTCTGGCCAGAAGTTTCCGGGATGCTTCCGGGTCCTTCTCCTCTTCGTAACGGTTCAGAAGCCCGTCTATCAGTTCTATCTGGCCTGCCGTCTGCTCCTGAAGCCGGTCGTACAGACGATTCTTTTCCCTGACGGTATTTATCTTCAGCTTTGTCCTGTAGTTTTCCTCTTCGATGCTGTTGCTTTCCTCTATGTTTTTACGGTTTTCCTCCAGAGTTTCGAGCAGGGCTGTGATGTCTGATATATCCTCCTGCCACAGAACATGGCCTCCTCTGACCGGACTGCTTTTGAGCAGGGTGTCCTTGTCGAGACTGACGCTGCCCTTTTCGGCCTCCTTCATAATCTCCAGGGAGAGCTCTGCCTCATTTGCGGATGCATACCGGGTGTTATAGTCTTCATCTGTAATCCTGGCTCCTATGGTTCCTATTTCAAAGAGTTTTTCGTATCCGGTGTTGGTCTGTATCAGCCCGCACTTTATGCAGCATTCAAATGCTGAGGCAAAAAGCAGACAGAATACAGGAGTCATATCTGCTGCAAAAGGTTCAATCAACCGGTGGTGAAAAATATACAGTTCTCCGTAAATCAGCGCCAGCAGGATAGGAACGAAAGGAAGCACCATAACCCTGCGGCTTCCCGGAACCCGGCATTTTATTATCATAGTGATGAGGGCTGTCAGTGCGCACATCAGCTCCCATCCTACAACAGGGAGATATCCTGCACCGTAGCTGTAATCATTTGCCCATATGAGCGCTGTGTCAGGAAAGTCAAACACCAGCTGATGTAAATCGTTGGTCAGCACCAGCAGCAGCAGCGCCCCGGCGGGCAGATACAGAAGCCGGGTCGGTTTCGGCAGTATGAAGCTCTCCGGCTTTCCCAGAGACAGAGCTACGAACAGAGCCAACAGCGGAATAAAGAGCATGGGCAGGTAGTACATATACCACAGACTGCGCAGCACCCACGGGTCTTCAGTGAACAGATGCCGTATCGTTCTCATAGTCATCCAGAATACCATGAGCAGGGAAACCGCGGTGAGATAACGGCGCACCTGGGGCTGAATAAGCCTCCGGCGGACGGAAACTCCCCATAGTAAGAACATCACGATATATATGCATGAACGAAGAATGCCGCAGGCCCATTCAACGGGGCCTTCAGTGAGGAATCCTATCTGTCTGAGCACGACTGCCGCAGTTATGGCGATAATCGTATAAATCAGTACTCTGCCGGTTTTTACATTCAGTTTTTCCATGATGCCGCACCTCACTTGCAAAAATTATCAGTAAAAGAGGAATATTCTTTTATAAAATCGGATTCTGTTTTTTACATAATTTCTCAATCTGATTATACCGAAAAATGCCGCCAAAATCTACTTAAGAAATATTAATTCCGATGCTGCCGTATCTTGAATGCTTTAAACCGTCCGCAGGGTACCTCTCAACATTAAAAATTCCCCCTTTAATTTCCTTCTTATTGCCCTTGACATGCTCTGTCAGTAGTTGTATACTGTGAAAAAAATAAATATTTAATCTTCAGGGCAGGGTGAAAGTCCCTACCGGCGGTAAAGCCCGCGAGCCGAAAGGCATGATTCGGTGAAATTCCGAAGCCGACAGTATAGTCTGGATGGGAGAAGATTTGTTGTATGCGAAAGCTTTTTTGCATACTGCTGTTGCTCTGGAATGTTATATTGCATTCCGGTTTTTTATTTACATGTATATTCCATATACATTTCTGCGGCGGCAGAATTATTTTCGTACATTTTTGCTCTGAATTATATATTCAGAGCTTTTTTTATGGAGGTGGAAATGAAGGATTCGGAATATATGAGCCTGGCCATAGAGCTGGCGAAGAAAGGATACGGAACGGTTTCCCCCAACCCCGTTGCCGGGGCGGTCATAGTCAAAAACGGCAGAATAATAGGTCAGGGATACCATGAAAAATACGGAGGGCTTCATGCTGAAAGAAACGCCCTTCTCTCCTGCAGCGAATCTCCCGAGGGAGCCACTATGTACGTAACTCTGGAGCCCTGCTGCCATTACGGAAAACAGCCTCCCTGCACCGAAGCCATAATAGAGGCAGCCCTTTCAAGGGTTGTGGTGGGTGTAAGAGATCCAAACCCTCTGGTTGCCGGAAAAGGCATAGAAATATTAAAAGAACACGGCATTTCAGTAACAGAAGATGTTATGACAGACGAATGCCGGCGGATAAACGAGGTGTTCATGCACTACATTCAGACCGGAACCCCCTTTGTGGTGATGAAATACGCCATGACCATGGACGGAAAAATCGCCTGTTACACCGGGGATTCTAAATGGGTCACCGGCGAAACAGCCAGACAGCACGTTCATCAGCAGAGGAACAGGTACAGCTCAATAATGGCCGGTATAGGCACCGTCCTGGCTGATGACCCGCTCCTCACCTGCAGAACAGAAGGCGGCAGAAACCCGGTCCGCATAATATGCGACACACACCTGAGGATTCCTCTTTCCTCTCAGATAGTCAGAACGGCCCGGGAGGTTCCCACTGTGATAGTCACCTGCTCCGGGAATGCAGAAAGAAAAAAAGAACTCACTGAAGCGGGCTGCAGACTAATAGTCCAGTCACCTGAACAGGACAGCATCGATCTTCCGGTGCTCATGGATACGCTCGGAAAGGAAGGCGTAGACAGTATTCTTCTGGAGGGAGGCGGCACTCTGAACTGGTCCGCTCTCGAAAGCGGAATAGTAAACAAGGTTCAGGCATACATAGCCCCCAAACTGTTCGGAGGCGGCACCGCCAGAACTCCCGTGGAGGGCGCAGGCTTCCCCTCACCGGACCTGGGAGTACATTTGAAGAATCCGGAAATCACCGTTCTCGGCAGCGATTTTCTGATTGAAAGCGAGGTAGACAACGATGTTCACCGGAATAGTTGAAGAAGTAGGCACAATTAAGAATATTAAGAGAGGTGCAAATTCTGCTGTACTGGAAATAGCAGCGGAAACCGTTACCGGAGACCTTAAGCTGGGAGACAGCGTTGCCGTAAACGGAGTATGTCTCACTGTTGTATCCTTCGACAGCAGAAAATTCTGCGCCGATGTGATGCACGAAACCCTGGACCGCTCCTCTCTGGCGGCTCTGCGGCCCGGAAGCCATGTAAATCTTGAGAGGGCAATGCCCGCCAACGGCCGCTACGGAGGTCATCTGGTGTCGGGACACGTAAACGGGCTGGGAAAAATCGCCTCAATAAAAAAGGACGACATAGCTATAAGATACACGATTTCCGCCGGTGCAGACATTACAAAATATATTGTAGAAAAAGGCTCCATTGCCATTGACGGCATAAGCCTGACTGTAACAGGGGTTGACGAAGGAAGCTTCTCCGTTTCCATCATCCCCCACACAGCAAAATCCACTGTTTTATATGAGAAAAAAATCGGGGACATCGTCAACCTCGAAACGGACATCATAGCAAAATATGTGGAAAAACTTCTGGGATTCGCTCCCCTCTCCTCTCCGGGAGATTCTTCCGGGAAGGCCCGCGGCGGAGCCCCCAAAAAAGAATCCGGCGTTTTGACAAGAGAATTCCTATTGGAAAACGGATTTTAATCATATATGAAAGGCAGGAACTACTATGTTTAAATTCAACACTATCGAAGAAGCACTTGAGGATCTCAGACAGGGAAAAATCATTCTCGTTACGGACGACCCTGACAGGGAAAACGAAGGAGATTTCATATGCGCCGCAGAATTTGCAACCACAGAAAATATTAATTTCATGGCCTGCTACGGCAAAGGTCTTATCTGTATGCCTATGTCGAAGGAATTCGTTCAGAAGCTTCAGATACCTCAGATGGTAACAAAAAATACAGACAATCACGAGACAGCATTTACCGTATCCATCGACCATGTGGACACCACCACCGGAATTTCCGCTGCGGAGCGCTCCATAACGGCTATGAAATGTGTTGAGGACAACGTGAAACCTGAGGATTTCAGAAGACCGGGGCATATGTTCCCTCTTCTCGCCAAAGAGAACGGTGTTCTGGAAAGAGACGGACATACAGAAGCAACGGTAGACCTTATGCGCCTTGCCGGTCTCAAGGAATGCGGACTGTGCTGCGAAATAATGGGCGATGACGGCACCATGATGCGCACACCGGAACTCATAAAGGTTGCGGAAAAATGGAACATGAAATTCATAACGATTCACGACCTTCAGGAATACAGAAAGCATCACGAAAAGCTGGTTGAAAGAGCTACCACCTCCAAGCTTCCTACAAAGTACGGAGACTTCACAACTTACGGCTACGTAAATCTTCTTAACGGCGAGCATCACATCGCTCTTGTCAAAGGAGACATCGGAGACGGCGAAGATGTACTGTGCAGAGTTCACTCGGAATGCCTTACAGGCGACACCTTCGGTTCACTGCGATGCGACTGCGGACAGCAGCTGGCCGCCGCTATGACTCAGATAGAAAAAGAAGGCAGAGGCATCCTTCTCTACATGAGACAGGAAGGCAGAGGCATCGGCCTTATCAACAAACTGAAAGCATATGAACTTCAGGAACAGGGCATGGACACTCTCGAAGCAAATCTTGCTCTGGGTTTCAGAGGCGATCAGAGAGAATACTATATCGGCGCACAGATTCTCAGAGATCTTGGAGTAAAAACCATGAGACTGCTCACAAACAATCCTGACAAGATTTATCAGCTTTCCGAATTCGGAATCGAGATTACAAACCGTATCCCTATCCAGATGGAAGCAACGGCTCACGATCTCTTCTATCTCAAGACCAAGAAAAACAAGATGGGGCATCTTCTCGAATATTAATATGCATCATACCGGGCCGACCCGGAGCTGGCGCCGAACAAACATTAAATCAGAACAATACAGCCAAGGAGGAAATACAATGAAAACATTTGAAGGAAAACTCGTATCAAAAGGAATAAGAGTAGGCATAATCGCTACACGTTTTAACGAATTTATCACATCAAAGCTGCTCAGCGGCGCAATGGACGGACTGCTCAGACATGAGGTTGCCGAAGAAGATATCGATGTGGCATGGGTTCCGGGAGCTTTCGAAATCCCACTCATCGCTTCAAAGATGGCAAAGAGCGGCAAATACGATGCCGTAATCTGTCTCGGCGCAGTAATCAGAGGGGCAACCACCCACTACGACTATGTATGCAATGAGGTTTCAAAAGGAATAGCCGCAGTTTCACTGGCAAGCGACATCCCCGTAATGTTCGGCGTTCTCACAACAGAAAACATCGAGCAGGCAATCGAGCGTGCCGGCACAAAGGCAGGAAACAAGGGTTATGAATGTGCTCTCGGAGCAATAGAAATGGTAAATCTCATCAGAAAGATTGAAGAATAGCATATTGCCTTCATCTTCCGGATTCTCCTATCCGGATTCCTCACTACTGCGGGCCTTCGGGCCCGCAAACTATTTTTCTCAGACTATTTTTCGCGGTTTGATTATTGTTCTTGAAATATATTTTTTTATTATGCTAAAATTGTAACGTATTAGAATAACTTCGGAGGAAAAAATGAATAAGAGAGAAACAGCACGACGTTACACTATTTTTATGTTCGGGCAGATGTTCGTCGCCCTTGGGGTGGCCTTCACCACAAAATCCGCTCTGGGAACATCGCCTATTTCATCCATCCCATACAGTCTGTCACTTATACTGCCTGCTCTGTCACTGGGAGCATGGACGATACTTTTCAACTACCTGCTTATATTCTTTCAGGTTGCCATCCTGAAGAGGAACTGTAAAATATTTCAGATTATTCTGCAGTTTTTCATAACTCTGATTTTCGGATATTTCATAGACTTCTGGATGCTCTGTCTGAAGCCGGTTAATCCGCACCTGTATATCATGAAGATAATAACGCTGCTCATCGGCTGTCTGGTCATGTCCTTCGGCCTTTATCTTCAATATATCGGGAATGTGGTTATGCTTCCGGGAGACGCCTTTATCAGAGCCATTTCAGACACTTACCGTAAGGATTTCGGAAAAACACGAATGGTTTCCGACATAACCATGAGCTCCATAGCGGTTATTCTGTGTATCATCTTTCTTGGAGGCCTTTACGGAGTAAGAGAAGGCACCCTTATTGCCGCACTTCTCATCGGCAATCTTTTCAGACTCTTAATCCGCAGACTCACAAAACTTACGGCAGTTCTGATTCCCGAAAAAGAAGCTGCCGCATAAGCGATTCCTGCTGAACAAAATATGCAGTCACCGCCGAACAAAATATTTGACATCAGAAAATCCGGAGCGGTTTCCGCCCCGGATTTTCGTAAGTTATGTGATTGTGATGAGATATTAACTATTTTAAAGCTTCTTTAACAAATTCCGGCACGCTGTCCGTATCATAATACAGGTAGAAGCATTCTCCTGTTCTGTCATTCGCAGGATGGAAGGTTATTTCATAATGATCCCCGTCGTGAATGTAACCGGATGAAGCTGTGTCGAGAACACGTCCTATTGTCTCCTTGTCGTATACGTCAACATCCTTTTCCGAGGTCTCTTCTCCGAATTCGCTTTCTGTATCTACATTTATATAAGACACAGTTATATACGATATATCCTCAGGTATTATAACAAGACTGTCATAAATTCCCCATTCTTTAAGAAGTTCCATCGTTTTTGTAAATGCGGTGTTCACCTCTATACCGTAATATAAGAACTCGTCATTGTAGTAATAACCGTACTGTTCATAATACTGTCTGTTCAGTTCCTCGGATATCAGTCTTTCCGTATTTTTTATTCTGAATTCCATGCTGAACAGAATCCGGCTGCCGATGCCGTTAATATTCATCTGGTCATATTTCAGATTATGAATATCCTCCGAAACTGCTTTTCTGAGCTGATCGGCCTTAGCTTTTTCTGTTATATTGGATGAAACCTTTCCGCACAAATCTGCTTCATATACGGTGTTGATTAATACAGAACTTATTTCTTTTTCTCCGTCTTTCCAGCTTATTACAGGGAATGCCTTTTCCTTATAAGCCTTGCTTTCTACCGTTTTTCTGACGGATTCGTTTTCGTATAACCATTCCGACGGAACGCTGTATTCTCTGTTTACAGTCTTTCCGTTTTTCAGTTCATATTTAAGTGTCACATAGGATTCCAGATATGAATGTGTTTCTGTTCCCGAATACTTTGTATAATACCTGTTGAGATTAGGGAAGAAGTTTTCTTTTTCCTCAATAATATCCCTGTGCATTTTCTGAACCTCGGCAATCACTTCAGGATCTTCTATAAGACAGCGATCAAAGCCTCCTTCGCATGCGCTTTCTATATATAATCCGTCCGTTATTCCGCCAATCGATATTCCCTTTATATCGTCAATATCAGGAATCCTGGATTCATATCCGAAAATGTCAAAGGCAAACAGTCCGAAAAATACAACGGCTGCTGCGGCATATATAACAAACCCCTTTGCAAATCCCTTTATGCGTATTCTTTTCTGAATCAGCATATCCACTGCCACGTAAGCGACAAGTGCTCCTGCAGCTGCACCGATATATATTATTCCTTTGCCTTCTCCGTCATACAAAGATTTCAGGAAGAGAGCAAAACAGCACATTCCTGCATATGTCAGAACATATTTTACAACAGGCTTGCTGATATCGAATATCAGAGTATCCGATGCTCTTTCCATATTTCTGTTTTTATACAGATAGTAGGATATCACGTAAATAACCAGAGCCGCACATCCGTAACAGATATATGAGCCCGGTCCGGGCTGCATAGCCATGCCTATTATAGGTGATGTGTATCCGCACATAGTCTGTATCCATCCCGGGGATGAATAACCGTAAAGCATTTCTGCTGCCAGAGAGTTTGTCATGGCAATAATAACAGGAAATATGAATATCAGCACCAGAGACAGAATTCCCTGAATAAGTGTGGAGCCTGTCAGCACAGCCGAAAATAAAGCAATGGTAAACACCACTGTATTCATCAGACATATGATTCCTGTCCATATCAGAATCGCTTTTATTGAAAATACGTTATACTCTTCAAAGCCTGTTGACGGATCAAAAATCAGTTCCGTCACCGGTCCTCCTATTATGCTGGTAAGCATAAATATTATTCCCGTTACCACAACAGGTGCCAGGCAGAGGATTATTCCGGAAATAAAACTTGAATGAAAAAGCTGTTTTCTTGAATAAGGCAGCGCATGAACTATTGCCGCAGAGCTCTGCTGCTGCATATATCTGTATATCAGCAGTGCCGCGAAAACAGGCACCACAAGGGTAAGCCCCGCCACCGGCAGATAGCTCGGACTCAGTATCCCTGATATCAGCCCGCTGGATTTTCCCGTAAGAGCAAGGGGCAGGCAGCACACGCACAGGTATCCGAAAAGAGCAAATACACTTCCCAGCCAGAACCTTTTAATATTTTCCACAATCAATGGCAGTGAAATATCAGAAAAGGATTTCTTTGAGTTCATTGTTTTCACCTCCCGTTTCGTATACAAATACTTCTTCAAGGGTCAGCGGAAGCAAATCGAATACAATAGGATTTCCTTCTTTCAATCTGTTTTCAACCGTTTCTCTTTCTCCCCTGATAATAAACATCTCTACACTGCCTCTTTTCTCTCTGAATAATATATTAAGTCCGTCAACAGGAGCTTCCGTCCCCTCCGGAAATACCGCCTGTATCTTGTGAACATCGGATTTAAGGTCATCCAGATCTTTCTCTATCAGCATTTTCCCCTTATTTATAATCCCTATGGAGTCGCAAAGGTCCTCCATCTCCTTGAGGTTGTGAGATGAAACCAGAACCGTCATCTCTCTTTCAGCCACATCCTCAACTATGTATTTAATTACCATTCTTCTTATCAGCGGATCCAGTCCGTCTATAGGTTCATCCAGAATCAGAATTTCAGGCATTGTTGACATGGCAAGAATAAAAGCCGCCTGCTTCTGCATCCCCTTTGAAAACTTAGACAGCTTCATCTTCTCATTCAGCCCGAACTGCTGCACCATGCTGTGATACCTCTCATCATTCCATGACGGATAAAGCTTTTTGTAATAATCCGCCGAGCCTTTCAGGCTGTACATTCCGAAAAAATACAGGTCGTCGGCAATGTATGCCATCTTCTGTTTCACACCTATGTTATCAAAAATCTCTTCCCCGTCTACCAGGATTTCCCCGGCATCCTGTTTGTAGACACCTGTGATATGCTTAATAACAGTTGTCTTTCCGGAACCGTTTATACCCACAAGTCCGTAAATCGAGCCCTTGTTCACGTTCAGATTCAGTCCGTCCAGAGCCTGAAATCCGTCAAAAGCCTTGCAGACATTTTTAATCCGTATCATAAGTCAGTCCCCCCCTTCCGTGTCAGCGCAGTTTCCCTGATTGCTTCCATTATTTCTTCCTTCGGGCATTCCAGAAAAACCAGTTCGTTCAAAGTGGTTTTCAAAACCCCCTTAAGTTCGTCAATCCTGGCCTTGTTGTTCTGAACATCAGCCGGAGCAGCAACAAAGCTGCCAAGACCGGAAACCGAATAGAAATATCCCCGGTTTTCAAGCTCTCTGTAAGCCTTCTGAATAGTATTCGGGTTGATAGTCAGCTCCTTTGCCATATCTCTTACCGACGGTACTTTTTCATCAGGCTTCAATACTCCCGTAATTATCATTTCCTTGAAATTATCCACCACCTGCTCATAAATCGCCTTGCGGCTTTTCAAATCAATCTGGAACATAAGCAGTACTTCCTCCTTTCCCCTTTTATAACTGTACTATAACACCTAATACACTTGATGTCAATTAAAAATTTTTCCACTTGTATAATTGTCATGTCTTTTATGATATAATCCTTCTTGACTCGGAATCTGTCGTATTTCGGGTATCTTTGAAAAACAAAAGGAGGTAGATTGATGGAAAAAGAGAGCATAAACGGTCAGCCGGAAGGCAGTAATCAGAATCTCAGGGAGCAGAATGACGGCCGTGAGGAATTTTCAGCGGAAAATACTCCAAAAAAGAAGAAAAGAAATAAAGGGCTGATAGTTTTTCTGATAATTCTGGCCATTTTCGTGGCTGTTGCTGTACTGGGAGCAATGGCCGGCATATTCTCCGGCTCAGAATCTGACAATTACGGATATAATCTGTCTGAAGAGCATCTGTCAGTGATAAAAATAACCGGATCTATAGATAACAGCGGTTCATCCTCGGTATATGAAACTTCCTCATACAATCAGGAATGGCTTATCGGAATGATAGAATCAATAACCAATGAAGAGAACAACCGAGGAATAATCCTCTACCTGGATACTCCGGGAGGCAGTGTCTATGCCACTGATGAGGTTTATCTGAAGCTTCTTGATTATAAGGAAAAGACCGGAAATCCGGTTTATGCGATTATGGGGCCCACCTGCGCATCCGGAGGATATTACATTTCCTGTGCGTCGGATAAAATCTATGCCAACAGAAACACTGTGACCGGTTCGATAGGGGTGACCATGGGAACGGTTGTTGAAATTTCAGAGCTTCTCGAGAAATACGGTATAAAGACCACAACTCTGGTATCGGGGGACAACAAAGCTATGGGAAGCATGTACGATCCTCTTACCGAAGAGCAGATTGCCATATATCAGTCTATAATTGACGAGAGCTATGAACAGTTCACCGGTATTGTGGCTGAAGGAAGAAATATGGATATAAACACGGTCAAGGCTCTTGCGGACGGCAGATTATACACAGCAAAGCAGGCTCTTGAAAACGGTCTTATCGATGAAATTTCTAATTATAAAGATTCTCTTCTGTCTATACAGAAGGAAACAGGGCTTGAAGACTGTGATGTCTTCGAATACGAATATTATAATAACGTTTCGGTATTTGACATGATTTTCGGTGCTGCGGAAAGCATTATTAAGAGCAGCAGGGAAGACAACGAGCTGGCTACGGCTCTGGAGATGGCTGAAGGTTTCAGCATCACTCCGTATTATCTGGCTCAGTAAAAAAACATAATTGTCATAATATAAAAATTGCGGGAATCAGCAGGGACTGTTCGCGCTGATATGCTCCGTTGGGAGCATATCACGTCAGGGCAGTCCTTTTTTATTTGGTTAATATCTCTGCTTTAACGGGTCCGGGGCATTCGGCCCGGTAAATTCCAGGGCAGGCGACAACGACGGCCGCATCTTCCGGTTACTCCTGCAGCAGGCGATTTGCACAGCCGGTCGGGCTTTAGACCCGCTCCCGCGATGAGGAGTTTTTGCCCGAGTTCGGCGGGACTTCCGGCCTGCCCTCGCAGTTCAGAACTTTTAGCAGGATTCTGCGGGGCTTTTAACCGATATCTTCCCGGAATTTTTTCAGTTCCTCCTGAAATTTTTCCCATGGAAATCCTACAATATTGCTGTAGGAGCCTTTATATTCTCTGATATGCTTTCCGAAGCCCCCCTGAATCGCATACGCTCCGGCTTTGTCCATAGGTTCTCCAGTGGCTATATAGTCCCGTATCACTTCATCGCTGTAATCATTAAAGAAAACCTCGGATACATCGTAGAATACTCTTCCGTAGGGTTTTCCCGCAGCTTTCAGGGCAACTCCGGTGATAACCAGACTGCTGCTGTTCCTGAGACTGCTCAGCATTTCAAAAGCTTCATCATCGTCCTCGGGTTTTCCCATTATTCTGTCTTTGTAAACCACGGTGTCCGCAGCCACCACCAGAACATGGTCTCCGTGAGTTCCTGCTTCGACCAGCTTCTCTTCTGTGTGAAGAGCTTTTCTGAGTGCCAGCAGCATCACCCCGTCAGAGGGTTTTATTTTTTCCGGCAGGGTCTCATCCACATCTGCGGGCATTACTCTGACGGTGTATCCGTTGCTTTCAAAAATCTCCAGCCTCCTTGGAGAACCTGAGGCCAGTACTGTATCAAATGTTTTCATAATTCACTTCCTGTTAATATGTTATTATTTTCATCCTGTATTTTATGCGGCAGATACCTGTCCGGGAGCTTGCCGCCTGCCGGTCCGGGGTCCGGTTCAGCCGCGATTCGGAAATTTTCCGGAACGCTGATCCGCATATTTTTTTCCTTTACGGAAAAACTATACATCATATATTATTAAGTGCAAAGGATTTTTTACTATGGACATACTGGAAATTATTCTCAGGGCTTTTTTTTCCGCTCTTGTCTTATTTATTTTCACAAAGATTATGGGAAAGAAGCAGATTTCTCAGCTGAATTTCTTCGACTATGTTCTTGGCATAACCATCGGCTCTATCGCCGCCGAGATGGCCTTCGACCGGGAGCTTCCCTTTCACTATCCTATAATTGCCATGGGTGTCTATACCCTCTGCGAGGTGGCGATTTCATTTTTTTCGAACAAGTCTCTCAGATTCAGGCATCTGTTTATCGGGACTCCCCTTGTTATAGTCGAAGAGGGAAGGCTTATTGAGAAAAATCTGAAAAAATCCAGGCTCGATATGAACGAATTTCTGGCTCAGGTGCGCAAAGCCGGATATTTCAATCTTTCTGATGTGTATTACGCTGTTCAGGAAACCAGCGGTTCTCTCAGCATAATTCCAAAATCTTCTGTGAAGCCTGCTTCTGTGTCGGATATGAATCTTGTGGTAAAGCAGGAGGGTCTGTGCGCCAACCTGATAATTGACGGCAGGATAATCGATGAAAATCTCAAAAATTCCGGTCATGACGAAAAATGGCTGATGAACAGGCTTAAGGAGAAGAACATTGGGGATATTTCATCTGTGCTTCTGGCAATCTGCGACAATTCGGGAAGCCTGTCCGTATATGAAAAAAATATTCCCGGTTCTAAAACCGGGAGTATTAAATAAGCTATCTTATCTGTCCGTTTCCGTAGATGATGTATTTGTAGGAGGTGAGTTCCTCCAGTCCCATTGGGCCTCTGGCGTGAAGTTTCTGGGTTGATATGCCCATTTCGCAGCCCAGGCCGAACTCTCCTCCGTCTGTAAATCTTGTAGAGGCGTTTACGTATACGGCCGCACTGTCCACCATTCGGACAAAGTAGTCGGCATTTTCTTTGTTTTCGGTTACGATGGCGTCGCTGTGTCCGGTGGAGTGTGCGGCTATATGCTCTACGGCCTCCTTAACGGAGCTTACTGTTTTGACAGCCATTATGTAATCGAGAAATTCCGTTGAAAATTCATTGTCTCTGAATTCTACCGGTGTGAGGCCGCTGTTTTTTCTGTCCTCTACCAGTCTCTGCCTCATCATTTCCATGAATTTGTCTGCCGCTTTTTCGTGTACAAGGCACACTTCTGCGGCATTGCATACGGACGGTCTGCTGGTCTTGGCATTTTCAACTATGTTTATCGCTTTTTCCAGATCTGCAAATTCATCTACATAGATGTGGCAGATGCCGGTGCCGGTCTGGATACACGGCACCTTGGCATTTTCTACACAGGACTGTATAAGGCCTTTTCCGCCTCGCGGAATAAGCAGGTCTATGTATCCGACTCCGTTCATGAGTTCTGAAGCGCTGGCGCGGGTTGTGTCCTGTATCAGCTGAACCAGGTCTCCGGACAGCCCCGCTTTACACAACCCTCTCTGCAGAGCACGCACTATTGCGTCTGCAGAGTGAAAAGCTTCCTTGCCGCCTCTCAGAATGCAGGCGTTTCCACTTTTCAGCGCCAGCGCCGCTGCATCCGAGGTAACATTAGGTCTGCTTTCATAGATTATTGCAATAACTCCTAGCGGAACCGAGGTTTTATTAACAATCAGTCCGTTAGGAAGCTCGTGACTTTTAATAACTCTGCCTATAGGATCCGGCAGCGCCGCAACGTCTCTGATTCCCTTGGCCATATCGGAAATCCTCTGGGACGTAAGGGTCAGCCTGTCAATCATAACCGGTGAAATTACTCCCGTAGAATTTTCAACGTCTATTTTATTTGCCTCAAGTATTGTATCTTCGGCTTCCTGAAGCATGTCTGCCATTGCCAGAAGAGCCTCATTTTTCTTTTCTGCGCTTATCACTGCCATCTCCGGCGCAGCAGCCTTTGCGCTTTTCATTATTTCCAGTGTAGTTTTCATTATATTCCCTCCGGATTTACTGATGTGTTTTGCTTCTTGCCAGGAATTTGGTTCCCACCTGTTTCCCTTCAAGAATGTCGTATAAAATTTCCGGATTCCTTCCGTTAGCTATTATCATATCGCATCCGTGAGCTGTTGCCATTTCCGCTGCTTTCAGCTTTGTAACCATTCCGCCTGTGCCAAGCTTGGAAACAGATCCTTCCGCTGCGTCGTAATGCTTCTGTGTTATTTCCTCAACCACATGCAGCAGTTTTGCATCCGGATTTCTGTTAGGATTATCATCATACAACCCTTCCACATCCGACAGAATAATGAGCAGATCCGCTCCTATTGCTTTTGCGACTACAGCGCCAAGTGTATCATTGTCCCCGATAACTATCTCGTCTGTGGCAACAGTGTCGTTTTCATTGATGATAGGAAGTGCTCCCAGCTGCATGAGCCTTACCATTGTATTAATAAAGTTGTTTCTTCTGGATTCTTCGTCTATATCGCTTGCGGTTACCAGTACCTGAGCAACCGTATGATTGTATGCTCCGAACATTTTGTCATATGTATACATAAGCTCACACTGTCCGACCGCCGCAGCAGCCTGTGTTGTGGGTAAATCAGAGGGCCTTTCTTTCAGTGACAGTTTTCCCTGTCCGACTCCTATGGCTCCTGATGAAACCATAGCCAGTTCGATTCCGGAATTTTTAATATCGCTCAAAACCTTGCATAATTTTTCCACGTGTCTGATGTTGAGCAATCCGGTGGAATGTGCCAATGTGGATGTGCCTACTTTTACTACTACTCTCATTTTTTTTGCCTCCTGATTTTACAATGTTTGCTTTTGCTTTTGCAGAGCTCCGACTTACCCGTATCGGAATTTATTCTGCATAGTTTAAAATTTTATCACATTATTCAGTAAAATCAACTGCAAATCTTATATTCAGCAGAAAAATTACAGCAAAATCCTTTTTTCATCTGACACGGCGGAAATTTTTTCCTACATATATTATATTAAAGCATCGTCTCCCCTGTCAGGCGGCTCCGGCTCACTGTCCGTCATCAGTCTCTGAATTGCCTGAGCCGTGATGTTCTCTCTTTCCCCTGTCCCGGCGCAGGGCAGAAAATATTTCTATTATTTATGCTCCTCCAGCCATCTAAGGGCTGTATATGCATATACCGCGCTTCCGCCCGCAAGAACGCTTTCGTCAAATTTAATCATGGGATGATGCTGAGGATAACAGTATCCCTTGTCCGGGCTTCCTGCCGCAAGTGCGAGCATTACCGAAGGCACTCGCTGGCTCACATATGCAAAGTCCTCCGAACCGGCGGTTTTGGTTTCTTTCTTCCCGTTTTTCTTTGCTCCTTTTCCCGCCTCCGACTCTGTTGAAGCTCCCGCCTGTTCTGCCGCGGAGAATGCTTTTTTCTGCCCCATAAGCTCTCTGACGTACTTAAATGCTGCCTCTGTCATTTCTCTGTCATTAACCAGGGTAGGGCATCCGCTTCCGAAGGTTACTTCTGCACTGCATCTGAAAGCTTTAGCGGTTCCTTCCGCAATTTCAGTCAGTCTTTCTTTTATCATTTCCCGTGTTTCCTCGTCAAAGGTTCTTAGACTTCCTCCCATGGCAACCGAATCAGGAATTACATTTGCCGCTGTTCCTCCGTTTACCGTTCCGATGGTCAGCACCGCTCTGTCTCCCATAGCCAGTTCTCTGGCATGGATTTCCTGCAGACCTATCAGTATATGAGCTGCTGCTGTGAGAGGATCTATTCCGGTATTTGGCATGGAGCCGTGACAGCCCTTCCCTTGTACCCTGATTTCAAAATAGTCTGCAGCAGGTGCGCTCACTCCCGGTGCCGAAACTATTACCGTTCCCTCTTCAAAAGGCATTCCTGCCATAACATGTATCATAAGGGCTCCGTCTACAGCCGGATTTTCCAGCAGCCCTGCTTCAATCATATCTTTCGAACCTTCAAAAGTCTCTTCCGCCGGCTGAAACATCAGCTTCACGCTGCCTTCTATTTCATTTTCACGGGTTTTGAGAAGTTTTGCTGCTCCCAGCAGCATTGCAGTATGCATGTCATGTCCGCAGGCATGCATTTTTCCGTTTTGCGATGCAAACTCTACGTCTGCCTCCTCTTTCACCGGAAGTCCGTCCATATCCGCTCTCAGAAGAAATACCTTTCCTTCTTTTTTTCCTCCGACAATCGCGGTTATTCCTGCCCTTCCGCAGTCCTGCGGCTCTATTCCCATCCCTCTCAATTCATTTTTTACGTATTCCAACGTTTCAGCTATATCAAATCCGGTTCCCGGAATTCGGTGAAGCTCCCGCCTTTCTCTCAGAACCATTGATTGTAAATCTTCAGCCTCTGTTAAAAACTTCTTTGCATCCATATTCACACCTCCCCAATATGCTTACCTTTCTTTTCATTATTATACAGTATTTTATCGAAAACAGCTAAACAGTCTGAACTTTTTACTCCTGCAATCTGTGTTTTTACCGACTCCTTTATGTCAGCCTTTTGTAAACTCACTTCTCTGCAAATCATCGCATAGTATATATGGTATCAATTTTGAAAGGAGCAATGTCATGGACATTAAAAATACTATTAAACAGGGCTGCATTTCAGATTACGGTTCCTGCCCTTTTATTTCGAATATTTCTAATGCCGCGCGGCAGAACAGTAATTTTCGAACGGCATTCTGGACCGGAAACCATCTTCAGATGACTCTTATGTGTATTCCGGTTTGCGGAGAAATCGGTGCGGAAGTTCACCCTGAGACAGACCAGTATATCCGCGTGGAAACGGGTCAGGCCTTTGTCCGCATGGGAACAGCTAAAGACAGAATGTGTTTCAAGCGTCAGCTGAATGCGGGTGATGCTGTTTTCATACCCTGCGGCACATGGCACAATATTTCAAATGCAGGGAACTGCTCTCTAAAGCTTTCTTCAATATATGCTCCGCCTCATCATCCGCGAGGAACAGTTCATCGTACAAGGACCGACGCCGAACATGAACACTACTGAGTATATTTTCAGTAGTGTTCCGGCATAATTTCAGGCGGATCTGGCATCCTCTCACTTCGCTCCGGGCTTATGTATCATCTGCCGCAGGAAAAAATATAATTCATTTCCGAAAATTAAAACAGGAGCCCGGGCGTCTGTGCCTGTTCTCCTGCTTTTATGTTTTACTGTTTATTCTGTTTTTCCTGTTTTTCGGGTTGTCTGCAGGTTTATCGGAATTTTTTCATTGATATAAACCTCTGTCCCTATTAAGGAATATTAATGATTATTCAGTCATGTTCGGCAAATTGATCCACGATTATAATGTACAAATATATATAAAAAATCCGCCGGTTAAGGCGGACTCATTATTATTTCCCGTTCAGTTTTTATTTATGGTGCTTCAATCAGCTTTTTAGAAAATTCCTGTCAGTGCTGTGAGTACCACTGCTGCTGCTGCTAAGATTGTTCCCATTGCAAAGATATTGTCTTTTTTCATTACGTTTGTGTTCATTTTATTCCCCTCCGTTTTAATGTTTTCCTAGATAAATTCCCGTTCTTTTCTTTTAAGTTAATTCTGATATTTCGCTTTACTTTCTTCCTAGAAGATTCCTGTCAGTGCTGTAAGTA